>CAZRXY010000094.1:0-36175 GCA_964604155.1 uncultured Candidatus Cloacimonadota bacterium | reverse complement strand
GGAATATTGAACTTATGAAGTTATTGATCGTAACCATTGCGAAGATCTTTAGACCTTGCGAATTGTCTTTAGACCTTCGCAATGGTGACGACTAATTGTTTACTTGATCATTATTTCCACTTTTCGAATTAATTTCGGGGATACGCCAGTGCCAGAAAAACCTCTTGACATGGAAACCTTATTTGGTTAGCATAATAACAAAAAGAGAAAAGGAGTAATAATTATGGGACAAAGAGGAATTGAAATTATCAGTCTTGATGTAAAGGAATTGATCAGTCAGCTTAATGAAGCTCTTAGTGAAGAATGGCTGGCATATTACCAGTATTGGATTGGTGCCCGTGTGATAGAAGGTCCGATGCGAAGCGAGGTAGAACCTGAGCTTCTCATACATGCAGACCAGGAACTGAATCATGCTGTACTGGTAGTGAACAGGATTATCCAGTTAGGCGGAACTCCGGTTCTCACTCCGGCAGACTGGATGAAGCTGAGTAAATGCAAATATGAAACACCTGATGACGGCTATATAGAGATAGTGCTTAACCAGAACCTCACCGGCGAACGCTGTGCCATAGATCGTTATAAAAAGCTGGCAGATTTCACTAATGGCAAAGACCACGTTACGCATCAAATTGCTACCCAGATACTAAATGAAGAACTGGAGCACGAACAGGAAATTGAGGACTGGCTGGCAGATTTGAACCGGATGAAAGAGGATTTCAAAAAACTTAGGATGTAGATTTATCTGGTAAAATTTGCATAAATTGTGATGATTACGGGCAGCCCAAAGCTGCCCGTTTTTCTTCTGAACATACACCATAAGCACAATTAAGATTATTAGGAGAAAAGCATTAAATATTTCTCTTGCCAGTGATGATGGGTTTTTATTGCTGGATTTTATGTTTTTTAATGATATAGATAAAATTAAAGGTCAGGTGAATTTCCGGCAGAATTTGCGGCTGATGATGCCGTATCTGATGCGGGAGTGGAAGCTTTTTGGGCTGGGGCTTCTCGCTATGCTGCTGGTTAGCATTGCCAGGCTTCTAGACCCCTTGATACTGGCGCATATAGTAGATTTCAGCGTGCCCCAGAATGATACTGTAGATATGCTGCATTATGCTGCTTTATTCGTAGGCGTGGTTCTCATATCAGGCTTTATGACCTGGGCACAGATAGTGATCTTATCACGGCTGGGATTGCGAATAATTACAGAACTGAAAAGCCGGGTATTTAAGCACTTAATGAAAGTGCCGGTTTCCTTTTTTGATAAAAGACCTGTAGGCGATCTCATCGCACGGGTAGAAAACGATTCTGAACGCATCCGAGCCTTATTCTCTGATCTTTCTGTGCGATTGATTGGTAATGTCCTGTTTTTTATCGGAATAGTTGTGGTTCTAAGTTTACGTAGTAAGATGATGGCTTTGGGGTTTTTGATCCCGCTCACGCTGCTGTCTGTGGCATTTGGTTTGTTTTTCAGGTATATCGTGCAATATTACCGCCAGGTGCGGGAAAGATATTCTCAGGTAACTTCTCTACTAACCGAATACATCCAGGGTATGCCTATTGTACAGGTTTTTAATAAGCAGCGGGAAATCCGCGAAAAAATAGATATCACCAGCAGGCAAAAACGAGACCTGGAAACACGTACAGGATTTCTGGAATACGGCGTTCAGGGGTTTTTTATCTTTGTCGTCAATACAGCTCTTCTGGGACTAGTGATAGTGATCTTTGCCCCCAAAATAATTGATGGCAGTTATTCACTGGGCTCCCTGATAATCTTCACACAATACATCATCAGGATAACCTGGCCACTCCTGCAACTTCTGGAAAATTTTATGCAGGTTCAAAGAAGTTTTGTCTCAATGTCTCGAATCCAGGAACTCTTAGACCTTAAAAAAGAGGATTATCATGAAGGCGATAATGTTCACCCGGTATTTGATCACGAGATTGAATTTTCCCGGGTCTGGTTCGCCTACGAAAGTGATAAATGGGTATTGCGTGATGTGTCGTTTAAAATTCCCCGCGGCAGCCAGATAGCTCTCGTGGGCAAATCCGGCAGCGGTAAAACCACTATAATTAGTCTATTATGCGGATTTTACCAGGCACAAAAAGGCGAAATACTTATCGACGGCGTTAATATCAAACGATTGAATCTTAAAAAATGGCGACAAAAAACAGGACTTATCTTACAAGATATCTTCCTTTTCCCCGGCAATGTGCTGGAAAATGTACGCATTTATAATGAACAAATTTCAGAAGAAAAAGTGGTGCAGGCTCTGGAAGCCGTCCAGGCAAAGAAATTTGCAGAATCCTCTGAAATGCAAAGAGAGCTCTCTGAGCGGGGACAGAATATTTCTCAGGGCGAAAGACAATTACTAAGCTTTGCCCGTGCTCTGGTCTATAACCCGGAACTGGTAATCATGGATGAAGCCACCTCTTCTATCGACAGTGTAACTGAAAGTAAAATCCAGAAATCAATGGAACGCCTCCTGCAAGGCAAAACTGCTGTGATCATTGCTCACAGGCTTAATTCTGTACTCAACGCTGATAACATAATCTATATGGAAGGCGGTGAGATTATTGCCTCCGGCAGCCATGAAAAGCTCCTGAAAATATGCCATGAATACCAAAAACTGGTTAAATTGCAATTCCCGGGGGGTAACGATGAATAAGCATATTAGATGGATACTTGATGAATGGCAATTGCAAAAGAAATTTATCATCATCATGGTTGTGCTCACTGTTGTGAGTGCCTTTGTTTCCATCGCCTATCCCTATATGTTCAAAATTATCATAGACAAACTCAAGGATATCACTTCAAATGTAGATAAATATCCGGAACCTATGCGCGAGATTTATAATATCCTGTGGCTACTGGCAGCTATCGGTGCAGGACAATTGATCTCGGGATTATATCCCGCCTTCAGAGCCTGGGTTAATTATAGATTTGAATTTGAACTAAGGACACGCTACTTCCGTTATATCTCTGAAAAGGATGCCAGATTTTTCTCAAAATTCCGTACCGGAGACCTGGTGACCCGTCTCACTAATGATATCACGGATTTTCCAAAAATAGCCTGGTTTCTCGGCTCGGGCATCTTCAGAGCTTTCAATTCCCTGGTGAGTATCATCTTCATGCTTATCGTTATGTTTCAGTTAAATGCCAGATTAACTCTCTATTCGCTTATGCCTCTCCCCTTGATGCTATTAGTTTTTTATTTCGTCATGCGTACCTTGCAGGAACGCTATGCTAATAACCAAAGAGCCGTGAGCATGATAAATGATCAGCTTGAAATGAGCTTCTCGGCAATTCACATTATAAAGGCTTTTGCCTGTGAAGAAAAATATAACCGCTTTTTTGATGCCGCCCTGGAACATCGCAGACAAACCGAAATCAAGCTTATAGAGCTAAATGCCACTATCACACTGCTCTGGGAATACATCTCATATTTTGCCCAGATCGCCGTCATCATCTTCGGCGGCGTAATGGCGGTTAAAGGCGTCATCACGATAGGTACTTTTATGGCTTTTTATACCTATCTGGGTATGATGATCTATCCGCTGCTGGATTTGCCTCAACTATTCCTTTCCGGCAGACAGGCATTCGTCAATATAGATAGATTGGAAGAAATCAAGGATTTTCCCACTTCTTTGGTAAGATTCAAAGGTAATATTGATCCCGGCAATGAATTGAACTCAATAGAAATGCAGAATATTAGCATTAAATTTGATGATTCTCAACTTTTTAATAAGCTTAACCTAAAGATTAATCCCCGTCATCACACTTTGCTCTTAGGCGGAGTCGGCAGCGGAAAATCCATCCTCATCCAGATACTCACTGGCATGCTGCAGCCAGATAGCGGAAGCGTGAAAATTAATGGCATAGAAATAGAAAAATTAGACCGTAAAAAATATCTGGAAAAACTTGGCTATGTTCCGCAGGAACCTTTATTATTCAGCGGCACAATTAAAGAAAACCTGCATTTTGCCGCAGATAACAGCAGCGAAGAAGATTATCGAAACGCTATGATTACCGCTCAGATGGATAACGAAATAAAAAAAATGGAAACAGGTGATGAAACTGAATTACTGGAACGAGGAACCAATGTCTCTGGCGGACAAAAACAGAGATTGACTATTGCCCGGGCACTCATCCGTAAACCCCAGTTCCTCATACTTGATGACATCACTTCTGCCCTCGATGCCCAAAACGAAATGGAGCTCTGGGAAGCTCTTAAGAAATTCTATCCCGAAACAGGAGCTCTGGTGGTTTCCCACAGAATCTCTACTATCCAGTATGCTGATGAAATTATTTTTATCAAAGAAAACGGCGCAATTGCTCAAGGAAGGCATTCACAATTACTCACCAGCGATCAAGAATATCGCAGTTTTGTTTCAGAAATAGAAGATTACCATAATAGAGATGATTATGCTCCTGATCTATAATACGATCATTGATGATAGCAGCAGACACTACTTTGATAAAATCGCCAGAGAACGGCTTTTTCCCGGTATCCAGCACGATATTCTCTACCTTGACCAAAAGCTGGATGGTGCCAAAAAATATTCACACCTTCTGATTACCGGCTCAGAGCTTTCTGCCTGTAGCGGCTCAAAATATGATCCGCAAATCCTTCGCATCATAGAAATGTTTGTCCAAAATAATAAGGCAATACTCGGTATCTGCCACGGACATCAGATGCTGGCAAAATCCCTGGCAGGTGATGATTGCTGCAGAAGAGCAAAAGAACCCGAATTCGGTTTCAAAAGCATGATAATCAAAAATGACCCTCTGTTTGACAACATTATAAACCCAATATTTCTGGAATCAAGATACGACGAAATCTATAAGCTTCCAGAAGAATTTAAGATCATCGCTGCTAATAATACTGATGCTGTCCAAGCCTTTAGATACAAAGACCTACCCATCTGGGGTGTGCAATTTCACCCGGAATTCATGCTCGATGACGGCAGCGCTATGCTGCAAAAACACTTTTCCCTGTTCCCAAAGGAAAAAAGATTTTATCGAAATGATCTTATGCAGCCAAATCAACTGATACAAAACTTAAATATTTTTAATAATTTTATATCCTCCGGTTTGCAAATGAAGAAAATAATGAGGAGAAATTACGAAACAACCACAAAAAATTCGGAGTTTTAAGAGAAATTATAGAAATTAACTTGACCATTTTATGGTATTTTTCACTTCTTATTTCAGGATATGCTAAAGGAGTGGTGCGATGAACCAAGTAATAGGGATTGTGATTTTTTTTGTAGTATATAAGAAGCTGGAAGGTCTCTTCAAAGATCAAACATCCACAATTGCAGTACTGGTCGCAGCCATTGTGCTTCGTAATCTGGGATTAGTCAGCCTCATTGATAATGCTCAATTTGGTGGAATTCTCAATGGACTCCTGAATGGTGCCATATTTATGGCTATAATCAAACTGATTTCCGGTAAGTACCCCGAAAAAGGAGAAATCAGCAAAAAATACGTGGAAGATAGCGAGAATGAAACAGACCATGAAACATTTAATCACTATACTGATATTGATATCCCTCCTGCTCCAGCCATTTCGCCATATCACGCAGACACCAAGGGCAGTATTCATGAAAGCCGCGATCCCGCTATGAGAGCAACGGCAATTGCAGCAGCAAAAAAATATATGCAAACCAGAAATTACCGAGTTTTTGAGGCAGATGACAGCAATTTTGACCTCATTGCCGTGGATAGTCAGAATAACGAACTAAGCCTCACGGTTATTGCCTTTGAACATAAAAATAATGAATCCATCATTAAACTCACAAATTCCAATTTCCACGCTGCCTTGCAGATGGGAAGAAATCACCGGCTATTTATTGTTACAGATTGCCAGTCTGATGAAGATGCTATTTATCTCGGAAATTACGTTACTATCTACTATCTGGACAGTCCTATTGATGAAGTAGGCTTTATGCAGACCGGAGATTATCACACAATCTCTTTACGAAAAATTAAAAAATACTGCTATGATCAGGAAATCAGCCTGAAAGATTAATCCGGAGGAAAATTGAAAGAAGTTAAAAAAAATCCTCAAGCTACAGCATCTGATTATGCTAACTTAAAAAATTTCTACCTTCTGAACCAGCTAAATAACAAGGAATTAAAGCAGATAAGTTTATTCTTGCTGCGTAGGAAATTTTCTAAAGGTGAAATGTTATACAAAGCCAATTTCCCGCATACAGTGCTCTATTTTGTTGTGGAAGGTGAGATTAAGATATTTTTGGAAAATAATGGCACCGAGATAGAGCTTATACGCAAAAAAGAATATGAACATTTTGGCGAAATCGGTCTGTTTTTGGAGATGAACCGTTCAGCAGGAGCCCGAGCAGAAAAAGATAGCACGCTGCTGGCTATGACTAAAAAGGATTTTCAGGAATATGTACACCAGAACCCAAAAACCGGTGTAAAGCTTCTTTCTGCCATTAGTTCTTATCTCTGTGAAATATTAATAAAAAACAATGAGCAACTCACAAAAAAGGCAGAACAGAGTAATGAAGAAAATCAATCCGGTTAAGATAGTTTTCACAATCCTGCTGATTTCTTTGATTATTCTCACTATACTTTTTTATAAGAGTATTTTCTGGATGGTCATGGGCTCAGTAGTTTTTTCATATATACTCAAGCCCACCGTAGATTATATGGAAAAAAACGGCTTAAACCGCCTGGTCTCTATTCTCATCGTGTATCTTTTAATTGCAGGATTACTGGTATTCACTGCTCTTTCTGTCTTCCCGGTGTTTATCAATCAAATCCAGGAAATGGGTAAAAAAATCGCCGAAATTGCCGAGTCAAGCGTTAGCATAGAAGAATTCCGGATCACTGAAGTAGAAGCATTCAATCGCCTTCTTAAACCGGTTATTGATTTTTCCGAAAGAACAGGGTTTTTTGATCTTAATCATTTATTCCGAAAATTCTTATTCTATCTCCAAAAAACCGCTGGAGAATTACCACAAACCCTCAGCCATTATGCCGGCAAAGTGATCAGTATTTTCACCTTTTTATTCATGATACCCACCCTGGGCTTTTTCTTCCTGAATGATCGGGAAAAATTCCGGAAATTCTTCTTCTCACTGATCCCTAACCGCTATTTCGAACTTACAGTGCTCATTACAGAAAAAACTGATGTTGTCTTGAAAACCTTTTTTAGAGCTATGATGCTGGAAATGCTTATAGTAGCTGTAATGTCTTCTATTGCCATGATGATCGTGGGAGTGCCCTTTTCCATCGTTGTCGGCTTACTGGCTGGAATCGGAAACGTGATACCCTACCTGGGACCCGCAGTGGGAATCGTCGCTGCCATTATCTCTATACTTCTATCAAATTCTCCTTTGATGCTTATCATCTCCGCCATTATCGCGCTACAAATCGTTCAATTTATCGAAAACCGATTCATCTATCCCGTAGTGATGGGTAAGAGCATGGAGATGCATCCCATGATTATCTTGCTCACTGTGGTAGCCGGCGGCTACAGTATGGGCGTCGTGGGTATGCTGTTTGCCGTTCCGGCTGTCTATCTCGTCAAAGAAATTTTTCTCATCCTCTGGGAAAACCTCAAGAAATTTGAAATTATCTGATTTTGACTTCTTTTTCAGATATCAATAAAAATTTCATTTACTTATTCCACCATCTCTGATAATTGACAGGAAAAGAATTTATAAGAGGTGATGAATGATAAAAGAACATGCCTGTCTGGCATTATTTTCAGGGGGGTTAGACAGCATCCTGAGCGTGAAACTTATGGAAAAGCTGGGATATAAGGTGACACCCGTTTTCTTTGAAACTCCCTTTTTTGAAGCCGATAAAGCTATGCTGGTGGCAAAAGCCAATGATATAAAACTTAATGTGATAAATGTATTGCCCGAGTATCTAAAAATTCTCAAAAATCCCCGCTATGGCTACGGCAGAAATATGAATCCTTGCGTAGATTGCCACGGATTTATGTTTCGCAAAGCGGCTGAATTGATGGAAGCATATAAGGCAGATTTCCTTATCTCCGGCGAAGTACTCGGGCAAAGACCAAAATCCCAACGCAAAGACGCCATTAATGCCGTAAGTAAACTGAGCGGTGTGAAAGACCTGCTGGTGAGACCTCTCTGCCAGAAGTACCTTACCGATACCCTGCCTATCCGCGAAGGCTGGGTGGATAAAGAAGAAATGCTTGACATCCAGGGACGGGGACGCTACAGGCAGATCGAAATGGCACATGAGTATGGCATAAAGGATTTTCATAGCCCGGGCGGTGGTTGTAAGCTCACTGAGATCAAATATTCACGGCGGCTCAAAGATATTATCGAGCACAACCATCTGAATGAGCAAAATATCAGATTTTTGAATTATGGCAGGCACTTCAGACTGAATGATGATACTAAGCTGGTAGTTGGCAGAAACAAGAGTGATAATGAGCATCTTTCTTTGCTCACCCAAAAGGAGATTGTTATAAAAGCAGTAGATTTTCACGGTCCCATCGGAATTCTGATCAAAGATGAAGAACCGACCAATGAAGAAATTTTGCAGGCTGCCAGAATCGTTTTACGTTATAATAATAATGTGAGTGATGTCGCCGAGGTTAGCTGGGGATTTAATTATTCGCTCGATAATAAGGAATTTGTGGAAAAATATTCGCCGGAAACTGTGGCAAACCTTATGATAGGATAATGGAGGATAAATGGATTTTAAGAGATTTCATACATTGCCTGCTTTTGGCACTAATACCTGGCTGGTTTGGGATATAGATAGCCGAAAGGCTATTCTTGTCGATCCCGGCGCCCCTTTGCAAAAAATTATCAGTTATGTGAATACCAATAATCTGGAAATTATTGCCATAGTAAATACACATGGCCACGCCGACCACATCGGAGGAAATGAGTTTTTCCAGAATGCCTGGAAAGTACCAATCTATATCCATAAACTTGATGCCAATAAATTAACAGATCCCCAGAAAAATCTCAGCAGTTTTATGGGTAGAAATATCATCTCACCCGCAGCGGATAGATTACTTGATGAAAAGGATAAAATTGTGTTAGGCAAAAAAATACTCGAAGTTATTCACACTCCCGGACATACAATCGGCGGTATCTGCCTGCTATATGAAAATCTGCTCATTTCGGGAGATACACTATTCAGAAGAAGTATTGGCAGAACCGATTTCCCCGATGGTGATTTTGATACACTCAAAAACTCAATTATTAATAAACTATATATCCTGCCGGATAATACCCTTGTGCTGCCCGGTCACATGGAAGAAACTCGTATTGGCGAAGAAAAACGCGAAAATCCCTTCGTGAGAACCTGATAGACAGCCCTATAAATCATGAAAAAGCTGTGCCTGATATTATTGATCACTCTATGCCTCTCACTAGCGGCGGAAAACAAAGCTTTTTTTATCGATTTCAATTGGGAAAAAGTGAAGCATTATAATGATTTTCAGCAGGATTTTTTTTACCTCTGCCAGATTCTGGAAGATTCTCACCCCGCTCTCTATGAAATTATTCCTGAAGAAGATTTCATTGACCTAAAAAATCGCTTTGCCGGCAGCCTCGAACTGGTTGTCGATAAACAGCAATTTGCCGTGATGCTGCAAAGATTTGTCTCTCAGCTTAATGACGGACACACGCAAATCTACTATGCAAAAGGTTTTGGTGATCTCAGAGTACCTGTTGTGCTCTCATGGTCCGGCGAAGAACTCTATATCTCAAATGTTAATCAGGGACTGGATATCAATCTGATAGGCAGTAATGTTATGAAACTCGGTAATGTCATGGCTGATAGCCTGGAAACCAGACTCGGCTCTTTTGTTTCTGCTGAAAACCGCTACTGGAAACGCTATCAATTGACAAACCTTATGAATTTGGCAGGCTTTTTGCTGCTCTCCGGCGTGATCTCTCATGAGGATTCTCTTGATCTGGAAATACAAAGGGCATCCAAAATTGAAACCCTGCATCTGATGAACTCTCCTAATATGAGCTGGCTTACGCCACACCCCCACCCCGTAACCGCATATAGCGGTAAGTTGTTCTCATACAAACTGATTGAAGACCTTAGTACCTGCTATTTTCAATTTAATGAATTCCTTGACCTGCAAACCGCCAGAATGTATCAGTTTAATGGTATTGTGAGTGATGCCGATTATGATTCGTATCACCAGCAAATCAAGCAGGCAGGCGGAGATTTCCGCATCTTTCTGGAAAAAATGTTCACTGATATCTACCAGCATAATATCAGAAATCTGGTGGTTGATCTTCGAAACAACGGCGGAGGTAATAGCATCCTGGCAAATCAGTTCTTTGATCATGTTAAACTGGAACAGCCCATTATTCCCTTCACTACTGCTGTCAAACTCTCTCAATTGATGCAGCACTATTATCCCGATACTGTGAATTATTACCTCAATGTTCTCAAGAATAATTTCGGCATCGAGGCTACACTGCCTTATTACTATGACCTCGATCTGGAAATGAAGGAAAGCTATTTCTCTATTATCAGAAACAAAGAAAGCGGCTTTTATATTCCGGAATCTAATAACAAATTTGATGGCAAACTCATCTTTATCACCGGTAATGGCACTTTCAGTAGCGCCGGTGATATGGTCACTATCGCCTATGATAATGGTCTGGGTATGATTGTGGGAGAGCCTATGGGACAAAAACCCACCTCTTTCGGAGACATCCTCTATTTTACTCTCCCCCATACCGGCATTGAAGGTAGTGTCTCACATAAAGTGTTCAAAAGACCAAAACGCAGCCGCAGCGATGAAAAAACTATCTTTCCCGATATCTTCGTGAAAACTGATTTCAGAGATAAATATATTGGCGGTATTGATGCTGCCTGGGACACTATTACAAAGATAGTCAATCCCGAATAATGAATATGGCAAAAAAAATAACTATAACCGGAGTATAATTATGGAATATGCAATTTTTCTGGCGATCGCAATAAATATCTTTATCACAATAATTCTCTTACTAAAATCTAAACAAAAAAAGGAAAATCCACTCTATGACAACCTGTCCGAAAAAGTGGATAATCTCTCTAAAAACCTCCACGATGAAATGTTCAGAAACAGGCAGGAAAACCGCGATAGCGATAAAATCATGCGCGAAGAAATGATCGATCACCTGGAACGCTTCCGAAATGTACTTAATGAACTAAATAAAGACAGCAGACAGCAAAACGAAGAAAACAGAAACATGATCGAAAACAAGCTCGCTCTCATCCAGAAAGATAATAATGAAAAACTCGAAAAAATGAGAGAAACTGTTGATGAAAAATTGCAATCTACTCTGCAGAAAAGAATTGGCGAATCTTTTAATCTTGTACGTGAGCAATTGGAAAGAGTTCACGAGGGACTCGGTAAAATGCAGAACCTGGCTGACGGCGTAGGTGACCTGAAAAAAGTGCTGACCAATGTGAAAAACCGCGGCACCTGGGCAGAAGTTAAATTAGGTGCTATTATAGAACAGACTCTTCTGCCTGACCAATACAGCCAGAATGTTCAGGTGCAGCCCGGCAAAAGCCTTACCGTAGAATTTGCCATAAAACTACCCGGAAAACTTGATGATATGGATATCTGCTGGCTGCCTATCGATGCCAAATTCCCTCAGGAAAGCTATCACCGTATCCAGATTGCCACCGAAACCGGCGATAAAGCTGATGTCGATAAAGCGGCAGCAGAACTTATCAAAGCCGTGGAAAAAGCCGCTAAAGATATCTGTGATAAATATATCGCCCCACCATATACTACAGATTTTGCTATTATGTTCCTGCCCACTGAAGGATTGTATTCCGAAGTCCTCCGTGTCCCGGGTCTACTTGAAAAGCTGCAGCAAAACTATCGTATCGTCCTCGCAGGACCCACTACGCTCTCCGCTATTCTAAACAGCCTGCAGATGGGCTTCCGCACGCTCGCTATAGAAAAACGCGCCAGCGAAGTCTGGAGTATTCTTGCCGCTGTTAAAACAGAATTTGGAAATTTTGAAAAAGTACTCGCTAAACTTAAAACTCAGGTGCAAACCGTATCTAATACTATCGAAGCATCCGAAAGACGCACCCGCGTCATGAACCGGAAACTTAAAGGACTTGATAAACTGCCCGTGAAAGCCTCTGCCGATATCCTGGGTATAGACGAATTTGATACTGATGATGATATCGACGAAGAGGAAGAACCCTCTTCCTGAACAAAACCTTTGTTTATTTCAGTAAATTTACTTTTTTTATATAGGCTTCTTCACCACTTTGGATTGATAAAAAGTATATTCCACTCGCATAAGCTGCACCATCCCAATCAAATTGCCAGACTCCAGCACTCCTTTTTCCTCTATATATCGTCTGAAGATATTCACCCCTGGCATTATAAGCTCTTATGCTCAAATCACTTTCGCTCTGCAGAAATCCCTGCAATTGCACTAGCGGATTAAAAGGATTGGGATACACTCTAATCTCAGTTAAATTTTGTATTGCCACCATATCAGTTGCGGTATTATTCCAGATGCGTGAAACAAATTCAGGATGATCTATAAAGGGATTGCGGTTTTCCTGAAATTCAAATACCCGGTCATTTCGCCGCATTTCCCAGTCATCCGGCGGATCCATGATATGCCACTCCAATAAGGTGCTTAATTTGCCATGCTCAGGCGCTGGATAAGTATTCACATCATCAACTGCCTCCAGATCAAGCTCACCACTATCACCCTCATAACGCACTGCCATATATAAAATCATCCTCGCCACATCTCCCTTCACCTCTGCTCGCGGCTCCCAACTGTCTGAATCATAATAACACCAGGTATTGCCATCTCCATCTATATATAGCTCCCCACCATCATCAAAATCAAGATTGCCCCTGCGACTATTTACACTCACGTCTGTGGGCCTGATATGATGAGCATCTGTGCCACACGGCGGATTATTATCAAAATCTCCATGCGATTTAGCCCACACATGCTCGCGATTCCATTCGCTGACTCCACCACCAAATTCCGATACCGGAAGTGACCAGCCAGTATAAAGCAATATCACATTATCAGGATTCGTCGTGTCCTCATCCGTATAAGGTAAAATGTAATCCCGCAGAGCATTATAGGAATGCTCCACATGATCATCTATGATATCATGCAACACCGATTTCAATTGCTGCCCCATCAAACCAGCAGTGCCGTCATAATAACCCAATGGCGGATCCGCATGTAATAATATGACCACCACAAATACCATCATCATCATTAATATCTTCTTCATTTTCACCCGCATTTTCCTTTTCGTAACAAAGTTTCCTCCCCAATCCCTGATGTCAATACTCTTAATTAAAATTTCTTCCCGCATTAGTGGGAAAGAAATTAACCCTCGCTCTCAGCTTGATAATTGCTGAAATAGTTATTGAAAAATGAGTGAGTAGCCCCTGTGCTTTAGCTCGGGGTCTAATGACACCCTACCCCGACCGCTCCAGCCCCGTCCATGCCCGCTCAAGGCAGAACCACAAAAGGGCAGAACCTCTATTAATTAAACTGATTTAAGCCGTAAGGCGTTATAACACGAGGTTTATGAGACAATTACGATGGGTAAAAATAAGTAGGCTTGCAGAATTGGGGAATATTGGGGTCTTTGCCTGTAAGAATAATATACAGAAAAATGCACTGCGTTTTATTGCAGTGCATTAATTTATCTGTACTATATAAATATCATATTCTGGGCTGATTTAATGAGAGAGCATTTATTTAAGCAGGAGGCAGGTACGGGATAGCTGAGTTTTGCCATTGGCGCTTAGGGCGATGAGATAGATACCGGAGCTGCACGGGTCACCTTGGTTATTATCTCCCTGCCAGGAGAGAGAGTGATTTCCCTTAGCCAGATATCCCTGAGGCAGCGATTTCACTAATTGCCCCTTCAGGTTATAGATAAATAGATCAATATTGCCGGGTTGATTGAGATAAAAGGAGATTTTTGTGCTGGGATTGAAGGGATTAGGGTAATTTTCAAGAAATTGAGCAGGTTGTTCGATAAGGTTATGATCTTTATCATTCCAGAGATTTTCATCATAGAGGCAGGGGATTTGGAGTGTATCCAGGTCTGCTGCGATGATTAATGTTTCGCCCCAGAATTCACGGGTGGGCATTACGGGATGAATAATTATCTGGCAGGAATCACCTGCAGCGAGAGTGAAAGGAAACTCCGGATTTTCATCAGCGAAATACCAGAAAAACAGTGTTCCATGAGGATTTTCGTAGCCGGCAAGGGGAGCAAAATAAAATTCCTGTAATTCCACGGGATAATCTGAGATATTATAGAGATAAAAAGCCTGGTAGTAGGGCTCTTCAAATAGACAGATCACGGTATCTGTGGAGGCAGCGAGGTACTCAATAGCCGGATAATGGACTGTGATGGCATTTTCTATGAAAAGAGAATCCATCTGTTCACCGTGCCAGGCATAAGAGCGAACGGAATATGAGCCTGGCAATTGATAAATCCAATTTGCCCCTTCCCCTATATTATCTGTAATCAGAGTATCTATCACGCCATCAGCATAAAAATCCCAGGCAATGGAATCAGGGTCGTGGTGTGTGTTATCTATGAATTGGACAGTAAGGGGAGCTTCGCCTTCTATGGGATAGCAGGAAAAATAGGGTGTATAATCCATTTCCGGCTGCCAGTTTTGTACCGTCTGGAAGCTGTTATTACAAATTGTATTTTCCAATATCTGCAAGTCATTTATGGCAGGTGGATTTTGCAGCCATTCTTGACGCAGGTTATTGATCTGAGAAAATGTTTCCTGTTCCATATCCAGAATAAGGTCCCAGAATCCGGTGCCTTGATCATTTTTCAGGAGCCAGGAATCTGCCCAGGTAGCCGGTGTGGAATTATAGATCAATTGTCTGATCTGGGTAGCGAGTGAGGTGAGCGGAACGGTGGGACTTCCTGCAGCGGGTTGAGGTATCATGGGGCATACAGACCAGTATGGCAGGGCAATTCCGCAGGTAGGCGTGCCGAGAATTGTCCACATTATGCTATACCAGGCGGGTTCACCCGGGGTAACGCCGTGCATTAATGCCACGGAGCTGTTACTAAGACCGGAATTACTGTATGTAGCGGGGAGATAGCCATAGGGATAATTAACATCCCATCTGTCTTCAAAGGGGACCGGCAGCGGATTATGGTTTTCGTCGTAAAAGTCTCTGATGATCTGAGGGAAGATATCCTGCCATTCGATTGGTCCTGCCTGAGCCAGATCTTCCAGCACTGCGTTCATTAATTCATATTTAGTACTTGTGGTGCCTCCGCCGGCAAAGGAGAAATTATCACGCACCAGAAAGCCATATTCCGTATCTGCTGTATTATAGACCCAGTATTCTGTAGTGCCCACTTCCAGTACTACTGCTGCTCCGGTGGCATCCATCATCACGTAATTTGTCTGCGTTTCGCGTCCGGTTACATTAGTGCTATCTAAAAACGCGATAAATTCGTCGATAGTGGCATAGTTACGTAATGCCTGAAGCATGCAATCGCCATTTCCGGGTAATCTATCCAGATCGCCGGCAATAGCATTGGCAATTGCCAGACCGGTTTCATTCATACCCATCCAAATATACTCCGAGCCGCTGTTTCCGGAGCCTATATACTGATAAAAATAGTTATCTTCATACATCATCTGCACATTTATCCCCGCTTCGCGAGATTTCCAGATGACAGGTCTGCCATCAGCGGTAGCAGAACCATTGATCACACCGATTGTGCAACAGAAAAGAGTATTGATGGTAATAAGTAATAAAATGACTGCATACTTTTTCATAATCACCTCACATTATTTGAGTAATAAGCATTTTCCTTGAGAAACCGGCAGTTCATCTACTGATAGACGATAAAAATAGACACCACTGCTCACGCGTTTCCCGCTTTTATTATCTCCCTGCCAGATCACACTATAATTATCGGCACCGCGGCTTATATCCACATTAAGAGTGTTCACCTTCTGACCTTTGATATTATAGATATCAATGGCAGCGGAATGAGACGGATAATTGAGCGTGAAAGAAAATTTTGTCTCGGGGTTAAAAGGATTGGGGAAGTTTTCATGCAATACTGCCAAATTATGGATATCGCTGGCATACTGGTAATCTGTTCTGGGAATAAAACCGTAATTTTTTTCTATATAGGAAAAGCGGACATTTTCAATTTCATCAGGAGTTCGCAATTCAATATAGTAGTATTCGTTTGGGCTTTCTATATTGACAGGCAGGGCGTCAATAGATTGCCATTCACCCCAGCCGATCAAGCCCACGTTATCAAAATAGGCACGGCTCACACCAGATTGCGGAGGATATGTGGTGCAGCGGTAATCTATATAGCGTTCATTAACCTCAAGCGGTGGCAGGTCTGCCCACACATAAAGCCAGTCATTATCTCCGTGCACGCCCGGAGTGCCGTACATGTTTATATAGTTTCCGCCGGTTCTGGCATAATAGGTGCGAATCTGCACCTGGGTATCATAAGTATTTTCTGTGCGGATATAGCCATGCAGGGAGTAATCAATATCATCATATATTTTAATGCGTCCTTCCAGATTCGTGATAATATTATCACCGGCGGAGGAGCTTAATTCTATGCAGAGGCTATGATCACCTTGATAGGGGTTTTCGGTTGTCAGCCATTCACTGGAAGAATTGATATCCCACTCAGTGCAGCCTTCGGGTTCAAAATTGCCATGGTAGACAATCTCGCGACCTAATCTAAATTCCCAAATCTCACCTTCATCGATGGCATTCAGTGTAGATATTGAGCCTGCCTTTCTGAGCCTTACAGGTCCAGTCTGGTAGTAATCATCTCTGTATTCCAGGTCAGAATACTCAACAAAGCCGTGATAATATACCGGCATGGAGAGAGTATCTAAAATGATCTCTGCCTGGATATTTTGGCGGTCCACAAAAAGATAGCCATTAAGCTCTTTGGATTTGTGAGCCAGGTAGTCTAAGATATAAAGTCCCAGTTCACCTTGGGCGGGTACCGTGATATCATCGTCTATATAGCAGGGTTTCACGTAGAATCTATTAAATCCCTGTTCATTAATTTCGCTGTAGAGGATGCAACTGGGGAATGTTTCCGGATATGAGAGGTCGAAGATAAAATTTCCCAGAGAATGAGCAATCAATTTCCCTTCATAGATTTCAAATCCCTGGATTATGTGGGGGTGGTGACAGACCACTAAGTCTGCTCCGGCATCTATTGCAAAGCGTCGATACTCGCGGTCCCAGGCTTGTGGGACATCCAATCGCCAGGTGTATTCTTCATCTTCGGGGTCTGGCTCCAGAAACCAGTCATCGGGGATGCTGTCATAATTAGAGCTGGGCTCTGTGGAATACTCGCTGCCGCAATGCAGCTCCATGATCACCAGATCACTCACCCCCCTCACCTCATTTATCTGCTTCTGCATATAGTATTTAGTGAGATAGGCAAATCCTGATTTATCATAACCTGCATTAAGATATGGCTGATAGTTATTATACTGTCCTGTGCGGTCTGAAGATGCCAGAAAAGCCAGGTTCACACCCTTTCGGTTAAGCATCACAGGACGATATGCCTCGTAGGAATTTAATCCAGCACCGGAGTATAAGATACCCTGTTCATCAAGAGCTGCCTGAGTATCAATGATCCCATCCTCCATATAATCCAGAATATGGTTATTTGCCAGAGTAACGATGTCCACACCGGCATAGCTGAGAGCTTCGGCATTGCTTGGATTGCCCTTAAAATAAATAGTTTTAGTGGGGTGATGATTATTCGAGGTAGTGAGAGGACACTCCAGATTGGCAACTGTGATATCGGAGGCATTTCCCAGTATCTCCATAGTGGGATCAAATAATACTTCGTATCCCTGGTAATTGATAATAGTCTCAATTCCACGAGCGAGGACAATATCCCCTGTGAAATTTACCGTCAATGGGAAGCTGGTTTCGCCCTCTTCTACTGCTATCTGACATGAAGCATAACCTTCCAGTCCCGTATCATCAGTTACGGTGAGAGAAACGGTATAGAGGTGGTCATCATAAGCTGTGTAGATGTATTCAAATTCTTCCTCTTCCACATTAGTGCTGTCTCCCATCTGCCAGAAAAAGGTGAATTCATCGGAATCGGCATCATCTACTAAGGCACTGAAATAAGCCTGCACTTCCCGCGATCCGTCTCGCCCTATCTCCTGATTGATGATCTCATAATTTATACTAACTGCAGGAGGATTGGGGAGTAACACCGTCATGTTCTTGATCTCATCAAAATAAACTTCACCGTAATAAGTGCTGCGGTCATTGAGAAATATTATCCCCTTTAGCCTTGGCAGATAATCAAAGCGAGCCAGCCAGTCATCGCCTACGGGTAGATTAATCTCGTGCCACTGTCCAAGTGAATACACGCCTTGATAACAGGTGACGTATTCTTCTATATCGAGCAGTTCATTTCCTGCAATCGAATAGAACAGCACATTGAAATCATCACAAAAACCGAGGCATATCTTATCTCCTGCGGATTCCAGATAAATAGCTGCCTGCCAGACATCGCCTGCCTCCAGTGTTATCGGATAAAATTTCATCAGTTTAGCGGTATTACCGGTTATATGCAAGGCGGAAGAACTGCCGTTATAACCAAAATCATGAGTGAAATTCCAGGCATCGGGCTCTATATCCCAGGAACTCCATGATTGCAAATCCGGTGGAAAATTATCAAAGTCCTCTATCAGCACATATTTGTAATAGATACTGTTTGCTGCCTCAAAACCAAGGCAGAATAATGAGAAAGACATAATACATAAAACAAGAAATATCACAAAACGCATATTGCCTCCTTTGCCGATCCAATTTATAAATCAGCCGTTTTCTTTTGCAAGTATTTTTTTCTTACTATTTATCATTTTTTCTTATCCTGACAATTTAAGCAGTTTTTTAGCCCTGTAGCCAGTAAACTCAGGTAACCTGGCACTGGAATAATTTTTAATGTTACCGGCAGCCGGCTTTTAAAAACAGGCATCCCCCTGTTTTTTGAATTTATCGTAGTTCTAATTAACTGGGAAATAAAGTATTAGTTTGTATTATCCTTGGTCGACCATCCCGGAGAGCTAACGCACATCCGGGAGGTCTCAGTTGGGAGATTATCAACAATCTAAGTTACCTTTCGAATGGTCTTTAGACCTTCGCAATGGTAACTACTAATTGTTTACTTGATCATTATTCTCACTTTTCGAATTAATTTCGGGGGTATGCCAGGGGCTCTTAAAAAAACTTGACTGCGTGTGAGCACTAAAAAAATCTGCTCTTGTGCTGGAATAGCTCAGCCCGGTAGAGCAACTGATTCGTAATCAGTAGGTCGGAGGTTCGAATCCTCTTTCCAGCACCAGATTATCAGGGAAAAAATACTGAATAAGATTCATTATTCTTGACAGCGAAAGCCTGCACATTCAAAAATTGCCGAGCGAGAAAATAAAAAACTGGGGGGATTATGCAGCTCCATACAAGATTTGTAGAAATGGCAAAGGTGCAGGATAAAAAGACAGCGGTGATAGACACGGCGACGGGTAAAACTTATACTTACAGTCTCATGCTGATAGCATCTTTGATTTTAAAAAATCGGTTTGACAGAATAGAGGGCAAATATCTGGGAATAATGTTGCCCACTTCTGCAGGATGTCATCTGGGAGTTTTAGCCACTTTGATGTCCGGCAAGATTCCTGTGATGATCAATTACAGCACCGGAGCGATTGAAAACAGCATTTATGCTCAGGAAAAGTGTGGTTTTGAGACTATTATCACCAGTAAGAAATTACTGCAAAAATTGAATCTTGAGCCTTTGGGCGAGATGATCTATATTGAAGATATTCTTGCTCAGGTTAGTAAGATCGAGAAGCTTTCGGCAGCAATACAGAGCAAGTTACCTTTCAAGATACTGCGTAACTATCTCCATCGCGGGAATATGGATGACACCTGTGTGATCCTCTTTACCAGCGGTAGTGAGAAAGACCCAAAGGCAGTTCAGCTTACGCATGGCAATATCTGGCATAATGTGCGAGAATTGCCGGATCATGCAGGAATGCGAAAGGACGAGATATTTGGCGGCACTTTACCGCTTTTCCATGTATTTGGTCTCACAGCTACCTTCTGGCTACCGCTATTAATGGGCACTTCTATAGTAACATTTGCCAATCCTTTGGACTATAAATTGATTTGTGAAAAAATCCGCGAGCATAAAATCACAGTAATGATCGGCACGCCTACTTTCTTTGCCGGATATCTGAAAAAATGTGAGCCGGGAGATTTTGACAGCGTACGCATCGCAGTTACAGGTGCAGATAAGCTCAATGAAAAGCTGAGGCTTACGTATTTAAACGAGCACAATATTCAGATTCTGGAGGGCTATGGCGCCACAGAGACAAGTCCTGTGATCTCGCTGAATACTTTTGAAGATTATCGACCCGGCAGTATTGGTAAACCCATCCCGGGAGTGAGAGTAAAGATAATAGATACAGTAACAGAAGAGGAATTGCCTGCTGGAAAGATTGGCAAAGTACTCGTGAAAGGCGAGATGGTGATGAAAGGTTATCTGGGTGATCTGGAAGAGACTGCTTTGCGAATCCGAAACGGCTGGTATGATACCGGAGATATGGGAATGCTTGATGAGCAGGGATTTTTATGGCATAAGGGTAGATTAAAAAGGTTCGTGAAAGTAGGTGGTGAAATGGTCTCACTGGTGCGGACAGAAGAATTACTAACTGCTTTACTGCCGGAAGGCGTGTATTGCTGCGTAGTGGATGTGCCTAATCCCACAAAAGGTGCCGATGTAGTGGCAGCAGTGGCTACCGGTGATTTTGACCGCAAGCATGTGCTTCATGAATTGAAGAAGCAATTGCCCTCCATAGCTGTACCCAAGGAATTTTATGTAGTAGAAGACATACCATTAATGGGCAGCGGCAAGGTAAATTTCCGAGAAGTTGAGCAAATCTGTCGCAAACGTAGAAAGCAAGGCAAATAAGGGGAGAAATAATGTTATTACAAAACCGGTTTATTGCCCAGGCAAAGAAACAGGGCAAGAAAACAGCAATTTACGATACATTCACAAATAGCGAATATAGTTACGAAAGGCTTCTTATTGCGTCTCTGATATTAAAATCCTATCTGGAACATGTGCCGGGAAACTATCTCGGCATCATGATCCCCACCACCGCTGGCTGCCATATCTCTACGCTGGCGACCCTGATGGCAGGAAAAGTGCCGGCTATGATAAATTACAGCACCGGAGCCATAGAAAATTGCCATTATGCCCAAAATCTCTGCGGAGTGAAAAATGTGCTTACTAGCCGTGGCTTATTAAATAAGCTTAATCTTGACGAACAGCCTTATTTTATCTATATAGAGGACATTTTAAAGAAGATTAGTACATCTGACAAACTTAAAGCAGCACTGATAAGTAAATTGCCGTTATCGCTTCTGGCAAAATTTGTCCATCAGGGACATGAAGAAGATAATTGTGTGATCCTCTTTACCAGCGGGAGTGAAAAAGACCCCAAAGCGGTGCAGCTTTCGCATAAGAATATCTGGCATAATGTGCGGGTTATTCCCGACCATCTGGGCATGAAACGTGATGAGATATTTGGCGGAACACTGCCGCTGTTCCATGTTTTTGGGCTCACAGCCACATTCTGGCTGCCGCTATTGAAAGGCTACAGCATAATCACTTTTGCTAATCCACTGGATTATAAAACCATTGTGAGTTCCATTAAGAAGCACCAGATAACTGTCCTGGTGGGCACTCCTACATTCTTCAGCGGCTACCTGAAAAAGGCGGTGCCAAATGATTTTGCCTCCTTGAGGCTGGCAATCACCGGTGCAGATAAACTTCCCGAAAAATTGAGACTAAATTACCTTCATAATCATAATGTTCAAATCCTGGAAGGCTACGGCACTACCGAAACCAGCCCTGTAGTCTCAGTGAATACCTATGAGAACTATATGCCCGGCAGCATAGGCAAGCCTATCCCGGAAGTAAGTGTGAAAGTGATAGACTTGGTTACAGGTGAGGAATTACCGGTAGAAAAGACCGGCAAATTGCTGGTGAAGGGTGATCTGGTGATGAAGGGTTATCTGGGAGATGTAGAAGATACCAGCCTTCATATACGCAATGGCTGGTATGATACCGGTGATATGGCAATGATAGATAAAGCTGGCTATATCTGGCATAAAGGGAGATTGCGCCGTTTTATAAAAGTGGGCGGTGAGATGGTCTCACTAGCGCGGACGGAAGATGTCATGAGCAGGCTTTTGCCTGAGGACGTCAATTGCTGTGCGGTGGGTATTGCCGATGAGATAAAAGGTTATCAGATAGTAGCGGCAATTGATTCCGCAGAAATCAATACAAAGGACCTTATCCATAAATTAAAAAAGGAATTACCGGCAATCAGCGTTCCCAGAGATATCTATATTATCAAAGATATTCCTCTAATGGGCAGCGGCAAAGTCAATTTCCGCGAAGTAGAAAATCTTTGCCGGAAATTGCATAAAACAAAGCGCCAGAAATAAATAAAAAATTTTAAAATAAGAAACAGGATATATATATAGTCAATGTTCATCATAATGCTGCAATCATATTATGATACTCGCATAATGGGTATGTCTCTTTTCCACGTGATTCAGTATATCACCTTCAGATTTGTGATAGCCTTTATCACCAGCCTGCTTTTCACTCTGCTCATTGGCCCGCTGTTTATCAGATTTTCGCAACGAATAAATTACCGTGAAGATGTGAGCGGCTACCTCAGCGAATTAGGTCATGATAAAAAAAAAGGTACCCCCAGTATGGGTGGGTTGATCTTTCTTAGTGGCACTCTGTTTTCTTCTCTGCTCTGGAATGATCTGGCTAATACATATATACTTATCCTCTATTTTGCTCTGGTCTGGCTGGGAAGTCTGGGTTTTATAGATGATTATCTTAAAAATGTAAAAAAATATGAGTCCGGTCTGATTGCCCGTTATAAATTAGCGGGACAGCTTGTTCTGGGTGCAGCATTTGCCCTGTATCTCTATCACTATCATGCGGGCTCGCTGGAGATCACGAGCCTCAATATCCCCTTTTTCCGCCAGTTATTGCTTAATCTTAAGTGGTTTTTCGTCCCCTTTGTAGTATTTATGGTCGTAGCTACCAGCAATGGTACGAATCTCACAGATGGTTTGGACGGGCTGGCAGCGGGTACTTCTGCCGTAGTATTTCTGGGACTTGCTGTGATGGCTTATTTGAAGGGAAATTTTATCTTTGCGGACTATCTTTTGCTTGATTATATACCTCAGGTTGCGGAGCTCACCGTTTTTATGAGTGCTCTGCTTGGCGGTTTAATGGGATTTTTGTGGTTTAATTGCAAACCTGCCCAGATTTTTATGGGTGATACGGGCTCTCTTGCGCTGGGAGGCTTGATGGCAATCATCGCAGTAATGCTGCGGGAAGAGATATTTCTGGCAATAATCGGTGGTGTTTTTGTGATAGAATCTCTTTCCTCTCTACTGCAAATAGAATACTATAAATATACGAGGAAAACAACCGGCATACCCAGGCGTCTTTTCCTGATGGCACCCATTCATCACCACTACCAAAAGAAGGGCTACTCTGAGGAAAAGATTGTCGTCCGCTTTTGGATAATATCTTTCCTATTACTGGCGGTAGCACTCTCCACCATTAAGCTGCGTTGAAGTAAGCATGGAAGGAATTCTATTTATTCTACAGGGAATTGCCCAATAATACCTACTACATACTGCATTATCAAAGAAGCATCATAGGCTTCCACGCTATCATTTCCATCTACGTCTGCACCGATCAATTGCCAATCTAACCAGGGCAGTGGTGCAAAAGGTGCCGGGTCTATTCCCACAGTGTATTGCAATACAATTCCAGCATCAAAGGCTTCCACAAAGCCATTATTATCCAGATCGCCATACTTGATATAGCCCATTCCCGATAAATTTACCGTGGCTTCCGGCTGCTGCGGATCATCGCTGCTTATTGTCATTGTACTAAAGAATTCTCCCCATTCGTCAGGTGAGAAAACTATAGAAATGTATCCCGTTGCCCCAGGTGCGACAATTAAGGGTGGCTGAAAGATATTGGTAAATGCCGGATCAGTTTGAGAAATTGCAAAAATAACCAATTCACCTTCGCCATTATTATGAATTGGTAAATCTGTTCCCTGGCTCTCCCCTATCACCGTCATACCAAAATAGTATTCTGTAAATTCCAGTTCCATTTCCGGAAGAGTTCCTGTTTCACCGATATACACTTTATACAATAAATCCTGATTATAACCTACTCCATTATCGCAATACCAAAGATATTCTCCGTCAAATACTACTCCCGCAACATCCACACCCTCAGAATTGTGACTTTCTAACAGGCTGCCATCAACCGGGTCTATCTTATATAAAGCATCACCCCAGTAATCTGCCATCCACAAATAGTCATTTGCCAGACACAAATCCCAGGGCTGATTATCAGGTGCTGCAAATCCCGCCAAAATATTGCCGTCACCATCTAATTTATAGATATAACCATCGGGATCATAATAGGTGCTCACCCAGTAATTGCCATTATCCCAGGCAATGCCGGACATATAGTGATCCGGCAAATCAAATTGGGATAGTATCGCGCCATCCCAATCTAATTGATATGCCACCGCCGGCGTAGAAGACGGAGTGCCATGATCCGTTATCCACAGGTACTCGCCGTCATATGTCATACCAAAGCTGTCTCCTATCAAAGGATTGGTAAATAGTAATTCATAACTTCCATTTAGCGGATTTATCCTGTAAAACTCATCACCGTTCGCCCCATAAATCCCGCAGTAGATATACTCTCCATCATAAGCCAGACCACTCGCTCCTTCAGGCACCGCAAAAGATTCTATTACAGTCCATTCCGAATACATAGCCACACTAAGAAGTAATAAAAATAATAATCCGTAGATACGCATCATTCCTCCTATTAAGGTTTAATTTCATTATCCCTTTCGCTTTAAATCTATGTTAATATAAAAATACAAATTTAACTGACATCTCAGGGTCCGATTTATGTATTTATCTATATTTTGTGCAAGTTTTTTTTATTTTTTCTCCGTTACTGGTAATCAATTTGACATTTCAGGGGCTATTGAAAAAAGTACCACTCAGTCATAGAATTATTCTTCTATTGGCTAAAGAGAGTTGTAAATGAAGGATTTGCTTAGAATATATCAGATAATGCTGCAGCGTTGGCTGCACATGCTGGGCGGTGTGGTATTCACGTTAGGCTTTGCTCTTTTTAGCGGAGTGAGCATCTTGATGGTGATTCCGTTATTAGATAATATATTCGTCGCTGACAGGCAGGAGGTTATCTATTCCACTTTTAACGAGTTCCGGGATGCTGTTGCGCAATCTATAGCGAATTACATCTCCGGTTCCGAGAGTTTTAGGATGATGTTTACCCAGGAAAATTACCAGCCGCTATTAGAAAATTTTTCTGCAATTATGAAGCAATCTGATCCTGTCATGCTTTTGTGGGCAATCGCTATCACTTTTACCTGTCTTGCAGTACTAAAAAATCTCTTTTTCTTTGGACAAAAGTATCTATTTGCCTTTCTTCAGGGCTACACAATCCGTGAATTGCGTAATCTGATCTACCACAGATACCTTTATCAAAGTCTGGCTTTTTTTAATAAAAATAAAACCGGTGATTCGCTGGTGCGGATGGTGAACGATGTGCAAATCGTGAGCGTGATGTTTATAGAATCACTTTTTAATTCCTTTCAGGATGTCATCCTCATCCTTGTATATATGATAACGGCAGTTTCCATCAATAGCAGGCTTTTTTTGATCTCTCTATTAATACTGCCTGTTTTTTCCTGGCTGGTTTCTTTGATTGGCACAAAAATGAAGAAGTATGCCCGTAGAATCCAGAACGAGATGTCTAATTTATTCAGTAATGTAGAAGAGGTGCTTTCCAGTATAAAAATTGTAAAGGCATTTTCTCGCGAGAAAAATGAATATGACAGGTTCTGTGGCATAAATAACAAACATTTTGGTTTCTGGCTACGCTCCAGAGCATATAACCTGTTAGGCACGCCGCTTTCTGAGATGAATAGCGTTATTATCGGCGCAATCGTGCTGATAGTGGGCGGCAAACTGGTCTTGGCAGCAAACAGCGATTTTAGTTTCGGCAGTTTCATGGCTTTTTTATTTGCAATATTCTCTATGCTGCACCCCTTTAAAAATCTTACCAGAACCTATGCAAATATCCGCAAAGCTCTGGTTTCGCTTAATAGAATCTCAGAGATAATCAATAAGCACAGTGAGATAAATGATAGCCCTATGGCAGTATCCAAGGCTTCATTCGATTCGGACATTGTCTTTAAAAATGTAAGTTTCTCGTATGACGGCTCTATAAATGTGCTGGAAAATATAAATTTCCGTATTACAAAAGGTGAAAAAATTGCCTTAGTCGGCAGCAGCGGCTCAGGTAAAACCACTATCACGAACCTGCTCACCAGAATGTATGATACTTCCTCCGGCGAAATATTGATTGATGGCATAGCAGTTAAGAATATTACCATCAAAGACCTGCGTCTCCTATTTGGCATTGTAACTCAGGAATCTATTCTTTTTTCTGATACTATCAGAAATAATATTGCTTATGGTTCTCTTGATGAATTAGATAATGCTGCCATTATCGAAGCCGCACGAATTGCTAACGCTGATGAATTTATCTCTGATTTTCATAATGGCTTTGATACCATGATGGATACAAAAGCGGTAAATCTATCCGGCGGGCAAAAACAAAGATTGTGCATCGCCCGAAGTATCGTGGGAAATCCGCCAATCCTTATTTTTGACGAAGCCACCAGCGCTCTTGACACCGAAGCAGAACAAAAGGTGCAACAGGCTATTGAACAAGCTACAAAGGATAGAACCGTAGTGATGATCGCTCATAGATTATCTACTATTCTTAATGCAGATATGATCATAGTCCTTGATCATGGCAAAATTGTGGGTATGGGCTCGCATAAGGAACTTTTGCTCAATAATCTTCGCTACCAGACTCTATACAACCTGCAATTCAAAGACAATACCTAAACTGTCATCACCCTGTTTTTATATTTTTTGGTATTGTTAAATCATTCATATTACGTGAGATAAAGATTGTTGTCAAAGTCAACCATTGTGAAGGTCTGGCGACCAATAACTTCATAAGTTCAATATTCCAAACTAACAAAAAAATTTCGAGGATATGCCAGAATACCTAAAACCTTGACATCTTTAAGCCATAAATGCAGTTTGAAATTACTGAAAAATTTTCTAAAGAGGTTATTATGAGCAGGCAATTGCAAAAAATGAAGAAAAGGATAGGACTGCCCCCCGGTTCTCTGGTTCATATTGGCTCGCGCAAAGAGGATAATGTCCGTATTTCACTGATTGATTATAGCCTTGAGAGCAGCAGGGAACAAAATATTTCTGCAATCGAGGAGGTTTTTCCCTGTTTTACTTCTCCTTCTGTCTCCTGGATAAATATTGATGGACTTCACGATACGGAGCTGTTTTCTGCCCTTGGCAAAGAGTTAAGCCTTCACCCGTTGCTCCTTGAAGATATTCTGGATACAGGTCAAAGACCCAAGCTGGAGCTGTATCCTGACCATCTGCTGATTATTTTAAAAATGATAACCTGGAACGAAGGCGAGGGAAAAATTGATTTTGAGCAGATCAGCTTTATCATGGGAGAACACTATATTATCTCCTGGCAGGAACACAAAGGTGACGTTTTTGAGCATGTACGGCAGCGAATACGTAACGATAAAAGCCGTATCCGTAAATCCGGTACGGATTATCTGCTCTACTCGCTGCTCGATGCCATTATAGATAACTATTATCTAATGCTCAGCAATCTGGGTGACACAATAGAATCAATCGAAGCAGAACTTGTTGATGATCCCTCCCAGGATTTGCTTACTGCCATACACAGCCTCAAAAGAGATGTTCTCTTTCTGCGTAAATCTATCTGGCACCTTCGATCCGTGATCAGCAATCTTAACCGCATAGATAGCCCTGCTATCACTCCCGAAGTGATCACCTATATGCGTGATTTGCATGATAATACAGTGCAGGTGATAGATACAATAGAGACCTATCGCGAAATCATCTCCGGCTTGCTGGATATCTATCTCTCGAGCCTGAGCAACCGTATGAACCAGGTAATGAAAGTGCTCACTATCTTTGCTGCTATCTTCATCCCCCTTACCTTTATCGCAGGTGTATATGGTATGAATTTTCATTACCTGCCCGAACTCAGTTGGAAATATGCCTATCCTGTCTGGTGGCTCATCGTTATCGCTATCTCATCTATAATGATCATCTTTTTTAAGAAAAAGAACTGGTTCTAATGATCTTATTATATTATTCCCGAAATTCCAAATGATCAGAGAAATTATAATTTATAATCATCTAACTGTATATATAGAAACAAATAGACTAACTGGCTTGCTTAAGTCAGCCATTCGCAATTTGCTTTCCCAAATTTTCAATAGAGCTTTTAGCTAGTGACGGCTCGCTAACTGTCATCATCAAAGTCAAGAATAAGATACCGGATAGATGCCCGAATGAAGTGTATGCTTGACAGCAGAATGAGGATATTTTTTTTTTGCCCAAAATTTGCCAATGCAAAAAGAAAGAAGACAGGAGGATTGATGTATATTCCTATTACTTGGTATATTGCTCCGGCTGGAGCCTTGTTAGCTTTATTGTTCGCCTGGTATTTTTATCAGAATGTCAAGAAGCAGGATCCCGGTAATGAAAAGATGCAGGAAATCGCAGGGTTTATTCGAGAAGGAGCTTTTGCCTATCTCAAGCAGCAATACAAAGCAGTTGGGTTATTTTTTCTGGTTGCTTTGGCAATATTTGTTTTCATGTCGCAGGTATTGGGTATGCTGCACTGGTTAGTGCCGTTGGCATTTTTGCGTGGTGGCATCCTAAGTGGATTAGCGGGTTTTATAGGGATGAATACCGCAACTATGGCATCGAGCAGGACGACAGCAGCCTGCCAGACGAGCCTTAATAAAGGCTTACAGGTAGCCTTCCGGGCAGGAGCCGTGATCGGGCTTGTAGTTGTAGGTCTGGCATTGGCAGATATCACAGCCTGGTTCTACACCTTATACTCCAGTGGCATGGATTTGCAGAAGATCACAGTTATCATGTTATCCTTTGGTATGGGAGCTTCCACTCAGGCTTTGTTTGCCAGACTTGGAGGAGGGATATTCACTAAGGCTGCAGATGTGGGAGCAGACCTGGTGGGCAAAGTGGAAGCGGGGATACCGGAAGATGATCCTCGTAATCCGGCTACAATAGCAGATAATGTGGGAGACAATGTAGGTGATGTTGCCGGAATGGGTGCAGATTTGTATGAATCTTATTGCGGCTCAATATTAGCCACTATAGCCTTGGGCATGTCTGCCTTTTTGCAGGCTAAGCAATCTAATCCCGCTTTGGGAGAAGAAATGGCAATGCAAATGGTTACAGCTCCCATGATCCTGGCAGGAGTGGGTATTATGCTTTCAATAATCGGAATATTTTTAGTGAAAGCCAAAGAAAATGCGGGCGTAAAAGAAATTATGTCCGCTATGAATAGAAGTATCTATGGCAGTTCTGTCTTAATAGTTATCGCCGCGTATTTTATTACAAAGTATCTATTACCTTCGGAAGTTTTAAACACAACAGGAATTTTCTTTTCTATAGTGATAGGGCTGGTCGCAGGAATTTTGATCGGTTATTTTACAGAATATTATACTTCATCGCATTATAAACCCACTAAACGCATTGTAGAACAATCCGAATATGGCTCAGCAACCGTGATCATAGAGGGGATTGCTCTGGGATTAGAAAGTGCAGCTATTCCCTTAGTTATCATAGGAATCTCGATTTTATCCGCCTTCACCATTAGTGGTGGATTCTCACAAGGGATAGAATTTGGTCTTTACGGCATAGGCTTTGGAGCTGTAGGGATGCTGGCGACTTTGGGCGTGAGCCTGGCAGCAGATGCCTTTGGACCAATTGGTGATAACGCCGGTGGCAACGCCGAAATGTCCGGCTTACCTTCCAGCGTACGAGATAGAACGGATTTGCTGGATGCAGCCGGCAATACGACTGCAGCCACCGGCAAGGGATTCGCCATTGGCAGTGCAGCCCTTACAGCCTTAGCTCTCCTTTCAGCATATCTGGAGGAGATTCGTAACTCGCTTAGCATCTCCGGGGTAGAAGAGCTTTATGTGGATAAAGTGCAAGGCAATGTGGAAATCGCCAGAATTTCAATTGCCGATTTTATCAGCTATTATGATATCAATTTGATGAATCCTTCCTTTCTGACAGGTATAATATTCGGGACTATGGCAGTATTTTTATTCTCTTCTATGACCCTGCGGGCAGTGGGTAGAGCTGCCGGTACCATGGTAGGAGAAGTACGGCGTCAATTCAGAGAAATCCCGGGTATTCTGGAAGGAAAATCCAAACCGGACTATAAGCGTTGTGTGATGATCTCCACCCTGGGTGCACAAAAAGAAATGATAGCTCCCGCACTAGTAGGCATCCTCACCCCTATTCTGGTAGGCTTGATACTTGGCGTAACTGGCGTGATGGGAGTCCTCACCGGTGGGCTCGTTTCGGGCTTCGCTCTTGCCTGTATGATGAATAATGCAGGTGGTGCCTGGGATAATGCTAAAAAATATATTGAAACCGGGCAGAAAGGCGGAAAAGGCACGGATGCCCATAAAGCCTGCATTACCGGCGATACAGTGGGTGATCCTTTTAAAGACACCACTGGACCATCTCTGAATATACTCATTAAGCTGATGAGCATTGTGAGCATTGTCTTTGCCGGATTGATAGTAGCTGTGAGCCCTTATGTGCAAAGCTGGCTGGGGATCATAAAATAATAGGCAACATGCCATTCAAAAAATAGTAATCAGCCCGGTTATTTATAATCGGGCTGCCTTTTTTTTAATTATAATCATAACCAACCAGAATGATTGGTGATAACCTGATTTGTAAAAAATAAACAATTTTCGAAGAATACCAGAAATATTTAAAATTATTTGACAATGTAATTCGCAAAATGTATAAGCAAAAAAAGTCAATGGAGTGCTAAATGATAGATTACCGGCGGGTATTGCAGGGTAGTGTGAATTTTGTGGAGCAAAAGCTGTATGACAATATACAGCTTGAGGAAGTAGCAGAACGTGCGGGTTTATCGCTTTATCATTTTATGCGTGTATTTATGATGTTCACTGGTTACTCCTTGAAGGGTTATATCCGTGCGCGACGGCTGAGTGAGGCAGCAAAGAAACTTCTGAAGAGTGATGAATATATTTATAATATTGGGTGTCAATACGGTTTTGGTACCGTGGAAGCCTTTATCAGAGCATTTAAGAAGCAATATGGGCTCACCCCCCAGGAATATCGGAAGAGAAATCAATTGATTGATTATATACCAAAAATGAGAGTGCAGATCTGCCTCCAAAAACCAGGAGGAAACATGGTAAAATACCAGATCAGAGAAATGCCCGAATTAACCGTAATAGGAAGGAAGCAAAAAGTGATCAGCAGCGAGACAACAGAAACGCTGAACCGTCTGCTGAGAGAATTCCGAGCCGACAACGCCAGGAAATGCTGGACATACGAAAAGACCGTGGTGGGAATATGCTTTCACGATCCGCGATTTTTTGACAAACAGCCTGAGCCAGATGATGACTGGTGGTACATGGTGGGCTATCTGGGTCAGGCTGACGAGCCTGTGCCGGAAGAACTAGAGCGTTATCAGGTAAAAGCACAGCGTTACGCCGTATTCACGCATCCGGGGAATTTGAGTAATTTAGGAAAAACCTATCGCTATATTTGTCTGGATTGGATACGAGAAGTGGATTATGAATTTTATCCTGGAGACGAACTCAATTTTTATTCTGAACGATACGATGCAGAAAATGCGGAAAATTCCGAATATGATTTGTATATTCCAATTTGCCGGTAAGATTCAAGTGAATTGAAGAAACAAAAGTTCATCTCCCGTTGTAATCCACGGGAGATGAACATAAATTACAATGAGGCGTCAATTTTTTTATTGCCTGAATATGGGGGCTGCTAATAAATAGAGACGGAATGAATTCAGGGGTAAGATGAAAAGGATTATATTTACATTAACGCTGTTTATATCAGCCTGTCTGCTACTAAATGGAGCAGGTACGGGATTGGCTCTATCCGGTGGAGGTGCGCGAGGTTTTGCCCATATCGGTGTATTAAAGGTATTCGACGAAGCCGGAATTAAGATAGATCAAATAGCCGGGACAAGCTCTGGTTCGTTGATTGCAGCTTTATATGCCTGTGGAATGAGTGGAGCGGAGATAGAAGACCTTGTATTGAGCATAGACTGGGAAGCCCGGGTGAGCGATCTTGTCTATCGCGATAGAAAACTAATCAATTTTAAGCATTGGCAGGAGGAGAGCAATCTATCGTTACGAATAAAAAATCTCACTCCGGTGCTTCCAGAAGGCGTGACTCCCGGTAATGCAATCATCAACGAACTTTTTAATCTTACCTGGGATTATGCTGATTGTGTGGATTTTGACAGCTTGAGTATTCCACTAAGGATACCGGCTTCAGATATCATGTCCGGTGAGATAGTTGTTTTCAAGAGTGGCAATCTTCATGAAGTGATCTTTGCCTCCTTCTGTTTTCCTACCTTACTTCAGCCTTTTGCACTTAATAACACTTATTATATAGATGGTGGGATATTGATGAATCTCCCAGTGGAACCGCTTTTGGAAATGGGCTCGGAGACAATTATCGGAGTGGGAGCTAATTCGCCCTTGCGGGAATCTTCTGAGATAAACAGCGTGATAGACGTATTAGAGCAGACTGCCGGGGTTGCCGTGCGGACAAATGTCCAGCACTCGATAGAGCTTTGCGATTTTCTCATTGAGCCGGAAATTAGTGATTATGGAATGTTACAATTTAGAGATATGGAAGCGATTATTGCCGCTGGTGAAGCTGCAGCCAGAAAGATGCTGCCGGAATTAGCTGATCTGCCTCGGCAAGTGATCCCAAGAGATATCAAGGCAAGCGTAGCAACCAGAATCTGCTTGAAAAATATCAGAGTGGAAGGCAATAACACCCTTAAAAAAGCAGAAATTCTGAATTATCTCGGATTGGAAAAGGGCAATTGCTACAGTAAATCAAAAATAACCAGTGCATTTTCCCGAGCCTTCAATACAGATTTATTCCAGATGATCTATCCGGTATTGCAGCGTGATAAAGAGGGCTATGTGCTCATCGTGAAAGTTATAGAAAAACACCGTGACTATATTAAACTTAATTTATCCTATGATACCACCGATAATATTACATTACGCCTGCTCACTGACCACAAAAATCTGTTCCAGCCGAATTCCAGACTCCTGATTGCTCTTGATGTAGGTGAAAATAACAGCTTGTGTTTTGACTATGTGAAAAACTTCGGCAATAATTTTGGGTTCTATTATCATATGTTCCCTTATATACGAGAAATACCCATTTATAGCTACGGAAAAGAATTCATGAAGATAAACAGCGTTAAAGCTATTGAAACCGGTGCTACTGGTGGCTTGGGATTATTCTTCCAGAAATCGATGATCGTGGAGTTTTATAGTTTTATCTACGACAAAAATCTTTACCGTAATATCGGCTCAGAGGAAATCAGCCATCTATACTTTAAATCCTGGGGCGGAGGGATTAAAGCATATTTTGAGACAATTAACGATCTCACCTTTGGTATGAGAGGAGTAAAAATTCTAAGCAAATATACTATAGCCCAAAGCGAGAATAGAGATAATGGCAGATTCCAGAAGAGCCTGCAAAAGATTGAATTACTGCATCCTATCACTAACTGGCTTAGTTTACGCTATAAATTTGAATATGGCTCTTATTTTGATAAAGTTATTCCTTATGATCCCTTTTATATAGGCGGTTTAGATAGCTATATGGGCTTGCATAAATATGACCGGAGTTCCTCGGTTTACAAGATAAACAGCATCTCCCTGAGATTAAATCCATACCGGCAGTTCTACATCGAGTCCTTAATCAATAGTCTAAATCTTGGCGTTACTGATTCCTGGACAATAGGTAAAGACCTGGAATGGGCAGCAGGTATGATACTGGGCTATCAATTTCCACTTCTACCGGTAAGGCTGGGTATTGCTTCAAATGAAAGAGGTAAGTTATCCGGCTATATCAATATCGGCTACAATCTGGACGTCTTTGAATTTTCCAGAAGATAGAAGCAAAATCAGCGGACCTGGTGCAAATTCTGAATCTTAAGCTCAAACATCTCCATCTGCTCATTAGTGATAAGCAAAGTCTCATCATCATCAAAGCAGATTGCTTCACATTGTTTTGCCATCACCGGCAGCCACTTTATAGAACCTGAAAACCAGTCTCCCACTTTTCCCTCAAAGAGCCAGACCGCACTATATGTGAGAACTGCCAGCTTTGTTCCATCATCATTACACTCTGCGGCAGTAACCGCGCCTCTGATATCAAATGTGCTCAAGCGGGTAAGGGCATTTTGCTTTTCGGGATACATATTATTCAGAGTATAGAGATTTGTGAGAGTATCGCTTCTGTGCTTTGTGAGCAGAAATATCCTGCCATCTGCCCAGAAAATAGCTTCGCAATCGTAATTACGGTCCAAAGCAGGAGCCGGAAACTCAGATTGCTCAGGATAATAGAAATTAATTTTCTGATAATAGCGAGTGAGACTGGTAGCTTGAGGATAGGGGTCTTTAAGAATATATATACACAAATCCTGACGGGCATTAAGGTTATTTCCACAAGCTCCGATATATATATTGCCCAAAGCATCTGTTGTGAGAGATTCCCAATCTACGTTCACGGCATCACCTACATAAATCCCGCCTTCATGCTGCTTCTGCCACTCAGCCCTTATCAATTTCCCATCCCGGGTGATGGGATAGAGCTTGTTTTCACTGCCGGAATCATTTAATGTCCAATATACGTCATCCCAGATACGGCTTTTTATCAATGCAGAAGATTCATTGATCTCATCAAAATCTAAAACAGCATAGGGAACCAGAATCAATGTATCTATTACAGGTAATTCTACAGATATTATACCGCCGGCAAGTATGGTTACGCTGCCTAAAAATAAGCAAAACAAAAACATTAGCTTTTTCATATTCACACCTCATAAAGAATTTATAACATTATTTAAATGCTTACAGAATTGGCAATAAAAAACAATATTTTTTTAAAATTAGACAGGTCTGAGAATAAATTACACGAGTACCCACCCCCCAATAATTGACTGTGAAGATTCTAATCCTATAAATCGTCTCCGGAAAAATGGTGGGCGTTGAGGGACTTGAACCCCCGACCACTTGCTTGTAAGGCAAGCGCTCTCCCAACTGAGCTAAACGCCCCGATCTGTCTTAGATTCTCCGATTATTTCTTGAAAATGGTCGGGGTGAGAGGATTTGAACCTCCGACCTCTTGATCCCAAATCAAGCACGCTGAACCGAACTGCGCTACACCCCGAAACAATCGAATGAAGGCAGTCTTTTTTTTTCTGCCTCAGAGGTCAAGTAAAATCATTGATTCTACTGAAAAACCCCGCTAATTGTTAAAAGGTTGCCCCAAATTGAAAGTGCGGCTCCCATCTTCTGTCATTCAGATTATAGCCGTAATCAAAACCGATCAAACCTAAAGGAGTGTTGACTCTAATGCCCAGCCCTATCCCTTTCTTGAAATCCCAGAAGTTAAACTCTTCGAGTCTATTAAAGCTATTGCCGGCATCGAAGAAAAGCAGACCTACAATCTGGTCACCTGCTATTGGTGCTGTAAATTCGGTACTGTGGATAATTGCTCTTAAGCCCCCTTCGGATGACCTGACCGGAATTGAGCGATCAATAAAGCCTCTTAACCCATCCGGACCGGTCCCACCCAAATAAAATCTTTCGTCAGGAGGAACTTCTTTTGACTGACCGTATGGTGTGACATAACCAAAACGCCATTTAGATCGAAGTACTAACTTCCAGAACGTTCTGGTATGCCAGGTTGATTGAATAATCTG
>CAZRXY010000093.1:0-15083 GCA_964604155.1 uncultured Candidatus Cloacimonadota bacterium | reverse complement strand
AAAGCCGTGTGCGGGAAAACCGCATGCACGGTTTGATGAGGGGGACAGGTGGAAGTTTTTCGGAAACCTGTCTCTACTCTACCAAGGTAACTTAGATTGAAGAAGGTCTCTCATCCAAAACGTTGCGAATGGTCGCCAGACCTTTGCAATGGTTGACCTTGACAACAATCTTTATCTCACATAATATTAATCATTTAACAATAGCAAAAATTGTAAAACCGGGGGTATACCTGAATAGTTACATAAAAAAATTTTACCTACCTGTATATTATTTTTCCAAAATTATGCGGGGAATAGAAAGCGGTAAACGAGTAAGAAATTCATAATTAATCTGATTGGATAATTCTGCGAAGCTGGATACAGAGATTTTATTTTTTCCCTGGCTGCCTATGATCACTACTTCATCACCCTTTTTCACACCCGGGATATGCGTGATATTTACCTGAAAGATATTCATATTCACGGTGCCGATCACACTTGCCTTGCTGCCTTTGATCAGAACATGACCTATATTGCTAAGGCTGCGACGGTAGCCATGGGAGTATCCTATTGGCACAGTGGCGATAATCATTTTTCTGGTAGTCAGAAACGAATTACCATAGCTCACATAATTACCCGCTGCCACTTCTTTAATGCTCATCACGCGGCTTTTCCAGCTCAAGATGCGCTGCAGGGGGTCTCTGGTGAATTTATTGTCGTCAGACAGGAGATTATTCATCTTGGTTTCCATACTGGGCCAATAGCCGTACTGGGCAATGCCAATCCGAGCCATATCCAGAATGCTTTGCGGATAGATCAGAGCGGCAGCAGAGCAGGCAAGATGCCTGTATCGCGGCTTAATATTACTCTTAATCAATTGATCGGAAATCCTCATGAAATTGGCAATCTGTTCCTGTAAACGAAGATAATTTGCAATGCTTTCTGCACCGGCTAGATGACTGCACAACCCTTCTATTTCCAGGTGTTGGCGGTTATCATGGATAATAGCGTTCAATTGTACCAGCTCGGTTTCTTCTATCCCGGTTCTGCGAAGCCCTGTTTCCAGTTCCAGGTGAATTTTCACCTTTTTTCTGACATTTCGGGCGGTTTCTAAAGCTTTCTGCATTCTATCCAAATCGAATATATATAAAGAAATGTCATTTTCAATTGCCCAGCCCAATTCTTCATCAGCTATCATTCCCATGATCATGATTTCTGAGCCGGGTCGTTTTACATTGAGAGCTCTCTCTGCTTCGGCTGCATCAAACACGGCAAAATAATCAATCCCGCTTTCCTCTGCCAGGGGCAGGAACTCTTCTATTCCATGTCCGTAGGCATTGCCTTTGATCACTGAAGCAAATTTCACACCGGCTTTCAAACGTTTCTTAATGTAGCGGATATTCTTTTTCAGGGCACTTTTATTGATCTCAATCCATGAACTATGTTTCATTCTGATAAAACCTCTTTAATAATTTTTATAAATATCTCTTTCCCGCTGGACACCAGATCGTCAGGAAAGTCATAATCGGGGTTATGAAGTTGCGGCTGATTGATCCCACAGCCTAAACCGAAAAACGCCGATTTATATTTTTGACTGAAAAATGAAAAATCTTCGGTCCAGGGAAAGATTTGCTGCTGCTCTATAACAGCCAATCCGCTCTTATGTGCCGCCCTTTTTAAATAGCCGTAGGCTTGCTCGTTATTCACAGTTGCAGCAAATTCTTCTACTCTTTCGATGTGCAATCCCAGCTTATATGCCCTGGCTTCCGCTTCTGCTATACATTCTGCTTCTTTTGCCATCTGCTGTAAACGCTCATCGCTGGCTGCACGTATGGTCGCCATCACTACTCCATCGCCGGGAGATGTGCCAAATGCCTGCTCTCCTAATCGCATATGGATAATCGTAACGATCACCGGATCATTAAAAGCAGTTAACCGATGTGGCAAAGCATTAAGTCCGTTAACTAAAGCCTGCATGGCAGGAAGGGGGTTATTGCCGTTTTCAGGATGTCCTGCATGCGTGCTTCTGCCTTGGAGCCAGAACTTTAATCCCAGTGATGCTGCTGCAAAAACATCAGGTTTCAGGATCAGGCTGTGCAATGTGAAACCGGGCAGATTATGCAGCGCAAACATGAAATCCGGCTTAAGGTCTGTAAATTTCTGGTCTGCCAGAACTGCCTGGGCTCCTCCTGCAGTCTCTTCTGCAGGCTGAAACAAAAGCACCACCTTGCCCTGCAGGTGATCAAGATTCATTGCCAGCCATTCTGCAACTGCTAATAGAATAACCATATGGCCGTCATGACCGCATTTATGGCTCACACCTTCATAAATGCTGCCATAAGAAAGCCTACTATCTTCTTTGATAGGCAGGGCGTCCAATTCTGCCCGTAAAACAAGACATTTTCCGGGTGAGCCGCTATCAAATACTGCCATGATGCCGGAATCGGCAATCTCAGAGATTATGCTTTCCGGCGCCAAATCGCTGAGCTGTCTCTTGATGTATAAGGCGGTATTATGTTCTTTTCCCGAAAGCTCAGGATGACTGTGCAAATAATGTCTAACTTCTAACAAATCAATTTCATCTCTTTTTTTCATCTTAGGTCATTATATAGACAGCGTCCTAAAGTCAAGCAAAATCGAAAGTGATTTTAGTATTGTGAGGCAGGTAACTGCTAATAAAATCTATGACCACATAAAAATTCAGTTGACAAACGAGAGAGAAATCAAATAGGTTATATCAGTAATAGCAAAGGAAGAATTATGGAAGAGAAGGGAAATATATTTTTTTATGGGAGCTGCTGGTTGCGGGTAGATTTTCACTTGCATACAAAGGCAGACAGGGAATTTGATTATCATGGAGACCAGGCTTTCTATCATTCCAGGTATGTAGACAGATTAAAAGAGAATGAAATAAACGTCGGGGTAATAGCGAATCACAACAAGTTTGATTTTGAAGAATTTAGGATATTGCGAAAAAATGCCGCGAAAAAAGAGATTTACCTTCTCCCCGGGATCGAGCTTTCCATCAATGATGGAGCAAATGGCATTCATACGCTGGTTATATTCAGTGAAGAATGGATAGCCAATGGTAAAGACTACATCAACCAATTTTTGAATGTGGCTTTTTCTGGGAAAGTGGCAGCAGAATATGAAAAAGAAAATGGACGTTGTAACTACAATATAATGGGGATAATAGCTAAGCTGGATGAATACAATAAAGATTATTTTATTGTATTTGCTCATGTGGAAGACAGGTGTGGCTTATGGAATGAGATTGATGGAGGGCGGTTTGTAGAATTAGGGCAAAAAGTAGAATTCAAAAACAGAGTACTGGGTTTTCAAAAAGTGAGAACCAACGATAAGCCTGGAGGTAAGGGACGCAAGCAGATTCAATCCTGGTTGACAGATTATCCGGCAGAGATTGAAGGTTCTGATTGCAAAACAGTAGATGAGATTGGCAAAGGAGAGCCATGTTACTTGAAAATTGGTGATTACAGCTATTCCGCGATAAAATTTGCTCTTTTGGATTACCATAACCGCCTTAGTAAAACAAAACCCGATTATAGTCACTCATATATAAAAAGCGTTACTTATACGGGGGGAGTATTAGATGGGAAAACGATTCATTTCTCACCCGAATTGAACACCTTGATCGGGATAAGAGGAAGCGGGAAATCATCGGTTGTTGAAACGATCAGATATGCACTGGACATACCATTTGGTAGTCAAGCAGAAGACAGGGTTTATAAAAATGATTTAACGCGCTATGCTTTAGGTAGTGGTGGCAAAATTAGTGTTCAAGTAATGGATAGAAGGGGAAAGCAATATGAAATCAGCCGCATAAATAATGAAGGAATATTGGTTTCCGCTAGTGGTAATATCTTGCCGGAGATAAATGTGAGAGATACAGTGATTAATAAACCGATATATTTTGGACAAAAAGATTTGTCAGCTAGTGGGGCGGGATTTGAGAAGGATTTAGTGGAAAAGCTGTTAGGTGATAAATTAAAAGACATAAGAGCTGAAATTGCAATGCAGGCAGAAAAATTGCAGGGATTATTTATTAAGTTAAAGAAATTGGCTGATCTGGAAGATGATTTAAAAGAAATAGAGAAAAATAAACAAGACGCCGAATTTAAATTGAAGTTTTATGAAGATCAGGGGTTCGGAGAGAAACTGAATAGGCAAATCAGTTATGATAAAGACTCTAAGAAGTGCAGTAGCTTGATCAATAGCGTTAAGGGATATCTTGAAGATCTCCATGAATTTATTAATCATCATGAAGATGATCTTTATAACCAGTTGGTATTTACCCCGCAATATAATCAGGAATTCTTCGAACAGTTATTTGCAGAATACAGGCAATTGCTGAGTTACTTTGAGCAGATTAAAATTGTTTACAATAATTGTAAGGATAAATTAGCTATTATTGAAGAAGAAGTAGGCAGATTTGATAAAAAAAGGGATTCGCTGAAAGAAGATTTTGCCAGGATTGAAAGGCAGCTTTCGGAGCAGATTCGTGAAAAGGGTCTAAAAGCTTTAAAACCGGAAGAATTCCGTGATTTGCATATAATTGTGAATCAATCTCATGAGCAAATTAATGCCATAAGCAAAAAAGAAAAGATAAGAAAGGGATTGAAAGAAGAAATTAATAAGGAATTAGATATTCTCAATGAACTATGGGAGAGGGAGTACCGCATAATTTCAGAAGAAACAGATAAAATTAATAAAAACGAATCTCCCTTGATAATCAATTCCGCATTCAAGGGAGAGGAAGCGGAGTTTTTAAAAACGATGAAAGACATATTCAAAGGAAGCAAAATTCGTGATTTGACTTTTAAAAAACTAACTGAACGATTTTCCGACTTTATATCAATATACAGGAATTGGAATGAAGCAAGATCAATAATCGGGAATATGGCTACGGTCTTTGAAAATTATTTTTATGAAAACAACTTTATTTTACTGACCTATAGGGTCCCCGACAGATTTGAAATTAAATACAAAGACAAGGAATTGAAGCACCACTCGCTTGGGCAACGAGCCTCAGCTCTGATTTTATTTGTTCTCAGTCGGCGAGAAAATGATTTATTTATCATTGATCAACCTGAAGATGATCTGGATAACCAGACTATTTATGAAGATGTGATCAAATTGATCAGGAAGATCAAGCCAAAAACTCAATTTGTGCTTGCTACTCATAATGCTAATTTTCCTGTATTAGGTGATGCTGAGCAGATTATATCCTGTTCGTATTCCGATGAAGTTATTGACATTAAAACTGGAAGTATAGACAGACAGGAAATGCAACAGGAAGTAGTAGATATCATGGAAGGTGGCGAAGAAGCATTCACGGAAAGAAAAAGGAGATATGAAGAATGGAAGCCGAAGAATTAATCGCTGTTATCAGCAAGGAAGAAGACAGCAAACACCAGTTTAAAGGCAATGTTACAAATGCGACGTCACTAGCCCAGGAGATGGTGGCATTTTGTAATTCCGGCGGTGGAGATATTTTTATCGGTGTAAGTGATGATGGCACTTTGCGGGGATTGACCAAAGATGATATCAGGAGAATTAATCAATTGATTTCTGATGCTGCCTCGCAGCACGTGAAACCATCCATTAATCCTGTCACTGAAAATATTAAAATGCCCGACGGACTGGTAATCAGATTAGAAATTCCCAATGGTATAAACAAGCCCTATATGGATAAAGACGGTGTTATCTGGGTAAAAAGCGGTAGCGATAAAAGAAAAGCCACCGCCCGTGAAGAAATACAACGCCTGTTCCAAAGTGCAGGATTAATTCATGGTGATGAAATACAGGTCAATGGTATGCTCTTAGATGATCTGGATTTAGAGTATTTTAAACAATTCTGCCAGAGGGATACATTTTATTCCAAAGCTTTTGAAAGCATTCCTCTGCCGCAATTGCTGCAAAATATGAATTTATTTAGAGATGGTGTCTTTAATGTCAGCGGTGCCCTGCTGTTCGCAAAACATCCAAACATTTATCTCCCAGCTTTTGTTATCAAAGCAGTAGCATTTAGTGGAAACCACATTTACGAAACCAGTTATATTGATAAACAGGACATAACAGGGAAAATTGCCGACGTTTATAATCATTGTATAAGTTTTATCATGAATAATATTCATTATATCCAAGAAAAACAGGGTTTCAATTCGTTAGGCACTCCCGAAATACCAAAATTAGTTTTTGAAGAAGTGATTGTTAATGCTCTTATTCATAGAGATTATTTTATATCAGCTCCCATTAGGGTTTTCATATTCAATGACCGTATTGAGATTATCAATCCTGGTCATTTGCCAAACAACCTCACTATTGAAAACATAAAAATGGGAAACTCCAATATCAGAAACCCCATTTTTGCCTCATATGCAACCAGGATTCTACCCTATAGTGGAATAGGAAGCGGGATTATCCGAGTACTCAAAGAATACCCGGACATTGCATTCAGCGATGATCATGATGGGAATAAGTTTACTATTACCATATTAAGAAAGCAATAAATCTTTGTGTACATACAATTTTAAAATATTTTATTAGTACAAAGGACTTCATATTGAGACTGATAAATCGCACTATTCAGAAGCTGGATGCTAAGCTGGGTTTTTGGTTTTGACCATGCGTAATTTTTTTATACTCAGGAATAGGTTGTCCAGTAACAGAACTATGTATTATTTTTCACCGAGTTTGATTATTTTTAAGATGGTTTAGTTACAAGAAATATCTGGACATAATATATACCAGAATAAGAGATAGCGAGAGTGATCTAGGAATAAGGAGTGATAATGAATTACAGGAGATTAGGCAATACTGGGAAGCAGGTATCGGTATTGGGATTTGGTTTAATGCGGTTACCTGTATTTAATCATGAGCAAAGCCGTATTGATGAAGAGCAAAGCTGGGAAATGGTGGAAACTGCAATAGAGCACGGAGTAAATTATTTTGATACCGCCTATCCCTATCACGGAGGGAAAAGTGAGGAATTTGCCAGTAAAATAATTATGTCAGGCTATCGGGATAAGATTTATATAGCGGATAAAATGCCAAGCTGGCAGATCAAAGTATCTTTGGACATGGATAAATATCTGCAGGAGCAATTGCAACGTCTCAAAACGGAATACATAGATTTTTATCTTCTGCATGCGTTAAACGCTAAGAACTGGAAAAATCTAAAAGAGCTTGGAGTTCTGGATTGGCTGCAGAAAAAAAAGCAGGAGGGGCGGATAAGCCATATAGGATTTAGTTTTCATGATAAATTTGAGGTTTTTGAGGAGATAATAACAGCTTTTGACTGGGAATTTTGCCAGATTCAGTATAATTATCTGGATACTGAGTTTCAGGCGGGGCAGGCAGGATTGCGTTTGGCAGCAGAGCGTGGTGCCGGCATAGTTGTGATGGAGCCATTGCGAGGTGGATTGCTTGCTAATGTACCTCCCAGGGATGTAGAGAGGGTGATAGAAGAAATGGGTTATCCAGGTTCGCAGGTTTCATTAAGTCTCCGCTGGATTTGGCAGCAGCCGGAAGTGGATATAATCTTAAGTGGCATGAGCAATCTGGCACAGGTAAAAGAAAATGTAGCCCTTGCCGGTAGCAATGATCTTAGATTGAATGCAAAAGAGAACGAATTGGTGGAACAATTAAAAGCCAGCTATTTAAAGAGGAAACAAATAGCCTGCACCGGTTGTGAATATTGCCTGCCTTGTCCGCAAAATGTAGCTATTCCGAATGTGTTTGAATACTATAATACTGCCCATATTTTTGATGATCAGGCTTATGGCAGGCGGTTCTATAATTTTATCAAGGAAGAAAACCGTGCTGATAAGTGCATAGGCTGTGGCGAGTGCGAGGAAAAGTGCCCACAAAATATTGCAATCATAGAAAAGCTCAAGGAAGCTCATGCCTATTTACGAGGTGAAGCATGACGGAAGCAGTGATCTTTGATATGGATGGAGTGATCATAAATTCTGAGGAAGAGCATTATGCTGCCAACCTGAAACTATTTGCGGAGCTTGGAATCAGTCTGGAGGCTATAGATTATAATAAATTTGTGGGCTTGAGCAGCCGGCTGATGTGGAAAGAACTAAAAAAAAAATATAAACTGCAAAAGAGCATAGAAAGTTTAATGCTGCTGGGTGAAAATGCTATAATGGCTCAATTTGAACCACTACATCTCGTTATCATGCCGGGATTATCAGATTTACTGGATTATATCAATGAACGCAGCATGAAAATAGCTATTGCCTCTTCATCTCCTCTTGCGCTTATAGAATTAGTTGTAAAAAAACTTGATATTGCAGAATACTTTGATCTTTTTATGAGCGGTGACGATGTCCCCCGCGGCAAGCCCTATCCTGATATTTATAGCCGCACTGCTGCCCTTCTGAAAACATCTCCGGAAAATTGCCTTGTCATAGAGGATTCTTATAATGGTGCACAGGCTGCAAAAAAAGCCAATATGAAATGTATCGGTTTTAATAATCCTTCTTCAGGCAATCAGGATCTTTCGAGTTGCATTCTGGTTGTGAATAGTTTTCTTGAGCAAGATTACCAAAGAATATTAGATCATCTCTGGTAGGTAAATAGTGAAAAAAATATTTCTATTATTGGCACTGTTGCTATTATTTAGCGTTTCTGCTCTGGAGACTGTGATCGCCAATCATCAGCTTTCAATCAGTTATGAGCAGGATTACAGCGTTTTAGAAAGTAGTGATAGCACAATATACCAGCAGGATATAGGAGCTGCAGCTATCCCTCAACTGGGAGTTTTTTTGGAGCTGCCCTCTGGATGCGAAGTGCAATGCGTAAATATCATCCCCCTTGAGACAAAAAAATTGCAACTTTCAAAACCACTTCTGCCAGTGCAGCAGCCTGTCCGCTTTTCTGCCGATAAATATCAATTCACTCAACCCAATCCACAGTTCTATGATCTCAAATTATATCCTGCCTCCTGGCTGAACAGCTATAGCCAGGGTAATTGCGGCAGCCATACAATCTTGAGCGTGAGCCTGAGCAGCGTGAGATACGACGCGGCGAATATGAGCTTAGAATATCCCTCAGCCTTTGAGATTAGAGTGGATACAGCCCCGGGAGCACCTCCAACACACAGTGATAATCATACCACTGCTATAGTACTGAATCAATTGGGGATTAGCAGCTTTATTCCCCGTGATAATCCGAGCTATCTGGTGATTGCTCCCCAGATGTTCCAAAATGCTTTGCAGCCACTTAGAGATTGGCGGACTGCCCAGGGCTATGACGTATATTTCCGCAGTACCGGAGAGATCAGCGAGAATTACGAGGGTGAGGATTTGGCTGCCAAAATCAGAACCTGCATCAGCGACATGCAGCAAAATCTGGGTATTGATTATGTTACCCTGGCGGGTGATCATCAGCATATCCCGGCTCGTTATGCCTTTGCCTTTGATTGCGAATATGGTGCTCATGCCGGGGAAAATGATCTGGCTTGCGATATGTATTACAGTTGCTTAGATGGAGATTGGAATGCAGATGCAGATACGCTTTATGGTGAAGATGAGGATGAGGTGGATCTGTATCCCGAAGTATTTGTGGGCAGGATTCCGGCAAATACTGCTTTGGACATCACTTCATACACCAGCAAGCTTATCCAGTATGAAAAGGGTGAAATTGCCGATTATAATCTGGCTGGTGGTTTATCTATGGAGCTTTGGGTAAATTCCTTAAGCGAAATCTGCCAGCAATATATATATGACAATTATTTCCCCTCTTACTACGATATTGAATTTTTATATGGAGATGAGAACAGTGAAGAAAATGCTTTTGCGCTGCTCTCTGCCGGCAAAAATATTGTTCAGCATACAGGGCATGGCTGGATCAATGTGATGAGCCTGGAAAATTATGGGCATATCTATAGTAGTGATGTAGCCAATCTCACTAATGAATGGGGTGGAATATTCTATTCCATAGGCTGCTGGTGCTCAGCCTTTGATCACACTTCCATAGCTGAAATTTTCGTGCGGGAACCCGGTAGAAATTTTTTGGGCTTCATTGGAAATTCTTCTTATGGCTGGGGAGCACCATCAGCACCAGGCTTTGGATTTTCAGAATTTTATCAACGGGAATTTTTCAGGCTGCTTTTTGCTGATCCGGATGCTACGAAGGAGCTCGGAGCTGCCCAGGCTTTGCAAAAACTCGCCTTTCTGCCCTATTACTCAGGTACCTCAGTTTACAAGTGGGTGGGCTATGAGCTTAATCTTATGGGTGATGCCGCAGCCAGATTATTTACAGATAATCCCCGGGATATGCAGGTGTTTGCCAGCCACACAGATTCTGAACTTTATATTCAGGTTATGTGTGAAGATAATCTGGCAATAGAAGAGGCAGTGATAAACAGCGGTGATAATATCTGGCAAACCGGAAGCGATGGCATAGCCGTATTACCCTGGCAAACCGGCTTAGAATACAGCTATGGAATATATGCAGACGGTTTTAGATACTACACTCTTTCTCTGGAAGAAATTGTCTTGCAACCCGTTATAACCATTATTAACATGCCGCAAATCTTTGAAACAGATACAGTATATTCATTGGAACTGGAGATCATCAATCCTGCTTTGGAGGAGATCAGCTTCTATCTCCAGACTTATGCAGAACCTGAGGAAGTAGAGATATCTTATAACCAGCAGCAATTGTTCACCGCCCCCGCAGGCGGATCGCTTCTTATCAATGAACTTGATATCAGTCTGGACAGCTATTATAATTTCCCTCACGGAAATGCAATAGATATTTATCTGTTTATGTTTGACGAATCTGCCCAGCTACTGGCAAGAGCAGGAGTATCTTTGAGCCTGCACACTGCCTCACTGGTGCTAAAATCATTTGAATGGACGCAGGAAGATCTGGTGGCGGGAGAAATAATGCCTCTAAGTTTCACTTTTCAAAATCTCACAGACCTGGCTCAGATAGAATTACTGGAATTTGAATTCTACGGTGATGATGAGAATATCATTTCATATCAGCCTGCTATACAATCCATCGATTTGCAGAACCTTTCTGCCGGAGAAGAAATAGAAATCTCTACGAATCTGAATATCAGCTCTGCTCTGCCGGATGATTTTTTAACCACATCTCTGATTGAGGTGAGGATAGAATGGGATGCTGGTAAAAGCTGGCATAGTACAATTGGAGTGTATCTGGGTAATGGAAATCTGCAGATAGAAGAGGATTTAGAGACTCCTCTGATTGCTTGGGAAATGCCCGAAGAGTGGCAGCGGGTTACCACTTTTGCTTATAATAGTGATTTTTCTCTATCCTGCCGTCCAGCAGAAATTGGCAATTATCTGCTCACCAGCCCAATTCTCACCTACACCCCTGGTTCTGAACTGTCTTTCTGGTATCGCTGTAAAATGCCTGTGTATGGTGAAGATGGTTTCAGTCTGAAATTTGTGAGCGATTATTCGGAAGAAGCCATTATTTTCTTAGGTTCAGGTGGAGCTCTTGCGTCCGAACAAACGCGACTAAGACCAGATAATTATCTGGAAACAGAGTGGATATTTTACCGGTTTAATTTAGATGATGTCCTTTTGAATACCCCTTCTGCCGGTGAAAATTACCAGCTTGTGTTTGACTTTTTTTATTCTGAAATCATAGAAAATTTTAGTGATTATGCCACTATGCCGGAAATTGGGATTTTTATTGATGATCTGGTTCTGCAGCAGACAGAATACTTAGATAATTCCACTGATCAGATTCCCCCAAGCACGATGATCACCTACCCTAATCCTTATTACATATCTGATTCCCGGAATCATCTGAATATAAAATTTTCCTTAGATAAAGCCAATTTCGTCGATGCAACTCTCTATGATATTCGAGGCAGAAAACAATTTCGGATCGTAGCTCAAGAATTTGAAGCAGGTATCCACACCTATAGCTGGCAGCCTTCAGCAAAACTTTCTTCCGGCATATACTTAATCCGCTTGAAATATGATTCTATTACAAATGTGGGCAAAATCCTGTTTTTACATTAGATTATCACTGAGGTAGATATGAAGTTTGAAGATGAATTGCTATTGGCAGCCCGGACTGCCGCAGATAATGCCTATGCCCCCTATTCAGGTTTTAATGTGGGGGCCGCTATCATAACTGATGAGGGAAAAATATTCACCGGCTGCAATGTGGAAAACGCCTCTTACGGGCTTACAGTTTGTGCCGAAAGAATTGCCCTCTTCAATGCCATAAGTGCAGGTGAAAGAAAATTTTCTGCTCTGGCAATTCATACTGCTACTGATATCCCCTTTTTCCCCTGCGGAGCCTGCCGCCAGGTTCTGGCAGAATTCAATCCGGGTTTGAAGATCATCATTAAATGGAATTTAGGCAAAAAAAGCATATTGCTCAATGAATTGCTGCCTTATCAATTTAAACTATAATTTATGGAGTATATATAATGAAAGAAATTATCAAGTATGACATCGCCATTATTGGTTCTGGACCAGCAGGACTAAGTGCCGCTATTTATGCCGCAAGAGGTGGGCTCAAGACCATTGTTTTTGAGCGTGGTGTGCTGGGCGGGCAAATCACCGTAACTCAAGAAGTGGAAAATTATCCTGGATTTTATGAAACACTCAGCGGATTTGAGCTCATGGATGCTATGACAAAGCATGCCGATAAATTTGGCACCCGGATCTGTGAAGAAGAAGTTAATGGCATCGGCATGCAGGGTCTTTGCAAGGTGATAGAAACCAGCAAAAAAATCTATCATGCCAAAACTCTCATTATTGCCACTGGCGCTCATCCCCGCAGCCTCAATGTTCCCGGAGAGAAAAAGTTTTATGGTAAGGGCGTTTCCTATTGTGCTACTTGTGATGGCTTTTTCTATAAAGACAAGGTGGTGGCGGTAGTGGGCGGAGGTGATTCTGCCGTGGAAGAAGCACTTTTTCTTACACGCTTTGCCAAAAAAGTCTTTATTATTCACAGGCGCAATGAATTACGGGCAGTTCAGATAATCCAGACACGAGCCTTCCAAAATCCTAAAATTGAATTCATCTGGGATTCCGAAATTCAGGAAATATATGGCTCAGACGGCGTGGAATCTATTACTATCTTCAATAAAAAACTGCAAAAACACACTGATATTAAAGTGGATGGCATCTTTGTTTACGTGGGTATCCTGCCTAATAATGAGCTGATAGAATCACGCGTGGAGCTCGATGAACAGGGATTTGCCAAAGTTGATGAAAGTATGCAGACAAATATCCCGGGCATCTATGCCGCAGGAGATATCGTCAGTAAAAAATTACGCCAGGTGATCACTGCTGCTTCAGATGGCGCTATCGCAGCCTGGTCAGCAGAAAAATGGATTACCGTTAACCAGGATGATGAAGAAACCGATCTAAAAACCTGTGAATTACCCGTTAGTACCTGATTACCCGAATTTATGAAAAAAGCCCTGCAACAGCAGGGCTTTTTTTTGTCTAATTATTATCGCCAGATTCCTAAAGCTTGTCCCACTTATCCAGCTTCTTGCCCTCTACATACAAATACTCAGGATTTTCTGGTGAACCGGTCTTCTTGATCTTGTCGCTGTCTTCTTCTTCTACTTCACGCCAGATTTCCCAACTTTCTCCTTCGCCATCAATGCAAAACGTAACTCCCTTATTCATGAAGTCTTCAATGATGAACTGGATCGATTCTAAGGGTTCTGCCTTAGTAACGGGCACACAAAATTTTCTTTTATCATAAACATAAACTTCAGACATACTAAAACCTCCAATGTTTCTGAGCAATACATATTTCAGACTGCCGATATGAGTCAATATAAATTTCTCACTTTTTTTCTCAGATTACAAAAAGACTGTTTAAATCGATGAATTGAAATTTCACGACGGGAAAGGTACAAAAGAGAGCCCAATATACCAGACGGTAGCGTAGCGACACTCCGGGGGATTACTTCCGGATACTATTCCCTCTCTTATCAGAAGCGGCAGATAGTCTGCGATCACAAGCAGCTTCAGTGATTTACTTGACCAGGGCACAAATTTAGTAAAACAAAAATCAACTATTCAGAATACACTCACTTATCACTATTTAATTACATTCCCCACAATAACACTTGCAATGTCTTCCGGGGAGTCTGCTTCCAGAAGAATTTTTAGGTTCTCCTCAGAAAGGATGATATTTTTGGAAATGTATGAGATGCTGAATAGATGCTGATAATCATTGTGCAAGAGCAGCATAAAATATAGACGAACCGGCTTATTATCTATTGCATCAAATTCTATTTCATCCTTGCTTCTGCCAAAAATCACTGATGGCTTCTTGATTTTGGAAGGGTGAAAATGACGGGCATGCAATAATGTGACGCCATTACCTACTGCTGTAGAGACCAATTCTTCTCTTGCTACCACTACCTGATAAAGCCAGCGGTGATCTCTCACTATGCCAAGCTCCTTTGCCCTTTTGCTCATCTCCGCTATCGCTTCATATTTATTGTCTGCCTCAAAATCAAGATGAATATACTCCGGCTTGTAATAATCATTAAACCTGCATATTGAGCGCTGCAAGGATAATTTCTTCACCTCTTCCTCATTCAAACTTGCCAGCCACTCGTCTAATTCAGATTTATCAATCTTTATTGTATTACCACTCTTCACCGTCTGCAATAATTTTGAATTGATCATCTCCCTGATCACCGAGCCCGTTACCTTTAATTGCATGGCAGCTTGCTTCAAAGTCAATAATGTGCGAGCCATAGATTCTCCTTATATTATTATCTCAATCAATTATCTTGCACTATCATTTATCCTGTCAAGTATTACTAAGACTTTTTCAATTATTTTTATTTTTTCTGTAATGCATAATTTCTTAACTGTCCGAGATGTCCGGGTATCAACCCAATAGTTTTTTGCCGATTAGTATCAATAATCTCTTGCAGATGGGCTTTATAGTCAAGCAAATTGCAAATTCCATAATAGCAATTTTTCCGCTTCAAATTACAGCTTCTGGGCAGCCGATCATAGGCTACTGGTCAATTAGTTCATGAAAGTCCAAGACCACTCGGGATGTAGTGTCTTCTCAAGAAACAGGCATCCCCCTGGTTT
>CAZRXY010000092.1:0-8226 GCA_964604155.1 uncultured Candidatus Cloacimonadota bacterium | reverse complement strand
GGCACATTCGACCCGGATTTTCTTCTTTTCCGAAACAGGAACATTATTCAGCTTTTCTACGATATTCTTACCTCTGCGACGGATAGTAACGAATTTTATTCCTTGCTTATTGATTATTCCCAGGTTTTGATAATTAGTAAATTTACTATCGAAAACAAGATATTTCAGATCAGCTTTATTGCAGGTATTAGAGTTATAAAAATCTAAAAATTCCAGAACAACGTCAACTTCATCCTTATGGGTGATATTTGTATCTCCATAGTCTATTATCCCCGTATCCGGACTTCGAGCCAAAACTGCCAGAATACTTGTTAATGCGGATTTTCTTTTACCAGACCAGTTATTTTCCAAATGGTCACCTTCACCCCAATAAGGAATTGTCGTAAAATCAAGGTTAATTGTATCGTCAATCAACCCCATTTCTAACCAGATCTGGTGAAGGCTTCTCAGAAAGTTAAGATTCATCTCGCGTGTTACCCGACTTGAATAAGAAGTAAACCAGGCAGCTTTCGGTAAGACATTCAAGCCGGCAAAAAGTCCTAAGCCTCTATCCATACACCAAAGATCATCTGCCGTATATCGCCTGGCATTAGAAAGTTTTAAAGCTACAAAGGATAAAATTGAAGTTAGTTTATTCATGATCGTTGTTTCAGGATATAAGGATGCTTTAATAAGACGGTCAAGACCTAACTTCTTTATATAAGGAAGGATAGATAATACACCTGCTGAATTGGTGGAAAATGTCTCTTCCTCAAATTTAAGTTGTGCTGTTTTCGGGGCGGTTAACTTGAAAGGTGTTGGTGATGTTATTTCGCTCCGTGTTCTTCGAGGTAAACGGGAAAACCCATCTTCACGAAGAACCCGGAAGCAATAACTCTCTGAAACTTTGTAATCCTGAGCATCCAGAATGACTTTAATATCGGGAATAGAAAAGCTTTTTTTTCGCAGGGCTATTATCAGCCCGTCAATTCCTCTTGCGTTATCAGATTTATGCTTACCAGGAGATTTCGCCTGGAAAAAATAATCTTCATCAGGATGCTCTTTAAGATGTTTATCAAAATCTCTGATTAAGGAGTAGAAAGAACTGAGAGTATAATTGTACTTCTCAGCAACTTCTTTGGCAGGCTTGTGCTCAACATAATAACTTCTGAGTGCGTCATACTTTTTCTTAATGACTAACTCAGTGCCTAAAAAATATTTTTCTGCTTTCATGTTGGTAGGGTTTAATATGACCGTGATAACGTCAAGATAAAAATAATTAAAATGCAATATTTTTTATCTGGTCATCCAAAATCGCCATTTGACCAGGCATTTATAATCATATTGATCACATCATATAATTAATAAATCACAAATTACATGTTATCATAACCCTATTTAAGAAAATGAAATAATCAGTTGATGTGTAGCTATCTATCTGTAACAATGATAGTTATCAAATATAATGAGATTTTGCTGATTTTAATTATTAGGGTATAATGTGACGTGAAAATCTATGTTATATAGTTCTTTGTTGTTCTGCGGTATAGATGTTTCAATTATTAGATGTCATAAGATATTACTATATAGGTGTTTAGGGAGAGATTATGATTTTGGGGGAGAAAATGAGGAGTTTTTTATTTTAATCGGTTTTCTTTTGCCCTTTCCATACCCAGTTGCCCAGGCTTCCTTTTATTGTGAAATATAATAATATATATGGCAGGATAATGAGCCAGAAAGCGTCTGAGAGATACATTTTGTTCTTAAAGCGGATAACGATAGCCAGCCAGCAGAGATATAAGCCGGCTGCATAGGTAACCAGAGGTGCTATTCCCTGCCGGCAGGTAATAACCGGCAGATACAGATAGAAAAGAGCCAGGATAATAACTGCTGCTTTGATACTGGGAGGTGAGCTGACAAATTTGCCGTATTTACGGAATAATCTCTGATTGTTTTTGGAATCCTGCAGAATTGTGGTTACAGGGAATTTGTAATTGAAGGAGATTTTATTACCTGTTTTTTTGATCAGCAGCAAGAGGAGTTTATCGTCGCCGGCGATTTTATTTTTTATCTTTTCATAGCCGCCCACGGCTTGGAAATCGGATTTATTGAGCACCCAGTTCATCCCGGAGGCAGAAAAGGGGAGACCGATTCTGGTGGTTAAGGCAAAAATAGCTGCCGAAGATAAATCAATAATCCTTTGCAGCTTAGAGCAATTTTGAGTTTTGTACCAGCCAATCACGGCAGAAGTATTATGATAGATCAATTTAGAATATGATTGCAGCAGGAGACTGGGCAATCTGCAATCTGCATCGGTGAAGAGCAGGAAATCATATTCGGCTTTTTCGGCAGCCAGTTTAAGAGCAGCCTTTTTACCTCTGTATTCCTGAGATTTCTGCTCAATTCTATAGATTCTAAAATTTGCCAGATTCTGAATATTCTCCTGCAATAATTTCCAGGTGCTATCACTTGAAGCGTCGTCTATGATAATAACCTCAAATTTATCAAGGGGATAATCAATATTTTTTAGATTTTCGATAAGTCCACTGATATTTTTTTCTTCATTACGGCAGGCGATAACGATGGAAAAGGAACGCAGGATTTTATTACCGGCTTTATTTTTTAGTAGCAGCACGCAGCCGCAGGAAACCAGAAAGCAGAAGATGAAGCCGGTGATGATCATAATTTAATATTTTGTGAGCCAGGAGAGATAAAATTCCGTATTATTGTCATCATTGTAGATCAGATTTTTTAGTCCCAGTTTTAGCCAGTGATGAGCGAGGGGCTGCCAGGTGATCACAGTCTGGAGCTTTAAACGGTTTTCCGGGTTGCCTTCAAACCAAGGGGTTTTTTGGTTGTCGATATCAGTGACGGCTTCTTGATAATTTATCTCCCAGCTATTACCTGTCCCACCCTGACGAATAAATGCAGCCAGACAATTTATCTCCATTCTATCTGTGATATTCCAATCTGCTGAACCTGCAATCTGCATTAAATTGCCGCCTTCAACAAAACCAAGTCCTCTGCCGGAGTGAGAATATTTGGTGAAAATAGATTTATGGGTATATATCCAGGGACGCACTGCGGTAAATTCCAGGGCAAGCCGATTTATCAGCAATTTATCAGGATAAAATGCACCTCCCAGTTGCAGGGCATATTTATTGCCCCACCAGTCACCAAAAATCTCGCTTTTCCTGAGCTCATCCAGCAGCAGGTTGCCATAGCTCAGCCATTTGCGGGAGACAAAGCATTCCCAGCCGGCATGGATGAGCACGTTATGATGATCGCCCAGATTGTGCTCAATGGCTCGCGTGAAATTATATGGTAGGAGATAACTGAGCTCCGTAGCTTGAGCACCATATATCACCTCTTCACCAATGAAGAAATGCGATTTGTCCGAAGGTTTCCAGGAGAGGTTATGGAGAGTGAGATATTTGTTTTCTGCATAGCGGTAACCGGCAAATTCATCACTAAGGTGTACGCTGGTGGAATCCGGCGTCAAGCCGCTGTGCAAAGTAGAAAATCTAAAATCGCCCAGCTTGATATCAAAGCTCAGATAGCCATAATCGTTGCAGAAATCAGAAAGAATTATGCTGCCGCCGATACTGCTGCCAATTTCATATTTCCCTCTGCCTAAAGCCGCATCAAAGTAATTTCCTCTGTAATGCAGCTTGCCCCGCACATTATCAAGATGGATAGTATTATCAACCCTTTTCACCCAACTGTCTATAATATCCGAATGCTGCAAAACAATCTGATCATCATCACTGAAATGCCCAGCCCAGAACTCGCTGTACAGGGATAATCTTTCGCTGATCCGTCCCTGAATTTCCCAGCCGTAATGCATAAAATTATATTCACCGTCAGAGAGAAAAGCAAAATCTGAGCCTGCTCTGAGCTTTACAAGTAAATAAGCGGGCTTATCAGGGGAGAGGTAATATGAAAAGAAGCTCTGCCCTCCCCCACTTCTGCTGAGATACTTTTTGATGCTGGTGGCAAATTTGACGGGACTGCTCACTGCCAGATCGTAGTTTTTTTGCGTAATACTTAGCTCTCGGGGTATCTGTTCCGTATTTATATTCAGCCAGGAAAATACCGTTTTTTTCTGCACTGCCGGCGTACAAAAGCCCAATTCAATCATTTCTTCTGCAAAAACAGCAGTAATACCTGCTAAAAACAGCAGCATTACTATAATCCGTCTCATCTTAACCCTCCGGTTCCTGTTATAATCTCTTTGATGAATTTCTAATTCAATGCTGCCATTTGTCAAGAAGAAGGCAAATTTAGTTGACACATTATAATTTTTCAAAAAATAATCTCCGGCATGGAGTATATATGGAAACAGTGATCAGATTTGAAAATATCGAGAAAGAATATTTTATGGGCAAAATCTCCGTTAAAGCGTTACGAGGCGTTTCTGCGGTGATAAATTCAGGTGAATTTGTGGCAATAATGGGACCTTCCGGCTCGGGGAAATCTACACTGATGCACGTTTTGGGCTGCCTTGATACGCCCACTTCCGGCAAGTACTGGCTGGACAAAGAGGAGATTAGCAGCCTGAAAAAATCCCGCCTTGCCTGGATCAGGAATAAAAAGATCGGCTTTGTATTTCAAACCTTCAACCTTCTACCCCACCTTAATATCCAAAGGAATGTGGAGCTGCCTCTGATGTATTCCGGCATCACTGCCCGTAAAAGACGAAAAATAGCCGAAAAAGTTCTGGATGATGTAGGACTTTTTGATAGAATACGGCATAAGCCCTCTGAGCTGTCCGGCGGTCAAAGACAGAGAGTAGCCATAGCTCGGGCACTGGTGAATAATCCCACCATACTACTGGCGGATGAACCCACAGGTAATCTGGATACCAGTTCCGGTAACGATATCCTTTCTATTTTCTCCGAACTCAATAGCCACGGGCACACTATCATCATAGTTACGCATGATAGTGCGGTATCCGATCGGGCAGACCGCTCTATAAAGATCATAGACGGCTTGATAGTGGATTAGTTATGGCGATATCTCTATACGAAGGAATTCAGGTTGGGATTTCTGATTTCTGGTCTCGCAAAATACGCAGCGTTATCACGATCTTAGGAATAGTGCTGGGCACTATGTCTGTAATAGTGGTTCTGGCAATGGTTAATGGCGTCAATAAGCAAACCCTTTCCTGGATGATGGAACGAGGAGGGCTCACAAAGATCACGGTGTACCGCAACTGGCAATATGACGGCGATGGCAATGAGCGAAACTATTTCACGCTGCGGGAGATATTCAAAATCCGAGAATTATTGCCGGAAGCCCAGTTCTATAATCCCATGATAAGCGATTGGGGCAGGATCACGCATAAAGATAAATTTTTTTATTCCCGGGTTCAGGGCGTCGTCCCGGATTTTCAGCATATTGAGGAATGGTCTGCAGCAGCAGGACGCTTCATCAGTGATTTTGATATTGATCAGAATAACGACGTAGTGGTGATAGGCACCACCCTTAAGCAAGAATTATTCGGTAATAATGATCCCATAGGGGAATACATCACGTACAATAAGCGGCGTTTAAAAATTATTGGGGTAATGAACCACCGCTATCTTAAAAACAGTTTTAATGTCGGCAATGAAAATTCTCTGGAATATCTAAATAGAGGGAGCTTCGTGCCGATCTCGACTATGATAAATAAAGTGAATGGTAAAGACTATATAAATTCTCTGGCACTCAAGGCAAAATCTCCGGAAGAGGCACCATTTCTTGCCCGTAAACTGGAAAACATTCTTTTAAATATGCGAAACGGAAAAAATGTGTTCACAATAGAATCCGCCCAGGAAGAGGCAGAACAAATCGAAGCTAATACGAAAACTTTCCGCCTGGTCTTCTTTTTGATCAGCATCATTTCTCTACTGGTCGCAGGAATAGTGATCATAAATATAATGTTTGCCACAATTCAGGAACGGACAAGAGAAATCGGCATAAGGCTTGCTGTAGGTGCCAGAAGGTTCGATATATTCATCCAGTTTTTAGTTCAGACCTTGATCGTGACTTTTTTGGGCGGATTATTAGGAGTGGCAGTGGGCTTTTCACTCCTGAATATAGTCAGCAAGTATCTGGAATTTCAATTAATTGCCTATCCGGGCATGGTCTTTGCCGCTCTGGCCGTTTCTGTGGGCGTAGGCTTTGTCTCCGGCATTATCCCTGCCATAAAAGCAGCAAATCTCGATCCGGTAACTGCCCTGAGATATGAATAAAGGAGACAAAATTATGTTTAATTTTATATCTTATCTTAAAATGTTCGGCAAAAAATTTACGCAAGACCGCGTCCTGAATCAATCTGCTTCTCTCACATTTATCACGCTGCTGGGATTTATTCCATTTCTGATATTTCTCTTTTTCCTGATTCCAGAATTGCCATTTGCTTCAGGCGAATCTCTGGAAAATTTTCTCATCTCTGTATTTGTGCCAACTTCTGCTCAACAGATCGGAGATTACATAACCCAGATCACTACTCAGAAAATCCCCTTCAATCTGTTCAGCTTCCTGCTTTTGATCTTCACATCCTATTCACTTTTTCGGATAATCAATGATACCTTTGATACCATTCTTGGAGCAACTTCACAGAAAGATAAAAAGTTTTTTGGCCGGTTATTATATTTTCTCGGGATGTGCTTAGGCGGGGTTATGCTTCTCATAATTCTGCTCTCTTCCTCATCAGTCCCTTTTTTAATAAAATTTATTAGAGCACCATTTTTGCAAAGCATAATCACCTATTTCTCGCCATTCCTTATTATATTCGTGGTCTTCTCGCTCGGCTTCTTTTTTATTCCTTCCGTTAAAATCCGCAATATCTCTGTATTAATCGGAGCCGGCACCGCTGCCCTCATCTGGCTGCTTTTTAAAAATGGCTTTGACTGGTATATAAATAATCTCACCAATATGGAGGTTATCTTCGGTGTGGTCTCATTTATTCCAATTTTTCTTTTCTGGATTTATGCAAATTGGGTGATCATCCTCTCCGGCGTTGTCCTCGTTGCTATTCTTGATGGCAGAATAGAATTTAATGAAGTTCCCAGTCATCCCAGACAAAAGATTAGAATTATCATCGAAAAGGAAATTGATCGGGATAATATTGAAATGATAACTGAATTTGAGACAAATCCGCAGGACCTGAAAAAAGCCCTCAATATCTTCGTCGATGAGGAGAAAAAATAATCGCCTGCAATTAAGTATCTCTATTCTTGATAGTAGTTTAGATATTACATATATTGCTTTGTCGAATTGATAAAAAAAAATCTGTTTACAGAATTTTTGGCACAAAAATATTGACCCTGATTTGCGGAGACGTGTCCGAGCTGGCTCAAGGAGCACGATTGGAAATCGTGTACATGGTTTAGAGCTGTGTCCAGGGTTCGAATCCCTGCGTCTCCGCCATCTTTTAACAGCATAGTGTCACTTTTTTATCTTGACACTGTAGCTGCGGAAAAATATGAGGAAACTCAGTTTTGTGCAGAAGTGGCGGAATTGGTAGACGCGCTAGGTTCAGGGTCTAGTGAGCAATACGCTTGTAGGGGTTCAAGTCCCCTCTTCTGCACCATTTTTTTATCAGAACCGAGACTGCCCAGTGCACGTAAGATATTTTTCTGAGCCGGAAGAACCATATTGCGTTCAAACAGGCTGACTATAAGACAGAAACAATTCAAAAAAAGTCCTGCCTGACACCTTCCAACAAATCACCTCAATAATCAGGTTTATTGCATGACTCCATGTCCCTGTACCCTCCCCCTTTTATTTTGATTAAATAATAATTTCAATTTATCGTAGAAATATTTCTGTTAATTCTATATTAGATAATTTTCATGATGTAACAAATTTTTTATTATTTATCTTATATTACCTTTTTATAGTATGTTAGTGAATTTATGTTAATTATTTTTTATTGTTTTTTGCTCTTTGGCACAGTTATTGCACTTTGGATGATCATAAAAAATATTAGGAGGTTATTATGACTGATAGACAAAATACCAGGTGTCACGCGATCATTCACTCGGCAGCAACGCTGGCGGCAGCAGCAGCCAGTCCGCTTGCTCAGTTACCCGGTTCCGATAATGCGGTAATAGTACCTATTCAGGTGGGGATGGTCATCTCGCTGGGAGCAGTATTTGGTATCAAGCTCGATAAATCTGCTGCTCTTTCCACAATAACTACTGCCTCTACTACTATTATCGGTCGCACGGTTTCTCAGGTGCTGGTGGGCTGGATTCC
>CAZRXY010000091.1:0-22589 GCA_964604155.1 uncultured Candidatus Cloacimonadota bacterium | reverse complement strand
CATTACCTGGCTCTTGCCAGAGATATCTCTCAGCAGATTGAAGATGCTCGAACCCTCAAAGAAAGCGAAGAAATGTTCCGTTTGCTGGCTGAAAATTCTGTTGATTGCATCTGGCAGATGACTACACGCCTCAAATTTACCTACCTGAGCCCTTCTTTGTTTATGATGACCGGTTATCAGCCGGAGGAGTGGATAGGCTCCCACCTGTGGGAGCATACTACCAGACGAGAATTCTTTAAAATGGCAAGGCTGGCGATAAAAATGACCAGACAGTATTTAACCTTTAATTTAGTAACCTTTGAGACCAGAATGTTCAATAAAAAAGGTGAATTACATCCGCTTGAGATTAGCGCCAAACCTTTGATCCGTGACGGAAAAATGATAGGTTTGCAAGGCTCTACGCGGTTGATTATTGAGCGCAAAAAACAGGAAGAAGAGCTCAGGCAGCACCGCGAAAACCTGGAAAAACTCGTTAAAGAAAGAACTGCAGAACTCGAACAGAAAAATGCCGAATTACTTCACTATAACAATCTTTTTATCGGGCGGGAATTTCGCATTAAAGAACTGCGTGATAGGGTGAAAGAACTTGAAGATAAGATCAGGATACTTTCTCGCTGATCAATAATTATTTGCTCTGGTGCTTCTCAGATAGTATTTGTCTGATATTTAGCTCATGAACCTTGGGAACAGCAATTTTCTTTTCTCCCTTCAGACAGGCAGTAATCGGGTATTTCTCTGATAGTTCTATTGAATCTGCTTCTTCATTGCGCGATCCAAATACCAGCTTGCGCAAATTATGTAAATAGGTAAGGTCACTTGCTATCTTGTCCTTTCTGGTCAGCACGGTTCCATGTCCACTGTATATCATCGAAATATCAAGTTTCATCAGTAATTGCAGGCTGGCAACCAAGTCTTCCGAAGAACCCCAGTAAAAATAGGGCAGGCTGTATGCCCCGCGAGCGTTATTGATTATTGTATCACCTGCAAATAGTAGTTTTTCGTCAGGAAGATAGAGGCAAATGCTGTCAGGAGTGTGACCCGGGGTGCATATCAGCTTGATGTCATCAATCTCATATTGATCCTCGAAAGTGATTTCAGGATGCGTAAGCCGCTTTCTATCTATAGGTTCTGCATCTCTCTCCGGCTTGATCATTGCCCGTTCTGATAAGATAGTATTTAAATAATTTTCCTGATTGATCTGTATTGTATTCTCGCCTTTTATTAAGCGGTTGCCCAGGCAATGGTCACTATGAAAATGTGTGTTTATCAGGTATTTTACAGGTTTGCCATAGCTATGAGCAATTTCTGCCAGGAAGCGGCTGTCCCTGGGCAGGAGCAAGCTGTCTATCACCACTGTGTATTCCGCCTGCAAGATCAGATAAGCATTAACCTCCAGAGCATTAGCACTCACCTGAACCACTCTGCCATTAAAGGAAACCTTTGGCTTCATTCGCTGCACAAGTCCAGTGCCTGCTGCATAGTGATAACCTCATATCCCTGTTTAGCTATATATTCCAGAATTTCAATAAATTCATGCGGCTTACAATTATCTGTGAAATCACTATTCTCAGGTAAAATTCTATGAAAATCCAGAATAATCAGACATTCTCCTCTGTATTCTGCTAATTGCAGCCGCCTCATTGGCTCTTCTGATTTATAGTGGCTCTGTATAGGATAGTAACCTGTAGCCTTGCGATCTATCGGGTAATAATTCTCGGTGTCTGCACTGGTTCTAATATTCAAGAAATATCGGCAGAGAATCTCATATACCGGCATGCTCACTATCCCGGAAGGCAGCGCAAAACTCTCCGGTTTATAACCCATTTCCCTTAGATTTGAAAGGTCTTCAGTTATTTCCTGCTCCGCCTCTTCCAGTGTAACTTCACTCAGATTTACGTGATTTACAGTGTGAGATACTACTTCCCAGCCACAATCAGCCATTTCAGATAGCTGCTGCCAGTTATAATAACCCGATTTTCCCGGTCTGCCACTGCATACTATGTTTGTACCCCTAAAACCGTAACCCTGCATTAGAGGAAAAGCTGTCTCGTATATGCTCAAATGACAATCATCAAAAGTGATTACTACTTTCAGTTTTCTATCATAATTTTCGTCATAACTGCAGGAGGACAGCAGCAATAACACTACTGCGGAGATCAATGTGATTTTCATTTATGATAACTCAATTGTATTCCGGCTTCGTAGATATTATCTCCAAACTGCGGAAAATATACCGTGGCAAATCCTCCTGTCTTTAAGCAACGTGCCATCTGCCACCAATAAATAGAGCTGGCACTGCTCAAGCTGTTGTTTGCTTCCCATTTCTCTTTCTGATATATTATATTCAGGTTGTGAAGCTGAGAATGTAAACCCAGATAAAAAGTGTACTGCCGAGATTTTGGCTTCTCATCCACAAATCTTACAGAAGTATTAGCACCGGTTATCAGCCAGCCGCAGATAGGCACCAAAGCCTCTATCAAGCCGGTATTCTGCACCTTATGCTTTGTTATATCACTATGAGAGATCAATAGCTGGCTCGATAATGCCATATATAACCAGTTAGATTTACGCCTGAAATTGCCCTCATAATTAAAACCCACCATTCCATGCTGATAGAAATTGTCCCTGCCCATAAAAATTAATCCCAAATGATTGCTTAGATCACCGGACTGCCTGCGCCAGCTTAATTCTGAGCAAAGACCGTTATACTCATTGCCACCTAATCTGAATTGTCCTCTACCTCCAGCTTTTTCCCGTTCAATAAATATTCCACCAAAATTATATGACAAAACAACCGGCTTGCGGTGATTCTTGCCGTGTAAAATATGTACTAAGATATTAGAATCACTACCCCAGCCCGATTCCCGCATATACATATATCCCAGCCTGTAATTTCCCTTCCTGATGCTGAGACCCGTGCCCTCCAGCCGCAAAAGTTTTTGATAAGCATCACTATAAAAATTAAGTATCAGCCATATACTGTCCTGCTGAACAGAATTGCTGCTGATGCCCATAAAAACATCTAAAAGATCATTGTATGTGATATCCTTGCCAGGCTGGTCCGGGTAATATGTGCCTCTGCAACCGTATTCCAGCTCGTAATTATATTCCACGTTTGGCTGAAAACTCAGCAGTAGCCCGGTGCTCAGGATTAAAATCAGTAACAGGTATATTTTCATTGCCTTTTTTATAATACACCTAATCGAACATTGTGAGCAGATGATTATTCTCTTTCAGCCAGTTTTCTGCTTCACCCATGCGGGGGCATAATTTACCAAGTTCCCCTTTATACTGAGCACCGTGATTGTGATACCGCGAGTGCATCAATTCGTGAAGGATCAGGTAATCTATCACAAACATTGGTGCTATGATCAGTTTCCAGTTCAAAGATATATTGCCTTTTCTATTGTAACTGCCCCATAACCTTCTCTGACCCCTCAAGGCAATTTTGCGGATGCTAAAATCATATCGCTCGGCAAAATGCCATGCTCGTGGGATAATTATCCGGTTCGCCATACTTTTATATATCACTTCCCGCTCATTAAGAGTATCAAAACTAACCTCGCTGAAAATCTCCAGAGTGTCGTGATTTATCATTACCTGATCTGCCATCTCCCCAGAAAGTATTACTTTGTATTCCTTGCCAAGTAATGGTACTATCTCCGGTATTACCTCCTTATTAGCTTCCTCTCTTGCCAATCGCTGCTGATTCTGCTCAATCCACTCGCTTTTGATTCTTATAACCTCTTCAATCCGCTCGTCTCTGGCAGTCAAGGGAACCGTTATTCTAAGCTCACTGCTGGATAAAAATTTAAAGTAATAGTGCTTTATCGGCTTCCTGAGTATGATATAATTCAATCTTTCCACTAATCACCCAATAATTGCTCACGCAGTTTGGGTAATTCTGTATTTTCTGACAACCAGATAGAAAAGACAGCTTTCCTGAAAGCAGGATTTTCTATTTTTCCTAATTCTAAATTGTTTCTCAAAACACTTAGACCAGATTCCGGCAGATAAACCAGATCATATATATCTCCCTTTTTGGCAGGCTCACTAAAAAAACTATTGAATTGGGCTCTCTCTATGGCAAATTCCTGTAACGCTCCGGTTTTGGCAAACCCCTCGTTCCAAGCTCCAATAAGGCTGGCATGATCCACTTCCTTATAGATAAAATGCATCCTCAGCACAATAGGCTCATCAGTATTTAATATCTCTGAAGAATCACCCGATTTGGAAGGCAAATATAAACCACAGGCATAAACATTGATGATCAGCTTCTTACGCAAACCATATCCATTCAATATCAGCTCATCTTCTCCTGAATGATAACTTGACGGTAATTCCACCCCTCCTACCTTGATACCAAATAGGGACGATATTAATAACATGCAAAAAAATAAAAGCAATAACTTTCTCATTGTGCCTCCCTGGCTAACTTAAATTTACTGAAGCCAAAATCTTTTTATTTTTCCTTTACGGCAAGCTTTTTTTTGAGCTGTTATTGCAAAAAAAAATATTCTCGAACCCACGACCATAACACTGTATATATCAGACAAATCTCCATTTTATTCAAGCTTGAACTGCTGCCTGGTTACCAAGGTAACAGAGAGAAAAAAAGCTGGCATCCCCCTGGTTTTTGAATTTGTCGTAGTTCTTATTAACTGGGAAATAAAGTATTAGGTTGTATTATCCTTGGTCGACCATCCCGGAGAACGAACGCACATCCAAAAGGTCTCAATTGGAAGGTTATCAACAATCTAAGTTAACTTGCGAATGGTCGAAAGACTTCGCAATGGTGACGACCAATAACTTCATAAGTTCAATATTCCAACCCTAAATTAATTTTCTGGGGGATGCCAGGAGAAAAATAGTTCTTGACACAAGAAAGGGTATTAGGTAATTAGCTAATTAGCTAAGAAGAATTATTGAGGCGGTGATATGAGTGTGGATAAGATATTTAAAGCCTTATCGGATGATAACCGGAGGCTGATAATCAAGATGCTTCGCAAGGATGGCATGTATCCTTCAGATATAGCGGAGGTGCTCAAGGTATCTAAGCCTACTGTGAGTGAGCATTTAAAAATACTTCACAATGCAGGTCTGGTAGAAAAGGAGAGACAGGGTAATAATATTCTATATTTTTTAAATGCCAGTGTATTAGAGGAACTGGCATATTATATAATGGAAATAATACATAAGGAGTCAAAATGATAAGACAATACAGAGTGGCATTGATAATATTTGTGCTCACTTTAATTCTTGGTTTGGTAATAGGTTTGCAATTACCGGCAGAAGCCCGTATTCCTACGCATTGGAATATAGATGGAGAAGTAGATTCATATGTGGGTAAGACTGCAGGAATGATTTTGCTGCCCGGGATCACGCTTTTTCTGCTATTATTCTTCATGTTTTTTCCCCGGATATCACCCCGTTACCGCAGGCAGGAGGAACGGTTCAAAAAGATATTACCCTTAATGGCTAATATCATGGTGCTTATGTTCGGTTGCCTTCATCTCTTGAGTTTGATGATAGCCAGTCGAGCCGATTTTGATGGAACTGAGCTATTGTGGGTGATACTGGGAATTATGTTCATGCTGCTGGGGAATTTATTTCCGAAGCTGCCATCGAGTTTTTTTATTGGGATCAGAACGCCGTGGACGTTATCATCGGAAGTGGTTTGGCGTAAGACCCATCGAGTGGGTGGTCTGGCGTTTGTGATTGGGGGAATACTATTTGTTTTAATGGGAGTAACAGGCAGCGTTTTTGGTTTAAGCAGGATGTTTTTTTATATAATGATAGGTATTATGGTAATATATCCGCTGCTCTATTCATATCTTGCCTATCAGAAGGAGATACGTGGCAATAAAGAGGCTTGATCATGTGAAGAGTTGCATAATTTCGCTGATCTGCCTGATTTTTACTACCTGATCTGTCTTCTTGATATGTTTATCTCGTCTGGAGACCATGATTTTTTTATAGCCCAGGCGTATAGCTTCGGTAACCATTTTGGCGCTTTGATAGACAGGGCGGACTTCGCCGCCTAAGCCTACTTCGCCTATCAATAGAGTGTCTGGCGGAAGGGGGTAATCTCTGATACCGGAGATAATGGCGCCGATCACTGCCAGGTCTAAGGAGGGTTCCATGGTTTTCACGCCACCGGCAAGTTTGATAAAGACGTCGCTTTGACGCAGATTTATGCTGAGATTTTTTTCTATGATGGCAAGATAGATTGCCAGCTTTTTGTGATCGAAACCAATGGCTACTCTTTGGGGATTCCCATAAGAGGCACTGGTGAGCAGAGCTTGCACCTCAGTGGCAAACACCCGTGATCCTTCTACGATGCAGCCAATGGCAGAACCGGGAGAATTATCGTTTCGATCGATAAATACCTGAGCGAGGTCGCGTATTTCATGCAAACCATCAGCCTGCATATCAAAGATGCCAATTTCATTGGTGGAGCCGAAGCGATTTTTATTTGCTCTCAATATTTTTAATTGATTTCGCTGCTCGCCTTCAAAATAAAGCACAGTATCAACAGCGTGCTCAATAAGCTTAGGTCCTGCCACTGCTCCATCTTTGGTGACATGACCTATCAGGAAGAAAGGGACACCGGTTTCTTTTGCCAGGTTCACCAGGAGTGTAGTGACTGCCCGTAATTGGCTGATACTGCCCGGTACACTATCAATCTCATCAGTAGATACGGATTGGATGCTGTCTATAATAACCAGAGCGGGTAGTTTTTTATTAAGATTTCGCACTACATCATCTATGCGGGTAGAGCAGAGCAGAAACAGGTTTGGAGAAGTACAATTTAATCTGATAGCGCGGTATTTGATCTGTTTAGGGCTTTCTTCACCAGAGACATAGAGCACGGGTAAATTCAGGCTGGCAAGCTGGTTTGCCACCTGCAGCATGAGGGTAGATTTCCCTATGCCCGGTTCACCACCGATCAGGCAGACCATGCCGGGAACTATGCCCCCGCCTAATACGCCATCCAGTTCGGAAATTGATGTCTTAAGGCGAAATTGTTTTTCCAGCTTGATCTGATCGAGGGAGAGAGGTTCTATAGCATCAACAGTTTTAGTTGATTTATTCTTATTTTTTCCCGCGATAGAAGTGATTTCCCGCAGCGAGTTCCAGGCATTGCAGTGAGGGCATTTGCCGGACCATTTAGTGGTTTCACCTCCGCAAACATTACAAAAATACATCAGTATTTTCCTTTTCATCAATTATTTTACGAGCCTCGAGGATGTCTGCCTGAATGTAATTTACCAGTTCCTGACTGTCATGGAGTTTATATTCATCCCGCATACGGTATTCAAAGGTGATAGTGATATTTTGTCCATAAATATCTTTGTCAAAATCGAGGATATGAGTTTCCACAGTGAGATCGCTTTTATCTATCACCGTAGGCCTGTAGCCAATATTTGTAAGTCCCCAGTGTATGATGCCATTAAGCTTCACTTTGCTGAGATAGATGCCATTTTTGGGCAATAGTTTATTGTAATCTTCCCAGGCAAGATTGGCGGTGGGGAAGCCAAGCTGATGACCAATCCTGTGTCCCACGATCACCTTGCCACTCAGAGAATACGACCGGCCCAGAAGTTGTTTCACCGTATCCACGGCACCCGCTCTAATGCACTCACGGCACCAGGAACTGCTTACAATCTTGCCATTAAGGCGGTAGGGCTCCACCATATCTACTACGTAGCCATAACGGTTTTGGTGTTTCCTGAGAAATTCAAAATCACCGCTGCGATTTTTTCCAAAATGAGTATCATAGCCGACCACGATTTCCTGAGGTTGCAATTTTTTATATATGACTTCTTTCAGGAAATCATCGGGTGACATTTCAGCGATATCGCGGGTGAAATTAAGATAAAGCAGGCAATCTATTCCCAGACTAAGCAGCATCTTTTCTCTGTTTTTAGTCTCGGTGAGCAGATACGGGAAGGTGTTTTTGTAAATGGTCTCAAGTGGGTGATGATAATATGAGATCACCACAGTCTGTTTATCAGCAATTTTTGCCCGATTGATGAGTTCTTTTAGCAGTTTTTGATGTCCCAGATGAACTCCGTCAAAAGTACCCATTGTGATAAAGGGGTGATCAAATTCGCAATTATGATCAGGTATAAACGGCATGATCAATTCCGGCAATTAAGCACAATTTCAGGCTTCAGCAGGTTGCCTGATATAATTTTTGCGATTCCAAGCGCAAGGTCTGATGCGTCATCTAAAACCAGAAACTCCTCTGCATCAAGTTCTTTTACAGGTATCATTCTGCCATGAACAAAGTGCTCACTATCTTCCGAACAGAGTCTGAGTTGCGGCAGGCTGAGAATGTCTTTGGGCGAGTGTAAGAATTGCTGCCAGTTACCGGTATTTATATCTTCCAGCTTGATGGCAGTATTCACTGAGATATTATCAATTTCCAGTCTTCTAAGAGCTATTGTAGTTGCCACGCAGTCCAGAAATTCCGCAAAGGTCTCACTCAAAGTACGGATATATGTGCCTTTTGTTACGGTTGTCCTGTAGGTAAGTATTTCATCTTTGTATTCAATAACAATAAATTCAAGAATTTTTACCGGTCTGGCTTTTGTAATAACCTCCTTTCCCGCTCGTGCCAATTGATATGCTCGTTTTCCATTCAGCTTCACGGCAGAATAGGGGGGAGGTGACTGAGTAGTGATTTTTTTTATTTCTCCTATGGCGAAATTTAATCTCTCTGTCGTAAATTCTTTGCAGATTCGCGATTCTGTGATTTTGCCGGTGATATCTCCCGTATCGGTCCTCACGCCAAATTTTATCTGTGCTTCATAAGTTTTGTGAACGGAAGAGATATAATCTGCCAGACGGGTGACAGAACCAAGACATATAGGTAAAAGCCCCGTAGCGAAGGGATCAAGAGTACCAGTATGCCCGATTTTTTTTATAGCAGTGATTTTTCTGAGCTGTGAGACTACTTGAAATGAAGTGATCCCCGCAGGTTTATCAATCAGCAGAAAACCGCATTTATTCATTTAGGTATTTTTGCACCTCGGCTAAAATGGAGTCAATCATACTACCTAAAGGAGCATCAATCACGCAGCCAGCAGCCGAATTATGCCCACCACCGTCAAAAGTTCTGCAGATTTTATTGCAATTAACTGAACTGGAACGCAGGCTCAGCCGATAGCTGTTATCCCGCAATTCACGGGCATAGATAAAGACCTGTACGCCGGTGGCTCCCTTGACCCATCGCGTGAGCTTGTTAGTAGCCTCCTGTGAGAGACCATTTTGCTTAAGCTGCTCGATCGTCGAATGCATAAAGAGTATCCTGCCTTCATCAAAAAGCCGAATATTGCTTAGCGTCTCGCCGGCAAATTTTAATTTTGCAGGTGAATTACTTAGAAGAAATTTCTCCATTACTTCACTGGGTTTGGTGCCCAATTTGGTGAGTTCCGAACATATCCTGAAAACTTCAGCATCTGTATTATTATTCATAAAACCATCAGTATCATTCAAAATTGTAGTAAAAAGGCAATCTGTAACATAGCGTCTGGTTGAGATATCAAGTCTTGAGATTTCATGTTTGAAAGTTTGATAAATCATGACACCCGCAGAAACCTGCTTCGGTTCAATATAATAATACCAGCTTCTATTAAGATTTTGGGGTTCATGATGGTCAATGGCAATCAGTTGATTGGCTTTATCTGCCAAAATGGAGCACTTACCGGTTCTTTCCGGTTCATGACAATCTACCAGTATGAGAATTTGATAATCCATGTTCTCATCTAAGACGAAAGTGTTTTCTTTGGCATAAAGAAAATCAAGGAAATCGGGAGCAATTTCTTCTAACACGATATCGCTTTTGTATCCAGCCTGTTTGAGGATGACTCTAAGGGCAAGAGCAGTTGCCAGTCCATCTCCATCAGGATTTGAGTGCGTTAATATGGCAATATTACCAGGCTGGTGGCAGAGAGCAGGTAAAGTGGTTTTTAGTTGAGCAGGACTATTCAGATTCATCTGTAGTTTCCAATTCCGGGCTGATTTCCTTTTCCTGATGGATTTTGCGGAAAATATCCTCCAGATGATCCGCTTTCTCTTCCAGGTCATCATAGTAAAACGTGATCTCAGGAATTATCCGCATCATCTTGGCAGAGGCTATCTCCTGCTTGATTATTCCAGAACATCTGGTGAGAGATTGCTTCACTTTTTCGTGGGGCTTATCACTCATGTGGGTGAAATAAATTTTGGCATAAGATAGGTCTGGAGATAATTTCACCCTGCTTATGCTTACCCAATCAAGGTCTTTATTTCCAAGTTTAAATGATACTACTTTAGAGATCAGCTTCAAAAGCTCCTTCTCAAAGCGCTGAATTCGTATTGAGGGCATATTACCTCCCGCGGTTTTGGCTTAAAATATAATATTAACGCGCCACCTCTATCATCTGGTAGGCTTCTATCACGTCTCCTTCCTTGATGTCATTGAATTGCTCTATACCAATGCCACATTCTGAACCTGCCTTGACCTCTTTTACATCTTCTGCATAATGCTTCAGTGAAGATACTGATCCTTCATGAACCATTATATCATTGCGGAATAATCTTAATAACGCATCTTTTGTGATAGCACCCTTTTCCACACGACAGCCGGCAATCTGACCCACTTTTTTGATCTTAAATACTTCTCTTACTACCGCATGCCCCAGGAATTGCTCCTTCATCACAGGTGCCATCATACCCACCATTGCTTTCTGGATATCTTCTATTGCCTCATAGATGATCTGATATATTTTAATTTCCACGTGTTCATCATCAGCAAGTTTACGGGCTGTGTTCGAGGCTCGAACGTGAAATCCTATGATAATAGCATCAGATGCGGAAGCCAGGCTGACATCAGCATCATTTATTCCACCCACTGCTTTGCGGATGATGTTCAAAGATACTTCCTCATTGGATAACTTCATAAAGCTATCACTCAAAGCTTCCACAGAACCATCCGTATCTGCTTTCACAATTATCTTGATCTCAGCCATCTCAGCATCTTTAATCCTCTGGAATAAATTATCTAAATTGGTTTTCTGTAGATAGTTCTCACGTTCCTGACGAATCAGCTTCCTCTCCGTGGATATCTGACGTGCAGTTTTTTCATTATTTACAAAATTGATAATATCCCCAGCTTTGGGAACATCATTTAAACCAAATATCACTCCCACGTCTGAAGGACCTATCTTTTTCAACTCATTATTTCGTTCATCTTCAATTTTTCTGATTTTTCCATAGGTGGCACCGCAGACAATATAATCGCTTTTCTTCAATTTGCCTTCCTGCAATAAGACCGTAGCCATAGTACCCATTCGGGCATCTTTACGAGATTCTATGACAACGCCTTTGCCTTTGACTTTGGCTGGAACTGTGATTTCCTGCATTTCAGAAGCAAGGATAATAGATTCCAGTAAATCATCTATTCCTTCTCCGGTTTTTGCAGAACAGGTTACCCATAATACTTCACCACCATAATTTTCCAGTAGTAGATTCTGCTTCATCAAATCGTTAATAGTGCGGTCTATATTGGCATCAGGAAGATCAATTTTATTTATTGCTACAATAATTGTCACTCCGGCTGCTCGGGCATGGTCTATTGCCTCTACAGTCTGCAATTTCACGCTCTCACTTGCTGAAACCACGATAATTGCGATATCCGTGACATCTGCCCCACGTGCCCGCATTGCTGTGAACGCCTCATGACCCGGTGTATCCAGAAAAGTGATTTTGTGCCCATTATATACTACCTGATATGCTCCAATATGCTGAGTGATTCCACCGGATTCCCCCGCTATCACGTTTGTGCTCCGGATATGATCCAGGATAGCCGTCTTTCCATGATCCACATGTCCCATAATGGTTACAATTGGTGGCCTGGAAACCATCTCCTGCTGTTCCCTTTCATGATCGTCTTCCTGGAGTATCTCGGTGCCATATTCCTGGGCAAAAACAGCTTCCCTGTCAAATTCAGAACAGATCAGTTCCAAAGATTCCTTGTCAAGTCGCTGATTAATAGTAACCATTTTTCCCATCATAAAAAATTTGCCGATAATCTCGCTGGATTTAACTTCCATCAATTTTGATAATTCCGAAACAGAGGTAAATTCATTGATAGTGAGACGTGTGTCTATGGTCTGCTGTGATTTATCATCTTTCTTATAACGCTTCTTACGTGGTGTGGAGGCAAGTGTTTTTTTTATGTTTTTATTAATTGCAGATTCTTCAATTTCTGTGGGAGCAAGTTTTTTCTTCCGAGCACCTTTTTTGAAGTTTTTTATCTTTGCCTGAATATGCTTGTCTTTTTGCCCAAAATCCTCTTTTTTCTTTTTGGGCTCCTTTTTAAGAAGATCTCTATCAGTTTTAACTATCTCAACAGACTTCTCAAAAGGCGTGATCTTTATATCAGCACCCGGCTTCCTGCCTCTATCTCTGCCGGGCGTGAAAGGTTTTCTATTATCTGAGGTACCTTTATCTGCAGGACGCCCCTGATATGGCCTGCTATCAGGTCTCCCACCAGCAGGTTTTCTTTGCTGCTGCCCACTGCGATTGTCTCCTTGCCTGCTGTCCACACCTCTGCCATAATTCTGACTCTGTGAAGTTCTGCCGCCACCACCACCGCCACCGCCGGGTCTGCCGCCTGCAGGTTTGTTATAGCTGGGTCTGTTATCTCTTGGTCTGCTATCTACTGCTCGATTATCTCCTGCTCTACTATCAGTATCTTTGCTGCGTTGCGGTGTAGTGCGTTCTGGTGCTGTGGAGCCAGTGCGGCGGGGAGGTCTTTGCCTTTGCTGAGTAGCAGATTGCTGTTGTGATTGTTGCGGCTGCTGTGGCTGCCGTTGCTGCTGCTGCGGTTGATGCGGTTGATGCTGCTGTTGCTGGGGAGGAGCAGTTGCTGGCTTCTGTGGCTTTTCTTCTGGATGGGTTTCCTGGGTAACTGCCGGTTTTAAGGCTGCAGGTTCCTTTTTGGGGGTATGCTCAGTCCATTTTTTGGGATGTTCCACCGGCTTTTCAAAAGCTGGCTTCTGCGGCTTTGATTTTAGTTGCACGATGCTCTCTTGCTTCCGCGTTTGCACCACTTTCTGCTGGTAATTGCGGCGATCGAGCTCGCGCTGGCGAACTGCTGCCTTTTCCGCATTAAATCTTGCCCTTATTTTGATTTCAATATCATCTTCGATTTTGCTCATCGGGCTTTTTATGTCCTCACCCATATCCTTGAGGTGTTTCATCAAGGCAGATGATGAAATCTTGAATTCTTTTGCTAATTCGCGTACCCTGATTGCCATCAAACCTCCCAGTTTGCTTTACTAATTTTTCTTGCTTCCAATTTCTTCCTTATCCCTTGGGCAAAATTACGGTCCTGTACCGCTAAAATGCCAGTACCTCGCCGATTAAATAACTTCCCTAAGCTGTCCTTGCTGCCAAAACTGTGTGCCGCAACTCCATTCTCAGTACACTTTATCAATAATTTCTGTCGCGTGTTCTCCGCCAGGTCTGCACTATAAATCACCAGCTCAATCTTATTGCGAGGCAATAAACGCAAAGTGGCATCGCTGCCTATAACCAGCTTTCCAGCTTTCTGGCAAAGCTGCAACAGGCTCTCTATACCTGCTTCCGTCTCTTTTTCATATTCCGGTGTACCCATCGATCCAATTTCTCCAGACATGCTTCTTTTTGGCAACAGTAATATCCTCTACCTGGCAATTTTCTCTGCATATCTATCACATACCTGTCATTTAGCAGCACAAATCTCATTAAATCTGTCTGCCTGGTTTTGCAGCGACAAATCACACACGTTCGCTCCGGTATGTGACCAGCAGATGATGCTTTGTTTGGCATTAGAAAAACTCTGCCGACTCCTTTAATTTCTGGGCTGTTTTCTTGCCAAGCCCTTCCAGATTACACAGCTCATCCACACTGGCTTCATAGATGTCCTGCACTGATGTATAGCCATAACGCTTCAGTATCTCTGCCAGCTTGGCTGTTACTCCATCCAGATAGCTGATATGGCTGGTGACTCTACGCTCCTCAGCTATCTTATCCTCAAATTCTGACTCTGTAAATAAATCAAGTTTATATTCCGTCAATTTAGCTGCAAGTTTTACATTTTTACCCTTTTTACCAATTGCCTGATTTTTATTGGCTGCATCCACTATAACACGCGCAAATTTGCCCCTGTCTGCCAGATATACCCGTTCAACTAAATCTGTCCCAATAGCATTGGCTACTAATTGCTCCGGTGATTCATCCCAGATCACTATATCCACCTGCTCATCATTGAGCTCTTTGCGAATAGTAGCCAGCCGCATCCCTTTAGGACCCAGGCAGGCCGCCGTGGGATCCACTTCTTTATTAACGGCTTCCACTGCTACTTTTGTTTTTATCCCGGGCTCCCGGACTATCTTTTTTATCACCATATCGCCATTGGCTAATTCGGGAATTTCCATTTCAAACAATTTCATCACAAATTCCGGACAGGTGCGGGAAAGGATGATCATCGAATCCGTTTTACGCTTGCGAATATCTATCACAAAAGCACGTAAAGTGTCATTTGGCTTATAGTATTCGTCTTCTATCTGTTCATCAGGCGGCAGTAATGCCTCAGCATATCCAATATCCACCGTATAGCCATTATAATCTGATTTCGTTACTCTACCCATCACGATCTGATTTTTTTGTCTCTCAAAATCTCCCCGGATCCTGTCCTCTTCCAAAGATTTTATCCTCTCAAGTATAGATCTGCGTATGGTTTTTATCATCTTAGGCTCAAAATCTGATAAACCAAGTTTGGTGGCAAGCTTGTCTCCCAGTTCCAAATGCGAATTCCGCATTTGAGCATCTTCCAGGCTGATCTCACCCAAACCCATGTCCCGCTCTACCACTATTTTTACAAATCTGATCTCGATCGCTCCACTAGAAAAATCCGTGATTATCTCTAAATCATTTTCAGATGTCAATTTCTTGGCTACCGCTGCATAGATGCTCTCCTGAATGATCTTTTCAATCTCATCGCGATTCAGTTGCTTCAAATTGGCTAATGCCGCTAATGAACCCATCAAATTTGTACTCATCACTTCTCCTTGATTTTATCCTCATGCTCAGGCTTTTTCTTTAAATCCTTTTTATAATCAAACAAGGTTTTTGCCTTTTTTATCCGGCTTAATGAAATCTCAAGCATCTCATCATCTGCAAGCTTCAATGTTATGCTATCCGGATTTACTTCATGCAGCCTGCCCGATACTGGGCTGTTGCCATCTCCCGTCTGAACGGATAATGATACCTGCTCACCTATGGCACTCACAAAATGACTCTTTTTCTTTAACTCCCGCTCCAAACCCGGTGAAGATACTTCCAGAAAATATCTGCCGTCAATTATATCCTCTTCCTCTAATTGATGTTCTATCAGACGGCTCACCCTCTGGCAATACTTCACTTTCACTCCACCAAGACTGGTTACAAATACCACCAGCACCCTGCCATGAGCCGTAGCCTTCATCTCAAGGTCATATAAAGCTACCCCTGCCTTAGCACAAGCCTCTTTTACTATACTCTCAATTCTTTCTTGCATAACCTTCCCTAATATATAACGAAACCACTGTCTGGCAGTGGCTCAAATCTTACTTATAACTCTCACATGGCTATAACTGATTTTCTATCACCATATCTTCTTCTTCTTCAGAAAACATTAATTCTACCCTTACTATTCTGTCAATAAATTTATCCTCGCCGGCTCCGTCCCCTCTTCAGAATCAGCCGGTCGGATGAATGGAAAATCTTAAATGGACACTATGGACAAATATCAAGTCCAATTTGTCCATCGCGTCCATAATGTCCGAAGTAATTATTTTATGTTTTCCGGGCAATCAAGGCATTCTTCACGAGATTTATGTGAATTCTGAAAACGGGTCATTTTAAGCCTGAAGAAAACAGAATCCACCAAAGAATAGATCACTGGTATCACCAGTAGAGTGAGAATCGTGGCAAATGCCAGTCCAAATGCTATACTCACAGCCATAGGTTTGTAATCACTTATAGTTTGAGAACGAGACAGAATAATGGGCATAAAGCCAGCAATAGTAGTGATTGTGGTCATCAGGATAGGACGCATGCGTATTGCTCCGGCATTGATCAACGAGTTCCAGCGATCAATTCCATTTTCTCGCTCGCGGTTGACAAAATCCACCAGTACAAGCGAATCATTAACTACAATTCCAGCCAGTGCCACTACGGATATCATTGTCATCATAGAAAATGGCAAGCCTGTGATAACCAGACCAAAAATTACACCAATTAAGCCAAATGGGATCGCGATCATAACAATAAAGGGTTGTACATAGCTTTTAAATTGCGTTGCGAGTATGGTGAAGATTAGAAGCAAAGCAATAATAGCCGCAATATAGAGTGAGTTATAGAGCTTTCTCTGTTCTTCTGCCGTTCCTCCATATTCCAGCTTATATCCCGAGAAGTTCTGGCTGAAATTTGACAGAACACCGGGAACGCCCGTTAAATCATTTCCCTTTAATATCCAGGTTACTTCATCAGGAGTCCTTTTTCTTACTACTCCATTTTCATCTGTATATGAGGTTACATTGCCACTTACAGAGATCAATCGCTTACCGTCTCTATGGTTGATCTGTGCATAACCACCCACAATTTCCAGTTTTGCAACTTCTTTGAGTGAGATCAAATCTCCAGAGATAGCTCGCAATTTTAGATTTTCCAGCTTGTCTATCATATCTACCTGGTCTTCCCGCACCTTGAGAATTATATCGTACTCATCAATGCCGTCTCCACGGTATTTGGAAATTGGAAGACCATAACAAGCCTGAGAGATCAGCGTCGTTACACTATTGGTCGATAAACCATAGAAGGCAATCTTATCATAATCAGGATAAATCCTGATTTCCTTTTTACCTTCATAAAAACTTGTTTCCAAATCAGCAGTACCCGGAATTTTCTCTAACTCATTTATCAGATACCTGCCAATATATTCCAATCTGTCCAAGTCATCTCCCAGCACCCTTAATTCTATATCAGAACCGGTTGGAGGTCCTCCTCCCTGACTCTCCAAAAGCTTATATGAATAGAGCCCTGGCATTTTATCCAAAAATGACCTTAGCTTTGTTTTAAGAATTTCATGGCTGTATTTCATCTTGTCAATTTCCACTAAATCGATTTTGACTGAAGCAATATTTGTTTCCTGTTTACTGCGATAGTTTTCCGAATATTGACCTATTGTGGTAACCACTGCTTCAATATCGATATTCTCTTCCATATTAAGCACAAACTGCTCAAACTGGCTGACTATTCCGTTAGTTTTTTCAAGGCTGTAACCTACAGGGCAATCGAGCTGGATTTTTATGGTATCCGCCCTGTTTCTCGGGAAAAATTCAAATTTTACTAAACCTATAAAAACTGATAAGATAGCCAGAAGCATTGCCAAGAGTACTATACTTATGGTGAGTAACCGATGCCGTAAAGCACTGGTTATCAACTTTCGATAATTTTTTTCCAACCAGATTTGCAACGGATTCTTATCCTTATGAGATTTCAGTTTTTTATCACCAAATTCACTTATATGCGAGGGTAGTATAACAAGACATTCAAATAAAGAAGAAAAAAGTGCAATGCTGATGACGATAGGGAAGACCTTCATGAATTGTCCCATCACTCCTTCCATCAGTAAAAGAATAGCAAACGCTGAGATAGTAGTCAGCACCGCCGAGACAACAGGCCAGGTTATCTGCTTTGTGCCTTCTATGGCTGCTTCATAGCGGCTGTAACCCATTTCCCGAAAGCGATGCACATTTTCCAGCACGATAATTGCATCATCTACGATCATGCCCAGCACCAGTATCAGACTGAATAAACTAAGATTGTTTATTGTCACGTCAAACTGACGCATCAGAATAAAAGTGAGGAGCACAGAAAAAGGAATACCCCAGGCTGCAAAGAGAGCATTTTTCCAGCCGATGAAGATAAAGAGGACTATAAAAACCAGAATGATGCCCAGCATGGCGCTGTTTCCCAAAGTGCCAATACTGTTTTTTACCCGGATAGAACCGTCATTCTGTACTTGAGCAGTTAAACCGGGAACTTGCCTTTCCCACTCCGTGCTTAGCTGGCGTACATCTTTCATCACATTTATTATATTGCCATCTGCTTTTTTATAGATATTCAAATTAACGGCATTTTTGCCATTGAGCTTGCCTATAGTAGCTGCATTTTCCAGAGTATCCTTTATAATTGCCACATCGCCTATTCTAATCGCACGTCCCTGGCTGTCCATCGCTATCACCTGCTCACTTATCTGAACCAGATCGTCATATTCTCCCACCTGCCGGATCAAATATTCCGCTCTGCCAAAACTGATTGTGCCCCCAGGTGTGTTTATGTTACGCATTGTGACGGCATTAAGAATATCAGAAAGACTTATTGAATAATTATCCAGTTTCTTTGCATTGGCTTCAATCCAGATTTCGCGTTCGCGTGTGCCGGCAATTTCCACTTTGGATACAAAATCTATATTCAATAGCTCATCTCTAAAATCTTCTGCTATTTCTCTTATTGCATTATCAGAAAAGGCACCGCCCAGTGCCACAGTGCAGATTTCATTTACCTCACGCATATTCAGACGCACCAGAACCGGGTCACTGGCGTCCTTAGGCAGGTTATTTACTTTGTCCAGTTCGGTATTCAGGTCATCCCAGCCCTTATCGATATCTGAACCAGTTTCCATACTGATGAAGATAGTTGCCAGACCCTCTCGCGATGTAGATGTGAAATAATCCATGTTTTCCAGATCAGATATCTCATCTTCTATTCTTTTTACTACCAGCTTTTCCATCTCAGCCGGCGAGACTCCGGGATATGATACTAAGATGAAAAAAGAACCAAAATCTACTGCAGGTGCTTCTTCTTTGGGAATATCTATCACTGTGTATATGCCGTATATGAATACGATCAGCACGATCATATTTACTAAAATCTTGTTATCTACCGAAAATTTTGCTAATGACATGAAGACTCCTTAGTCCTTTATCTCTACCAGTGTATTGTCACTAAGACTGTTCGAACCTTCTATTACCAGCAGGTCGCCAGGTTCTATTCCGCTTTTTATGATCACATTACGACCAATCTGTTTGCCCAGTTCCACTTTGTGCAGCTCCGCCCGGCTGGCGCTATTGATCACATAAACGAAATATTCATCGTATATCTGAGTCAGGTTATTCATGGATGTATATATCACCTGTTTATAAGTGTTTCGCAAGATTTTGCCAGATATCACCATACCAGGAAGAAGTGATCTGTCCGGATTTTCCAGCTCGATTTCTACCGGATAATTTATCGAGCCATTCACCGGAGCTATGCCAGAACCAGTGATTTTGCCATAAAGTATCCTGTCATCAAATTCACTGGTGATTAATACCTGCTGTCCTGTCTTTATGCCAGTTATATCTTTTTGACCAATCCCCGTTTTGATTACCAGTTTGCTGTTATCTACCAGCCTGCATACCTGCTGACCCATACTGATATAGCTGCCAACCTCCAATTTGAGGTCACTGATATAACCACTAACTGGTGCCGCAAATTGAGCATTCAGGACATTTAGTTCGCTTTGCTTCAATATCGCCTGTGCACTTTCATATGCAGCCTGAGCCTGCTTATAATTGCTTTGTACCAAGACAAATTCACTGCGGGATAATTTTTGAGCTTCATATAAGCTGAAAGTGGCATCTCTTTGCATCTCCGCAAGCTCTAAGGCAGCTTCACTGGCAAGCAGACTTGCTTTTGCCTGTTCCAATTGATTCAAATAGCTGTCATTAGAAATTCTGCCTATTGTTTCACCCTTATTTACCCAGTCACCCAGGTTTTTATCGATCTCTTTCACCCTGCCATTGCTCTCACTCACCATGATAATATCAGTGATGCCCTCCAGTTTGGCAGTAAAATTTAGGTACTCTTCCAAATCAGAAAGATTGATCTTATTGACCATCACAGGCACTGGTATCTCTCTCTGATCAATCGAATCAGTCTTTTTCCCAGGCATTTCTTTGGCACAGCCAGATACCAGCAGTAATGAAATTGAATACAATATCATCACCAGTACCAATATCTTTATTTTCATTTTTCCTCCAATCCATTTATTATATTGAATAATTCATTTTTGTCTTCCAAGCCTAATACCTGATTCAAATTGGAGATTGCTTTTAGAAATTCCTGCTGGGAAGTAATAAAATAGTTCTCCGAATTGAGCAGCATTACCTCTACAGATATAAGATCAGAGACGGAGATAAGCCCTTTTTCGAATCTTATCTGCATCTTATCCCAGGTCTCTCTCGCAAGGTCCCTGTTTAATTCAGCAGATTCCACTGCCCTTGCTTTATTGAAAAGACTTAAGCAGTTTGTACGAATTATTAAGGTAATGGAATTTAAAGTGGAATCATAGCTTCGCTCTGCACTCATTAATTCATATCTGGCGGCTTCATAATCCAATACATTGTCTGCTAACGGAAAAACAGGCATTGCTGCAATTATGGCAAATGTACTGCTGCCACTGAAATCTTTTGCAATATTGCTGTTCTCCCAATTGTATGTATAAGATAAATTTAATGATGGTAATATATTACCCGCTGCCATCTTACGAGATTTCTGAGAATTATTTATACTAAGTTTCGAAATATTTAAGGCTGGATTTTTTGTTCTGCCAATCTCTATCAATTTCTCTTCCAATAAGGCTAAGTATTTTGTATCGTTCCTGCTCAATATGCCCAAGAGACCTTCATAAGGTTTAAGATAAAATTCTTCGCAGGAAAAATCTGTTCTGTATCCTATATGATCAGCTAAATCTAATTTGCTGAGTTCAAAGGAATTATGCATGTTTATAAGTTCTAATTCACTGGAAAGTTTTTCACTTCTGATCTGTAAATAATCTGTTTCTGATATTAATCCTGAATTGAACCGCGTTTCTGCTATTTCCATATTTATCGCATTTTGCATAAATTTCTTTTCCAGCACTTTCACCATCGCGTTATAACTTTGCACAAGGAAATATTTGCTCTCGGTTAATGCAGCAATTTCAAGCATTTTGCTGCGGTAATTTTCCTGCTGTATTTTATGAAGATTCCCTGATATCCCGGCTGAAAGATAGATTTTCCCTCCATTAAAAATCGGCTGAGTTGCTGTGATGCCAAAAGATGAATTTGCCTCTAATTTCCCTGCAGACGTATTGCTGCCAGGATTGAGAAATAATTTGTTATAATTCAAATTTGCCGAAGGTACCATGCCCAGATAGCTGCTTTGCCAGGATTTCTCTGCAGATTTTAAATCGTTATATGCTGTCTTTATCTCAGGATTGTTCCGCTTTGCCAGCTCTATCGCTCTATCAAGACTCAATACTTCTTCGGAAAATAATGACAGGCAAAATATAAATAATACTACTATCACTAACCGTTTAGTCTTGTCCATTTTTTTCTCCCTCCATAACTGGGATAAAAGCTGAGTGGTTTTTAGAATCTTGCGCAGCAAGTTTCATATCAATCAATAATTTTAGCTCTGCTTCATACATTTTTGCAATGCCTCCCAATAACATCTTTAGGTAAAATGGAAGCGGATTCTCAAGATTTTCATTACAATGATCCCTTCTCTTCTCATCCATCTCCACTTTATGCAATTCCATCTGATTAAGTCGATGATCTATGAGCTTGATAAAATATTGCCGACTAACGTTGCCCTCCAGAAACCTGAAGGCATTCCAAAAATCAAAAGGAGATACAAATTCTTCACTAAAAAATAAATCATCTAATAGCTTCCTGAAATAATCTCTGCCAAGTGAAGTAATGGAATACACCTTACGCAAACGATTACTATCAGCTATCTCCGATTTGACAGATATATATGTACCTTTTTCCAGCCTTCCTAATGCCTTATAAACAGAGGGCATCTTGATCTTTACCCAGAATTCAAGACCCCTTTTTTCAAAGTATTCTGCTATCAGATAACCATGCATGGGCTTACGAATCAAAAAACCCAGCACTACTATATCCACCTTATTCATCACTATCCTCCATAATACCTTTTATGTTCGATAACAAAATCTCTAATTTACTTTATCAAGTCAAGAACTATATTATAAAGTATAATATAATGAGGCTTGTATTGGTTAATACCCGAATAGTTCGGGCTCTCTAACCCATTTTTGCTCTCCGGCAGCTTATAGTTTTGCACGCATTATTAAAAAAGCCCCTGCCAAGGCAGGGGCTATCGTTTATTCAGAAGAAGATTACTTCATTAGTATCATCTTCTTTGTGCTTGTATAGCGACCGAACTTCATTTTGTAGAAATATACGCCGGAAGCCTGACCATCAGCATTCCACTGGATCGTATATGACCCGGCATCATGATGATCATTAATCAGAGTTTTAACTAATTGGCTTTTAATGTTGTAAATCTGGATAAGTACATCTCCAGGTTCGGCAACTTCAAAGGCTATGGTAGTTACAGGATTGAACGGGTTCGGGTAATTGCTCTTAAGAGCTGTGACAGAAGGCACAGATGTGAGCTCA
>CAZRXY010000090.1:0-1766 GCA_964604155.1 uncultured Candidatus Cloacimonadota bacterium | reverse complement strand
ATAAAACACTCAATCTCATTCTTATTCCTCTTATATTCCTTCTGTGTAGTTCCGTGATTTCTGTGGTTCATAATCTTCTCTTTTTTACAACCACTAACCACACCAACCACACGAACAAAGAATAATATTATGAAAACACAACTTCGCAACTTCAAGTTTTCGCATCTTCATTTCTCATTATCCGTGTTAATCTGTGTAATCCGTGGCATCAGCGTTCTATTCTTCTACTTAAGCAGTATAGCTTTTTTCACTATCCTGCCCGCAGCAGTTGAAAAGCTGATGAAATAGATCCCGCTATTACAATCTTCGGCATTCCAGGTAAGATAGTATGCACCGGCTTCTCTATTTTCATCTAAAAGCCTGGATATCATTTGACCTTTGACGTTATAAACTTCTATCTTCACGTTACCGTTTTCTGCCAGTTCATACTCAATAGTGGTTTGCGGGTTAAAGGGATTGGGATAAATTGCCGAAAGCTTCGTTGTTTCCGGCACAGGATCAGTTAGATTGTAGCTGATAGTTTCTGAATTGCCGTTTATATTAAGCAGTAACATAATATCAGCTTCACCGCCATATACCCGCTGATAAGGAATTCGCAATATATTACCCTTGATACCCGCAGCAGAGATCAGAGCAAACTTATCATTATTTTCTTGATAAAGGCAATCGGCAGAAAGAAGCTCTATCTGCATAAGTTCCAGATTTTCCTTGCCTGCAAAAGTAAAATTTAAACCAAATATATCTGCACTGGCACTCAGATAAATATATTCATGATCATTAGAAAGCGAAATTATATTAACAGACCCACGGTAAGGATCATAAACCGGCAGACTCTCTCGCACACCTACCACATATTGCAGAATATAAGCCCCGTCTATAGCATACAGTTCTCCATCAAGGTCAACGTCTGCCCGAAGGAATCGCCAGACTTCCCAGGGAACCGGGTCTTCCGGCAGCGGATCGAGATCAACTATATTCATCAAAATCAATGATACATCGTAGCTTTCTACCTCACCATTATCATCGATATCTCCGTAATTGATAGCGGCTGGTTCATTTATCTCAAAAACGCCACTTGTCCCTTCTCCAGCATTACCAAAACTATCTACGGCAATCACTCTGGCATAGACGTTCTCGGAAGGCTCATCAGGAACTATCCATTCGTAATTGAAAAGCGTATCTTCTGCTGACATACTCACGTCATAATCGGGGTTTTGCACTTCATCAAAATAGAACTGCAAGCTTACGGGTTCTGCCGGCTCTCCTGCAAAGCTGTCTTCGATGATCTCAAAGCTTATCGCTGCAATATCATCTGGTGTAAATTCTTCGCCGCCTGCCGGGCTAATAATCGTGATCTCCGGCAATTTGCTGTCAACGGTTCCAATTTCCGTATCTCCCATTACCACCTCTGCCTGTAATGACATAAAAAAGATTACAAGCAACAAAATTACTAATCTTGTTTTCATAAATACTCCTTTTTGTGCTTTTGCGAGAACTTTTCTAATTCCATAGAACAATCCATAAACTAATTCTCCTTTCTTGATATTTTATTTCCTCTATCACAGCGTTAGCGCAAACTTATCTGCAAACCATTGCACGACAAGCCGGCTTACATAATTTTTTTAAAGGAAACTTCACAATAACCAACATTTTACACTTCTTATCAATTATTTACAGCACTTAAGCCTCAAGGCTGTAAAGCAAAATGATCCCTCAAATGTACTTATAAAGATTCTAATTAATCGCAAATCAAATCCCTCCTTATT
>CAZRXY010000089.1:0-3091 GCA_964604155.1 uncultured Candidatus Cloacimonadota bacterium | reverse complement strand
AGACCTGTGAATACCCGTTTGTCATTGACCCGGTACCGCCTTGTGTGGAACTCATTGCTGAAGTGGAAGAATGCGGTGATGAATGTGAACCCGGACATCGTGTGGTGATTACCTCTACAGGCACCATTCCGGAAGAATGTTGTGATTTTCAACTTGTTGGTCCAGTTCTACCAGGTAATGATATTAAAGGTATTAGCAGACAACCTATTTGCTGCCCGGACTGTGAACCCCTGCTTTGTGAAGACACCTGCACTGAAGTGGCCGGATGGACCCTGGAAGTCTATGACACCCAGCCATTTGAAAGTGACGGTTGCGGAGACTGTGTATCCGATCCATGTGTTGATCCGATTGAAGAATTTGAAGGAAGCGGATGTGACATAAGGGCTGAATTGGAATGTGTTCTTGACGGTGTATGTGATGAAGATAGAGAATTCTATGTTGTCTTCACCGTGGAGGATATGGTCGGCAATTCGGTAACCGCCTATGGCGTACTGGAAGTTGAATGTGAAGGTGGGGAACTAGTCGATGCAGTCTTATGGAATGCTGGAATTCTCATTGGTAGTCCAGATACATGTGATCCCATTTGCGAGTTTATAGGTTTTGATTCCCCATTTGTTGGATGCCCTATGACCACCTGCTGGTGGTGGTGGACAGCGATTATTTAATGATTAAGTGATGTCACTATTTCAGTAATGATATAGTGAAGCTTGAATTTAAAGAAAAAAGAGAGGCGTTTTTCAAAATGTCTCTCTTTTTCTTTATTGATAATTTTCTGCTATAATGACAGAAAAATAAAAGCCGGGGGTTTTCCGTTTGAAGAATAAAACAGTAGGTGTAGTAAGACCGATGCATACTGTTTTCATATGTGAAAAGGGACTCGAATTAGCCGTATGGCTGCTAATCATCCTTGTTCCCCTGGTTTTTTGCCGTGGCTGTGAGGATATGTTCTTTCCGGTGAAGGAATTTATCTTTGAGCTACTGGTACTGGCAGCCTTTCTGCTATGGATATATTGCCGGATAGAAGGAATTTTTTTTAACTTCAAAAATTCAATATTGAAGTTAACCACCCTCGATGTGCTGATTTTACTGCTGGCTTGCTGGGCAGCATTCTCTCTCTTCTGGTCTCACAGTTTCTGGGTCACCCTGAAGGAATTGCCGCTTTTTCTGGCAGGACCAGCCCTCTATTTTATCATTGCCCATCCGGTTTCAGATAAAAACCCTATCCGAAGTGAAAAGATTATTTTCGCATTGATTGTTATTGGCAGTCTGTGGGGCTTGTACGGCATTTTGCAGTATTTTGGTTTTGACCTTTTTTTCGAGACACCTCAAACCGGTAGAACATATCGAGTGATGGGTGTAATGGGAAATGTGAATTATTTTGCCGAGTATTTAGTAGGAATCATTCCCGCCGGGATCGGTTGGTTATTGGCAACAGATAAAACAAGAAAAAGATGGATGATTTTCACAGGCATATCAATTATGACTATCTGCCTGATATTAACCTTTACCCGCAGTGCCTATCTTGGCTTTGCTGTAGCACTGGTTTTTATCGTCCTGTTTTTCCCGCTGCTGCAAAGAAGAAATGTAATAAAATTGAACCAAAAAATACTGCTTATTGCTCTGATTATCTCATTATTGGCAATCATTATCTTTATATTTCCCAATCCAGCCAACAAGCCGGGGACTTTTATTCATACCATCAAAAACAGGTTATCCTTGGAGACATTACAGGAAGAGCTGTATTCGGGAAGAAGGAGGACAATCTGGAGTTTTACCGCCATGATGATTCAAGACCAACCTCTTGTTGGTTCGGGATTAGGCACTTTCCCGTATCTTTCGCTGGATTACCAGGCTCAATTTTTCCAGCTGGACAATAATCGGGATATTTTCTCGCACGGATATGCCAAACATGTCCACAATGAATATCTGCAGCTGGGAGCTGAATTAGGTTTAGTAGGCCTGGCATTATTTATTGCTATCATAATTGCCTTTTTTTCTTACGGGATTAAGGGATTAAGGAGAATGAAAGACAGACAGAAATCAGCAATAGTCATCGGGCTGATGGCTGCAATGGTAGCTATTTTATTTGATAGTTTTTTCGGTTTCCCCTTCCACTTGCCGGCTACCCTGGCCATTTTCTGGCTTTACCTGGGAATGACGGTAAATATTATTCGGCAGGAAAAGATTGATAAAGAAAATCAACAAGATAATAGTAAGGAGGAAGACAATAAAAAGAAGATCTTAAAAAAGAGTAGTAGAGAAGAATATTCATTTTCAAATAAAAAAAGAGTTCTCTTGTCCCTTTTGTTTTTAGGGGTGTTTATCCTGTTTACCTTCTATTTAGGCAGACCGTTGATATCTAATTACTATCTGGGAGAGGGAAACAGGGCCGTCAGGCATCAAAATTTTCAGCAAGCCCTTGAACTGTATCAGAAGGCTCTGCAGGCAGAACCCTATAATGGAAGAGTATCTTATTCCATCGGCAAGCTGATGGCAATGCAAAATAATTACGGCAAAGCGCTGGATTATTTTCTGCAGGCGGAAAAAACATATAACACGCATGATTTACCCATGGATATGGCGGTGGCATATTATTATCAGGAGCTCTTTGAGAAGGCAGCAGAAAAATTTAAACAGGCTATTACCTACCAGGAAGATACAAAATTAATGGTGCCTGTTTATACTGATTTGGGAAGCACCTATTTAAAAATGAGTGAGTTTGTATTGGCCGAAGAGTTTTATCTTAAAGCATTGAAGATAAACCCGAAATTTGGATCTGCCTCCTACCTATTGGCATTACTGTATCTGCAACAGGGTGAGCAGGGAAAGGCGATTCCTTATCTGAAGAAGGTTATTCGATTAATGCCTGATACCCAGGAGGCGAAAAATGCCCGAACTATCCTGCTTCAATTAAGTGAAGAAGAAAGAAAAAATCAAAGCCTCAATCAATAATTTTGTAAACCTTGCTATAAGTTTTTTAAAAATATTCTTTTCATAAGCCTTCATTATTGCTATAATGTGAAAATAAAATTAGCTTAGGGAGTCAAGGGGTCAGGGCTCAACATTTGACATTGTCTTATAGAAATGTCAA
>CAZRXY010000088.1:0-6558 GCA_964604155.1 uncultured Candidatus Cloacimonadota bacterium | reverse complement strand
ACCAGGGAAATAAGCGGGATTGGTGCCCATTACTGCCTCATATTCGCTCTGTGTTAACTCATACTGTCCTATATAAAAAGATGATACCGTCACATCGGAGGTGCCATTATTAAAAGTGCCGCCTTCCACATAGATCATGCCTTCTGGCGGTGTCAGTGTCACCGATCCTGTTACAGCATTACCATCATATAGTTCATTATAGGCAAATACTTTATATTCATAAACTTCACCTGCTAATAATCCGGCATCTTCATACTGCATCTCAGCTAATGGCAGTGAGGCGACTAAATCCCAGCCTGCTCCGCTAAGGCGTCGTTCAATTCTAAATCCCTCTTCATCGGCAATTTCAGTGTAGTTCCAGTTAATCAAGCAAGAGGCTAGAGAGTTCTGCGAAATAGATAAATCTGTGGGGGCGGGGAAAGTCATTGAAATATCTGCTTCTGTAGAGTGTGATGTATTTTCATCACAATAAGCATATATTCTGTAATGATAAGTGGAATTTACCTGAAGATTATTATCAGTATAACTTTCAGTATTTTCTTCTAATATCTGATATTCTTCAACCCATTCTTCAGCATCTTGTTTACGATCTATTTTAAAACCCGTTTCTCCTTCGCTGTTATCATCCCAGGTCATCTGGCAGGAAACAAGGCTACTTTGAACAATTTTAAAATTAACGGGGGAATTAATTAGAATATCGGTATCTGCCAGGTTATCAAAGACGTGTTCTTCGCAGGCAATTAATAAAATAGACAATGTGATAATTATTAAAATCTTCTTCATGATTCCTCCAATTTATGGTTCAACCCCTTCAGGGTTGGTGTTTTGTTTTGGTCTTGTCCCACAGGTTTCGCCAGCACAACCTGTGGCTATTATTGTTACACCCCGCTGGGGTAAGATCATCTGTCAACGGGTTTTGCTCATGGTTATCATTGTTATGCCCCGTTGGGGTGGGATTGTTTGTTCTGTGGTTTTGCTTTATCATCGGGTTTATTATTTTGCTATTATTTATAAATCTCTGTGTTATTGGATTTTTATTTAATCTAGATAGGTTTATTTTTTTGTATTTTATTTTATTTGAATCTACGAGCTGGAGCTCGCAGTTCCCAGGTTTTGACCCCGAAGGGGTTGGATTATAATAGCCACAGGTGAAGCGAAGCGAAACCTGTGGATTCAAACAACCAACCGGCCTCAACCCTTGAGGGGTTGAACTATCAAGATAAATATTTCTCATCATATTCAATTCCTGATTCGTCTAATAATTTTTTGTATTCTGTTTTAAAATCAAACAATTTGTGATGTTCCTGCTGGTTTTTTATATATTCAACTATCTTTTTCTTATCACTCCATGATAATGTGAAGGCACCATAACCTGATTGCCATCCAACGAAATCCGGGGATATATTTTCCCTTTTGAGCCAATCTGATACGGACAGTTTTATTGACTTAACCAGTTCTGCCAATTGCATTGAGGGGTGCAAAGAACACAATATATGTATATGGTCTTCCATCAGATTAATCTGGTATAAATAACATTTTTTATTTTTGATTATACCCCAGATATATTTCAGGATTTTCTCACGGTTTTCAATTTTGAGGGTTCTTTTGCGATCTTTTGTGCTGAATACTATATGATATAATATTTTTGTGTAAGTTGACATAATTATTCCTGTGCAACCCCTTCAGGGTTGGGGTTTGGTTTGGTCTTGTCCCACAGGTTTCGCCAGCTCAACCTGTGGCTATTATTGTTGCACCCCGTTGGGGTAGGATTGTTTGTCAACGGGTTTTGCTGTATCATCGGATTTATTTTTTGGCTATAATTTATAAATCTCTGTTTTATTGGATTTAGTTTTAACCCCGAAGGAATTGATTTGTTGTGTTTTTTCTTATTTAAATCTACGAGATGGAGCTCGCAGCTCCCAGGACTTGACCCCGAAGGGGTTGCACTATAATAGCCACAGGTTAAGCGAAGCGAAACCTGTGGATTCAAACAACCAACCGGCCTCAACCCCGAAGGGGTTGCACTGTTCTTATTTAGTTTTACTTCCATAAATAGAGGTCTTTATCCAGCAATAGAACATATATACGGCAGCCCCGGAGGCGGCGTAATAGCAATAATCACGGTAACTTTCAAAATCCTGTGTTTTCTGCTTATAATCGAGGGTTTTTGCAGTAATTCCGGTGCTTTGATATTTTTCAAAATAATCGTTAGCTTGCATATTGCAGTAAAATCCTCCGCCGACAAGCAAGGCTCCTGCAGTAAACCCCAGCCAGCTATTCCTTTTCCAGGTATTTTTCTTAGCCAGCATTGAGCCCTGATAGGTATCCAGTTCAAAGGTTATTGTCTTGCTTTCACCTTCTATGATGTCTATCTTTTTTATACTGTCCAGGTATCTGGAATGTTCAAGTTTAAGTTCATATTCACCATGAAGCAATTCCAGAACTGCCGGGGTTTCTTTTTTGCTGTCTTCGTTATCAAGATAAATTCTTGCGCCCTTGATACTGTTTGCAGGGCTGCTTTTTTCTACAGCTAAAACTGATATACTACCTAACCTGGGAACCGGGTCTAAATGTATTTGTCTGGTTTCGCCAATATTGACAAAAACTTCTTTTTGGTCATCATGATGTTTTTCTTTTGCGGCTTTCAGTTTATAGCTTCCGGGTTTAAGATTTTTTTCATAGCTATCTTTTGCTACTTCTTTATCATCTATAAATATAGTGCTTCCGGGGGCGGAAATACTGAGTGTGCCAAAATCTTTAGTGAGCACGAGGGTTCTTGTAAACGGCATTTGCGGTTCGATGATGATGGTTTCTGAGGTGCCACTCCATAATTCTTTTTCTACGCTGATGGTATAAGAGCCCGCCGGCATCATCGGCTCAATATAGGGAGTAGTGCCTGCATATATGCCGTCTATCAAAACACTTGCTCCGGTCACAGGGGCAGAATTTATTTCCATACGAGCAAAGTTTGGTTCAAGGTCTATATTAATGTCAGGTTCTTCACCATCTTGAACGGTGAAATTGAGCTGATGTGTTTTGTATTTATCCAGAGCAATCCGCAGGACATGGTCTCCGCTGGGGATAATCTGTTTTTTGATTGGTGATTTACCGAGCAGCTTTTCATCGAGATAAATATCTGCGGAGCCGGGAGTGGTGCTCACCTTTAGATATCCGAAGCGCGGTTTCAGCAGTTCAAGGGGTACTTCCAGAGTTTCACCGGGATGCAGCGTAAAAGTTCTGCTGGCAGGGTGATAGAGGTCTTTGCGTAGAGTGATGGTATATTCACCGGCATAATGGCTGCCCTGATACGGAGTAACTCCAACCTTTTGTCCATTAAGCTCCACTTCTGAGCTGGAAGGGTTAGAATCTATAGTTAAAATGCCGGGAGCCGAGAAGCTCACTCTACTCGAGCCAGGCTGCATATTTATATCATAAGAGGCATCATTTTGCAGGATAATCTCCTGGGTCTGGGTTTGAAAGCCCTCTTTTTGGAAGGTGAAAGAGTATTTACCGGGTGGAAGTCTGAAGGGTGCTACGGTAGAACGGGCAATAATGGGAGCTTTTCCTTCACGGCTGATCACCACTTCTTCCTGGTTAAGATTAAATGTAAGTAAGACCACATTTTCTATGGAAGGGATGGCGCCACTTTCTCTGATGGTGAGCGAATAAACCGAATTGCTCTCCAATTGCAGCTTAATATCGTAGATCAAACGGGCAAAACCTGTTTTATCAAGATAGAGCCTTTTTTCGCCGGGGGAAAGATAGACCCAGACCTCGCCGGTCTTATTTTCAACAGCTACAGGAGTGAGATTAGATTCTATCTTATCAAAGGGCATAAGGTTTGTGTTTATCTTGATAAGTGCACAATAATTTCCGCTGTGATCGCGTCTGGGAGATTGCCGCAGTGTGAGATCTCCGGGTTCTTTTATCAGTTCCTTTGTGACTACCATTTCGGCAGAGAAAATAATTGAAAACCAGAGCAAAAGAACTATCAGTATTCTTTGTTTCACGATTTAAACTCCTTAATATTATATTAAAATTTATCGGGGAAGATAGAAATTATCCAAGCCGTATATCGAACCGTCCGGATTTTTTTCTGGTTGCCAGGTGCGGACGTAAATGCTGGGTCTGGTGTTATCTGTGAGATCAAACATAAGAAAGAGGTAGCCTTCATCGGCATAAGTCTGGCTATAGTAATATTGATGTATCTGCAAACCGAAAATCCGCGAATTTTCATCATTTGTTTTGGTGATAATATTATCTTCAAAATGCAGGTTCACATATTCATTTATTGCATAAAGCCTTCTTAAGTTTTTCACATAATCCTGCTTGGAATACTGCACAGCTTTCCAGCTTTTTCCCAGCGAATTATACATACCCTCGATCTGGATTTCATCATCTTTGAGCATTTGGCCCACAATGATAAGTGCATTATCATCGAATACTTTCTCAATAAAATCTATGTTTTTCGTGCAGTAGGCAGTTTTATATTCTTCAATAAAATTCACAAGATGGTATTTCTCCTCATCCGAAGCCTGAAGCTTATCCATTATATCGTGAACAGCAAGATCCGAAAGGGCAAACTTAATTTTATCTATCCGGCGGGTTTTATCAAAGCTGATAACCAGTTCTTCACTGATAGTTCTGCCGCTTTGCGGGAAATTGAATTGCACGGGTAAACCACGCATATATACCTTGTCGTTTATTTTATCAATAGTCAATTGTGGGCGATTATCTATCAATCTGGCATTACCGTATTGCAGGATTTTCTGATAATCTTCCCAGCCTGTCTGGGTAAATATGGATTGCGGATCACTGCTTGCACTATTAGCAAGATAACTGCATAATCTATTTACCTGCTGTTCGTATAAATCTGTAAGGAAGGCTTCATTACCAGCCTGCAATAAAATTTCGGGCTGACTTGGTGATTTTATCACATTCTCTTCTATACCGAGATCAAAGCGGCTATTTCTAAACACCGGGCATATACCTAATACTTCCATTTCTTCTAATACATTGCGCAAGTCATTATTATGAGAAGCTTTTTGGAAATCATTATACATAATATTTATGCTTAGGGGTATAGGTACTTCTTGCAGCGTAGTCAAAAATTCCAGCAACGCCTTACCACGTGATACTCCTGTAGGAATTGACCAGTCATTACCCAGATAATACTTAAGATCGAGGTTTTGCACCGGTTTATCAGCAAAATCAACCGAAACTGTGATCAGACTCAATTTATTTTTTTCATCAAATCTCTGCTCAGAAATACTCAGATCAAGCAGGCTGAAAATTCTGCTGATACGGTCTGGGAGATAAGAAATAAGAGTTTCCTCAGTACCGTTAAAAATCTGCTCTATTTTATCCCAATCAGGATGGGTTCGCAATAGCACCAGAGACCAATAGTAATTTTGTAAAGCATCACCAATCCGTAATTCTTTTTCAGCATCATCTGCTCTTCTGGCATAATCCTTAATCAGATTTTCTCTCTGCTCAAAAATTTTGTTTCTGTCCTCTACCTTGATATAGCGATATACAATGTAATTACTGTCGGAATCAAAGATGCTGCGCTGAGCTGCTTCCAAACGGGCGGCAGAATACGTTTTGATTGCTGAAGAACAGTATTCTTTTATATTACCATTATCCTCTTCGATTATATTAGTGAAAGAACCCTCCACTTGAACGGATATCTGCGATAACAGGTCATTAATAGCCATTCTATCTGCTGCGGTTTCAGAGCTGGCTTCTCCCTTGCCAATTATCCACATTTCCTTTTCATTTCTCATAGCTTCCAGGTCCGATCGTGTGTGTGAATACAATATCCCTGATAAAAAAAACACAAATATTAGCATCAGCATTTTATACATTCTATTCCTCCAGTGATAATCAAATTTACTCACCCGTGCCATCATTGAATTTGTAAAATTTATGGCAACTAAAAATTATACATCAAAAAAGATATTCAAGGTTTGCCGTCATTTTTCTGGGAAATTTTTGTCTGTTCTGCGTGAAACTACAGGCTGTTTATCATAAATCTCTTTTTGCGGTTCACAGGATACTCTTTTTTTTATCAACCGCTTAAGGCGCGGAATGACGCTGAAGAATGTAAGAAAAGAAATTATACTATTCATTTTTCCCCTCTTTTATTCCTTCTGTGTAGTTCCGTGATTTCCGCCTGCCATGTCGAACATTGTTCGTAGTTGGCGGTTCATAATCTTCTCTTCTTTTTAACCACTGAAGGCTCTGAATGACACTGAAAAATGTAAGACAAGAAATTATGCTAATCCTATTTATTACTCTTTATTCCTCTTTTCTTGCTTCTGTGTAGTTCCGTGATTTCCGCGGTTCATAATCTTCTCTTTTTTTTCTACCACGAACCACACCAACCACACGAACAAAGAAATGTTTTACTAAACTCTCTTTCGCATTTTCTCATCCTCTCATCCTCTCATCCTCTCATCCTCACATCCTCACATCCTCACATCCTCTCATCCTCTCATCCTCTCATCCTCTCATCCTCTCATCCTCTCATCTTCTCATCCTCACATCCTCACATCC
>CAZRXY010000087.1:0-3704 GCA_964604155.1 uncultured Candidatus Cloacimonadota bacterium | reverse complement strand
TACCTGCGGCTACCCCTATGAAAACCCAAATTATGGTGACCAAATCACCACTCCCTATGGCGCCGATTATCCCTGGTACAATCCGGTTTATCCCGAAGCAGCAAATGCGCAGATGGGTGATAGAGGCACCCTGCATATATATGGCGGCAAGCAGGAAAGACGCCGCGGTTTTATTCACCGCTCCGGTACCGATCCGGATAACCACCCTCAAAACCATAATTGGGATATCGATAACTGGGAATACTCCGGCTCTCATGGCTCATCCGGCTATGAAAAAGATTATCAATGGGATACAAGACTGGAAACGGAAGCTCCTCCTGATTATCCCGAAATATACCTTTTACCCGGCTCCTCCGGCGGGGTATTCGATAGCAACTGGATTGGTGTTTTCGATTATCACCCCCAAACCCTCTCTGTTACCCAAACCGATAGTTTTGAATTAGAAAATCATTACTATCTGGTTGATTTTTGCCTTTATGAAGGTTGCATCGCCTTCCTGATCAACCAAGGCTCCCATCCAGGCCAATACGAAAATTTAATCGTCCACAAAACAGTAGATAACTGGGAGACTATCACTATTAATAATTACTTTGAAAGTCTTTCTGATCTAAAAATTTACGAAGACCAATTTTTTATAAAAAACGGAGGACATAGATTCCTGATTGATGCTCAGGGCAATGTGCTCACTCAACCGAACCTTAACCAATATCAACACTTTGCTGATTTCCAACAGCAGCACGGAGGAATTTTACATTATATCAGCGGCTCTGCACCCCTCTGGGATTATAATATTTTAGATGTCTCATCTCTGAATATAATTGGCACTCTTGGTTTTGAGTTCCATGAGCTCACAGTACCCCCAAATTGCACGCTGGAAATCCGTGAAACACTGGATAACACCCTCTTCGTTCAAATTGTAGAAAAAGCTGACAGCCGCGCCTTTGTCACTGATTATATCCATTTCAGCCGTGGCGATATCTCTGAATTCTTCTCAGATTATTCCGATGATGAAATAAGCATCACTCCCAGTCTGCACGCTTACCCGAACCCCTTCACAGCCTATAAAGGACATGTCACTTTTATCTGCACACTGCCTCGTAACCATATTGATCCCGAGATTATTATCTATAATGTTAAAGGTCAGAAGGTGCGAACTCTGCCGGCAGCTCCCGGCGAAATTATTTGGGATACCAAAAATGATGCCGGGAAACCGGCAGGCTCAGGTATCTATTTCTATCGACTGGAAGGCAATGGCTTTACAGGTAGTACCGGCAGGATGACCCTGATCCGCTAAAAAATATATCAAAAAAAAACATGGTTAACAGAGCTCGGCCTGTTAACCATGTTTTATAAATTATAATTTAGAATTTCCAGTTAAGATCAAGCATGATATCCATGATAGTGCCGTTGTAGATGCCCAGCCAGTTTTCTTCCGTCTGCTCCGTGATCTCTCTTTCTTCTATCATGATGTATTCTAAACCCAGATCAAGACTGATCTTTTCATTGATCATAAAGCCGAGACCAAAATTAAGGGCGTGCTTCGTATTGAAATCAGGGAAAGTTACTGTCATTGTCTCATCAACCAATGGCGATTCGTCATAATAATATCCAGCTCTGAATGCCCATTTGTCCCAAAGATATTCCGTCCCCAAGCCAAAACGTACGGTGTTTTTCCAATTAAGAACCATCTCGTCATCATCGAACCCCTCTTCAAAATCAAGCTCAATCACGTCCAAAGATTCCCACCATGTATATGTGAAATCTGCCGAAAGCAGCCAATTCTTCATCACTCTGTAAGCTATTCCCCAGCCCCAATCTGCCGGCAATACCAGCGTAGCTTCCACATCAGGATTGCTATGGATCACTGTGTGAGTAGAAAAGCCCTGACCACCGGCAATTATGTTGTTCAAATAAGTATCTATCTCCGCATCACCAGCAAGCTTGACTTCAATAGGAGTTCTTGCGGAAAAGCCAAGACTTAGTTGACTATTTGGCTTAAAAAGAAAACCATAATTATACCCAAAACCAATGCCACTCCCCTGAAGCTGCACATAAGTAGGAAGCCATTTACCGTAGAGAGGATGCTCTTCCACCATATTGATCTTCATACTCGCATAATCCATGCTGATACCCAAGCCCATGCTTAGCTGATCGCTCAATTTATAACTTACTGTCGGATGAAAATCTAAGACCATCAGAGAACCATATTTATCGAATTCTTCAATCTCGTCTGACCAGGTGATAGGTGCTTCGGTATCCACTATTCCATCACCATCGGTATCTACCCACATGGTGTTCGGCATCTGATAGATATCCCATTGGGCAGATAAACCAAAAGGTACATACACTCCTATTCCAAAGTTCCAGGGCTTATCCGGGCATACATGCCCGTAAACTACGCTGGGAATCAGATTCAAAACATCTTCGTTCTCAATTACATTGCCGTCTTTCTCCCATTCTCCATTAAAATCCACATAGTGGATGCCAAGATTCAAAACAGATTCTTCCATAAATGATAATCCCGCAGGATTCCAGTACATCGCAGACGCATCATCTGCCAGACCACGCATAGCTCCACCCATTGCCTTTGCCCTGGTCCCAAGTCCCGATAGAGCAATACCACCCGCAAATGCCAGGCTCACTACACTCATGATCACAATAATAAAAATAAGCTTTCTAATCATTATACCTCCTGTCAGTGAGTCATACCGGAATACAATATTTCCCGGTATCCTGTTTTAATTTTTAAAACAAGGGCACGATGCAAATTCCGCAGCATCTTGTAAAGAAAAAAAATGAATCCCATTCAACCATCACCTGAAATACACTTATATAACCAAACGAACCCTCTCAGCAAAACATCTTCTTATACCTTACCTGAATAATCAAAACCACAATCCTGCAAAAGCCCACCCAGTAATATTTCAAAAGATGTACATCTGCACCATATCGCATTATCTGCAACTTAAGAGCAGGACAACAAAGAACTATCTTACATATTTTCGTTAGATATAGATTTTCACGGTCACAATGTATACTCTAATTTTTTATGAAATAGTAGCACCAATGAATTTGATTTTTTTATTTCCCAGAAAATCATAACGAATATTCTCATGATTCTTCATCGAGGTTAGAATCGCCGGAAGATCCCTTTTCTTTTTTAGAGAGATTACTATTTCCTTTTTTGAGATTTCCACTGTGCCATTATTTCTAAGAAATCTCTCGTAAGTGCTATTGCTACATAAATGCTCGTATCCATCCAGGTCGAGAGCAAAAACTCTATTTAGATTATGTGCAAGAATTGACATCGTAAGATCAAAATCAACCTTTATTACCATCGATGAGGATACATTGTTCAGATGAAAAAACTCTATCTGTTCACTGATACCTTTCTCAACAATCCATCTTTTTGAGTATTTTCGCACTAAATCATTCATGGAGAGTGAAAAATCATTGGTAATGATCAGCGCTGGCTTGATTTTCCCATGTCCTGTAATCGAAACCTGCCTTACATATTCCATATCTTTTTTTGATGTTTTAGCTGCATTGTATCCTTTCAATATTACCCGTTCCTCATAAGCATAGAGCGTCCTTTTCTTGGTGCCGGCACATTCGACCCGGATTTTCTTCTTTTCCGAAACAGGAACATTATTCAGCTTTTCTACGATATTCTTACCTCTGCGACGGATAGTAACGAATTTTAT
>CAZRXY010000086.1:0-15268 GCA_964604155.1 uncultured Candidatus Cloacimonadota bacterium | reverse complement strand
CGAATATTGTGTTATTAGAAAATCAATTTGGCATATTAGAAATATCTTCAAATTTTGACCTGGCAAATTTCAGAATTGGCTAATTATCTTAAAAAAACTGGTTATGTTGTTTTTTAGACCAGATTCAATAAAAAATTCCGGGGGTATGCTATGAAATTATTTAAGATTTGACAGTGGAAAGAGGTGAAATAAATAAGTAACAGTTTAATTTTGAGGTGGGATTAATAAAAAGAGTATGGAGCAATAGCATGAAGAGATTATGGATATTTATAGGATTATTAGCACTTTTTGCGGGGTGTGATCGTTATGATCATGATGTGTATAGTGATGCTGCCCTGGAATCCAGCTTTATGATTTTTAGTGACAGTTTATCCGCGGGTGGGGCAGAAGACCTTGGTGGCATAATGACCTGGTATAGTGATGAATATCTGCATAATACTATGACGAAGACAGATATTGAGCATAAATACGAAGCCTATTATCATGAATACGGAGATAGTCTGGTTCTTGCGGCAGAGCTGCTGGAATATTGGAAAACAGGGCGTATAAGATTTGAGTTGCGGGGTATGTTTGGCGAAGACAATTTTTTAATATCAGAGATAGAAGATTACTTTATGGCAGACGGGGGGGATTATCTTTTTTTTGGCAACCAGGTGGCGCCTCCGGCACTTAATCCGGATTTACCGGTAGTGCTATTTCAATATTTCACTTCGACCACATGCAGTAATTGTCCGGATGTAGCGAGGAAATTAAAAGAAATGCATTCTGATCTGGGTGAGCAATTCGTAGCATTGGACTATATCTATGATCAGGATCCGGGTGGTGTATTTTTTCCGGAAGCAACCTATTATGAGGCATATTCGCAACCTACCATAATTGTGCAGGGAGACTATAAGATAATAGGTGCGGGGGGTGCAGCTTTGCTTGCCTACCAAAGCCGTTATGAGCAGGCACTTGCAGAACCTTTGCAATTCAGGTTCACCAGCCTTGAGATTTCAGTTAGTGGCAATATAGTAACGGGAATAGTAACGTGGGAAGAATTAGTATCCTTAACGGGAGAGGGTCTTATGTTGCGAGCGGTACTGCTTGAAGAAGAGCCGGATTTGCATTATATTTCATCATCGGTATATTTTGAGAATCGAGTATTGGGTGGAGCGGAGCAGATTTATGATTCTAATTTATCAGTGGGAGAGATTTCCGTGGCATGCAATATAGAATTACCCGAGAAAGTGAGTATGGTGGTCTGGCTGCAGAGTAAAGGAGAGAACTGGAACGTGTCCGGTGCGAAGATATATAATGTGATAAAAGGCAAACTGGGAGAATAATCATGAAAGGGATAATTATACTGCTGCTTTTATTAAATATTTGCATTTTACTTGGTTCTGAGTCACAGCAGAAGGCGAGTGATTTTACTTTGCAGGATGCAGAGGGCAATCAGGTGCGGTTATCAGAATTCAAGGACAAGCTGGTACTATTAGATTTCTGGGCTTCATGGTGTGCTCCCTGCAAGAAGGCATTGCATCATTACAACGAATTTCACAAGAAGTATGAAGGCAAGCTGATAGTGCTGGCAATAAATATAGATAAACCGCGTCATCAGCCAATTGCCCAGGCATATATAAAATCTAACGGATATGAGTTTATCAGTCTGTATGACCCGGAGCAAGTAACTTTGAAATTATTTAATGTAGTTAATCCCCCCCGCTCAATATTAGTGACGCCGGATATGAGCATAGTCTATACGCATGATGGTTATAAGCGTGGGGATGAATTGGAGATTGAAGAAAACATTTTAAAGTGGCTGGATTATGAGCCGGAGAAGCGATTGGAGCAGCAGGAATCAACGGGCAGTAATTTTTATATCAGCGGGATTAATAAATTAAGTTATGTTTACAGAACTGCAGAAGATTCGCTGCATCATTATCTTGATAACGAATTTTCTTTTACTGCACATTACAATAGATTCCGTTTTGGCATTTCTTATCAGGCGGAATTGCCAGGATATAACCGTTTTGCGCCGGATGAATATCTGGACAGTGATAATATAGGACATGAGTGGCTGGATATTTTTGGAGAATATAGTGGGGATAAGCTTTTTGTCCGTGCCGGTAATTATGAAGCCGTATTTGGCAGCGGCATGGTAATTCATGCCTATGACAATACTGATCTGGATGAAGATACGCGTTTGGACGGAGTTCAGATGCGGGTTCAGGAAGACAGGTATATGTTGCAGGGTATCTATGGTGCGTTGCCTAATGAGGAGTATCCCGATCATGATGACATAGTCACAGGTGCTGATTTTTCCTGGAATCTATCCAAGGCAATCGTTATGGGTGGAAGTGCCCTTAGTTACCGCAGTTTTGTCGATGGTGCTAAATACGAATATAACCGCCGTGATGTATTCGATTGCCGGCTGCAGTTCATCACGAAGATTCTGGAACTAAATAGTGAATATGCTGAAAGCCGGAAGTATTGGGATATAAACGATGACTTAGCGGGACGTGCCTTCTATAGTAATATGAACTTGTATTTAGGTGATTTTCGTATCACTGCGGCATATAAGGACTACAGGAATTTTAATGAGAGACTGGTGGAATTGCCGGCAGTGAGTTATAGTGAGGAGCCTATCGCGGAATACGGAGCCTGGAGCCAGCCGGGATATGATGAGCAGGGGTTGCAGGGAATAATTTTTTGGTCACCGGATGAAAGGAACGAATTAGAGCTTAATTATTCTGAGGGTTGGGCAAGTGAAGATGACGTATTCATGAGTAATTTTTATAGCAGCTACAAGCACGAGTTTAGCAATTGGGGCTTACATCTGGAATTTAGCTGGCTGGAGCGTCTTGATGACTATGCCGAAGAATACAAGTGGGATAGGGAGATTAAGCCGCGGGTGGAAGCCGATTTTATGATATGGCAGAAACCGGTGCTTTTGCGACTGGAATGGTTGCGGCAACGCTATGATTATTACGGTGCTGAAAAAGAATACAGCGAGCCCTTATTCCAATGTGATTTTGGAGTATATAAGAAATATTCGCTATCGATATTGAGTTCATTAAAGTATAAAAACATAGATGGTATCCAAAAGGGTTCGGGAAAATTGGGCATCGAGCTGTATGCGCCTGTGTGGGAGCACACAGATATTCGGCTGTTTGCCGGTAGCGAGAAGGGGGGGAATGTTTGCCGCAACGGCGTCTGCAATTACCAATCGCCTTTTGCCGGATTGCGATTGGAAGTCACAACCAGATTTTAGATCACCTGCAAAAACTGGGAAATCAGATGAAGAATTTTGGGAATTTCATCTCACGCCGTTATTTAAAAGGGCACAGTCTTTTTCTTTTGAGCTTTTCTAATCTGTTGAGTTTGATTGGAATTGGCTTAGGAGTATTTTCTTTATTAGTTGTGATATCTGTGATGAATGGTTTCGATAGTGATATTCGTGAGCGGATCACAGCTTTTAGAAGTGATGTGAAGATTAGTGATAAGGGCGGAGAGCCGCTTTCTGATTATCGCAAATTGACCAAAGAAATTGAAGCTATCAAATATATCCGGCATGCCACACCGGTAGTGAGTAACGAGCTTTTGATCCAGAGTGAAGACGGCATTTATGGTGGTGTTTTTATAGGAATAGATTACTTAAGCTATACAGAAAGCACAGATTTATCCGGCAAATTGTTGATTGGTAATCCTGAGATACAAGATTTTGAAGAAAATGGCATCATCCTCGGTTTTGATCTGGCAGTTAATTTAAATGTAACTGTGCGGGATTTTGTGCAGCTATCTGCTCCTATTGGCACAGAAGTAACGCCACTGGGGCTTTTACCGCGCAGCAGAAGATTCAAGGTTGTAGGTATTTTCAGTTCCGGCATTCCTGATTATGACCTTCATTTTAGTTATTATCCCTTGAGTGCCGGGCAATATTTCAGCGGTTATGGAGACAGCGTGGATATGATAGAAGTGCGCACAGAGAATCCTGAGAAGTCCTGGCATTACCGGCGATTGCTGGAAAAGGAGCTAACCGGTGAATTTCTGGTAGAGGATTGGAGTGATTATGAAGCGAATCTATTTAATGCAATCAAGATGGAAAAGGTGCTGATGATCCTTGTGCTTTCATTGATCATCATATTAGCAGGTTTTAATATGGCTGGCAATCTCACACGGCTGGTCACTGAGAGGCAGCGGGATATTGGAATATTGCAGGCATTTGGCGTGAAAAAAAGTGATATTCGGCAGATATTTATCAATACCAGTTTTCAGATTGGTATTTTAGGCATAATAGCTGGAATTCTGGCAGCTTTGGCTTTGCTGCTATCTCATCTTAAATGGCAGTATATCAAGATACCGGTAAGTGGATTTCCCATACAGGAATTGCCGGTGCAGCTAAGGATAAATGATTTTATTATTATTCCCGCGATAGCTTTGATGATAGCGGTACTTGCTGCGCTGGTGCCGGCAGCAAGAAGCAGAAAAGTTTCCACAATAAATATCATCAGAGACCTTAATGCCTGAAGCATAAAAAGTAAAAATCTTGACTGAAAAAAACCTTCGGGTAAATTAACAGAGTAAAAAAAAAGTAGCTGAGACAGGAGGCGTTTATGAAGCGGACGAGTCTGATGATAGTGCTCTTATTTGCAATATGCTTGAGCGGCTATGAGATGGATACCCTGGTGGATGCGCCCACGGCTGGTATTCTGCAGCGAGGTGAGACGGATATATTCACGGAGTTTTATAAAGACAACGGTTTGATGCTGGGACTAAGGATAGGCGTATTTCCGCGTGTGATGGTGGGGATGAGCTATGCCGCAGAGAATGTGGTAGGAAATAAGGAGCCGGAATGGCATGACAGGGTGGAATTTTATGCCAAGTTCAGGATTATGGATGAGGGCTATAAGGTACCTGCTCTTGCCGTAGGGTTCGATTCTCAAGGTCATGGCAGATTTTATTCCGGCAAGGATGAAGCCGGAGAAGAGATAAGAAGATATGATATAAAATCTAAAGGATTCTATTTAGCAATGACCAAGAATTTTGAATTTCTGGGCAATCTGGGTTATCACTTAGGTGCAAACTATAGCCTGGAAAATAGTGATGATGAACGTCATTTGAATATCTATACTGGTCTGGATAAGACGCTTGGAGACGTATTAGTGCTGAGCCTGGAATACGATCTGGGGATCAATGAAGACGAGAAATGGCTAAAAAGTGTGATGGAAGAGGAAACTGATTACCTCAATAATGGCTACTTAAATGCTGGTTTAGCTATATATTTCACTCCAAATTTATACCTTCAGATGAAATTTAATGATCTTCTGAAAGCCAGAAGCGATACGCAGGCGGCAGACCGCTCCATCCGGTTGAAATATTATTTCGATATATGATTTATAGACGCATTTTCCTGTTTTTGCTCTTGATAATCTTACTATTTTCCGGCTGTGCCCTTCATAGAACCGCAAAGCCGGAATCAAAAAATGAGCGACAGAAAGAATTGTATGATGACTGGCGGTTTATGCAGTCCATGAGTATCTATTCTACCTCCGAATATGAGCGTTTAGATGGCAATTTCGGTAATGCCTTTGATCTTTTGAGGATGGCAGAACTCAGCTATAAGGAAAGTATCTATCTTAAAGAGAGGATTTATGATTACCTGCTGGCTCAAGCTAAAACAGATACACTTGCTATGAGCTACATGATCAAACTGGGTGAAGATTGGTTCGAAAGTGGCTGCTATAGCAGCAGGATACTCTTCAATCTTAGTCAGGTATATCTCAAGAAGGGTAATATTCCTAAAGCGAAAGAATTTTTGCTTGAGAGTCTAAATGACGAGCCCAGGCGGGGCTATTATTTTGCCTGTTATGAATTTATGTCTGCTTATTACCCGCCGGCAGACAGCATTTATCTGGAAAAAGCTCTTCAAGGAGAATGGCTGCCGGAGGACAGGCCGCTTCTTATGAAGGTGGCAGACTATTACAAGAGAAAAGGAGAGGGGAAAAGAGCTCGTGACATATTACTACGCTTATATGAAAAGTGGCAGGATATTGAAGTGCTTCATAATCTTTCTGCTTTAAATGAGAGTCTCGGTGAACAGGAAATCACGCTGGATATCTTATCTGAGCGTCTGGAAAGGCTGGGATATCTCCCTTTGGAGCTTATGAGATTTCTTGTGAGCTTGTATTACGATAAGGGCGATTATGAAAATGTGCTAAAATTGGAGAAAGCGAGCCGCAGTCTGGGTGATGAGCAGATGATGAAGATGGTTTTTATTTCTGCACTGCTGACTGGAGATTATGAAGTAAGTACTCAATTGGCAGAAATTCTTCTGGACGCTGGATATTTTGCCGAGGAGAATCTGCCCTCTATTTATGGCAGCCTTTGGGAATTAGAGATGAAGGAAGGAAATCTGGAAAAGGCTCTGGATAATTTTAATAAAATCGAAAATGTTATGGATAAATTGTCTCTTTTCTATAGCCTGATGAGCAAAGAATCTAATCACGAATTAGTCTCAGTGTTTCTGGAGAGCTATTATCAATTGACTGCCAAACAGGATGAGGCTCTTGTACTGCTGGCTCTATTCAATCTGGCAGACGGCAATGTGTCCAGGGCTACTGAACTCATTACGCTATTAGACAGGGATTATTTAAAGAACCGGCAGATATTGATGGCTTTGGCGATAGCCTTCAGAACTCAAACGCAAGATTTTGAGCAGGAGATAAAAATCCTGGAACGCGAATTCGGTGACGAGCCTGTGATTTCAGGATTATTATTTTACTACTTAGATGATTATGAACGGGCTGCTGGATATCTGTCTGAAGTATTTGTTGATGGCAGCCTGAATGAAGAGGGCGTGATTATTTATGCTTCAGTACTATTAGACCAGAAGAAAAATGCGGAATTGATAGAACTACTCAGATACGGCAGCAAAAGATTCCCCGATAATGGTGATATACTGAATTTTTATGGCTATCAGATAGCCGTATTTGCCGAGGGATCGCTATATTCCGAAGCAGAAAAATCTCTCTTGAGAGCTCTGGAGATAGATCCTGAAAATGAAATGTACTGGGATAGTCTGGGCTGGCTATATTACCGGATGGATAGCTATAACCTGGCTCTTGAGGCAATGCAGCGTACACGCAATGCTGCCGAAAAGCATGCAGACATCGCCTATCATTACGGTATGATCCTTTATGAAATTGGTGAGTATGAAGCCGCTCTGGAATATCTGAATCAGGCAAAGAACCTGGCGGATAACGACCAGATGAACCAGGAAGTACAGGAAACAATAGACATTATTATGGAAAATAACAGGAGGTAAGATGCGTTTAGTATTTGGAAAATTAAACACAATTCTGATGGTCGCAGCAATAGTGGTAACCCTGACCGGATATCTAATTATGGGTACAGGAGAAAATACAATATCACCAATTCTGCTGGTGATCGCCTATGCCGTACTTTTTCCGGCTTCGATCATTGTAGGAGTAAACCGATGCAGCTCGGACGAAAAAGAATCTAATAAGAATCGCAGCAGGAATTAATGAAGGAAAACCAGAATTATTTGTCAGATGAATTTATTGCTACTCTTAATAAATTCACCCTCAGAGCACGATTGATCGTGGAAGGTTTCAAAATTGGGCTCCACAAATCACCTTATCATGGATTCAGCGTGGAATTTTCTGATCATCGACAATACAATCCCGGGGATTCTGCCGCTTTTATTGATTGGAAAGTTTATGCCAAAACAGACAGGTACTATATCAAACGCTATGAAGAAGAGACGAACCTGAAAAGCTATATTATTCTTGATCACAGTGCCTCTATGAATTATGGGAAAAAGATGACAAAGCTGGAGTATGGCAAAGCCCTGGCTTCTGCACTTGCCTGGCTAATGATGAGCCAGCAGGATGCCGTAGGGCTGCTCACCTATGATGAGGAGGTAACATCCTATCTGCCCCCACGCTCCTTGAGATCGTATCTCGATGAGATTTTTAAAAATCTTTATAATCTGAAAGCCGGCAGGAAAACCGGCACCGCTGCCGTTTTGCATAAACTCGCCGAGCAGGTGCGTAAACGAGGCTTAATTATCCTCATCTCAGATATGCTCGATGATATTGATGAGCTGTTCTCCGGGTTGCAGCATTTCAGACATCAAAAACACGAAGTGATTTTATTCCATATCCAGGATATAGATGAGCTTGATTTTGAATTTAAACGTGAAACCGAATTCGTGGATGCGGAGACAAAAGAGCGGATTACCGTCAATCCCTGGATGATACGTAAGGACTATCTTCGAGTTTATGATGATTATACCCAGGAACTAAAAAAACGATGCCACGAAGCTAAAATAGAGTATAATAGAATAACCACCTCCACTCCCTTCGAAAAAAACCTCCTCGATTACCTCATAAAACGCTCAAGATTATATTAAAATTCCCGGGCTGGCAATTATCACCCTCTTTCTGCCTGTGTTTTGAGATGCCGCACTCATTGAAGAGTGTTTTATATTGGGATTCTATGGCAGGATCAAGGGATTAGCCCGGTGGTATATTGGGATTAAGCTGGCAACTGATCTGGAGGAAATCACCGAGTATTTTGAAGGAGATATTGTGGAGATACTTCTTTTTATATAGATTATGTGATTGGATATAGGCAGTGATCACTTTTTGATCGAGGAGATATGTAGAAGAAGCGGTGTCATTATTGAGATAATATTTTTTTATGGATTTAAGCCAGCAATGGCAAATTGCACTGCCGTCATCATAGACGAGCAGTAGCAGGAATGGAGAAATAAATCTGTTTTGCCTGATAAATACATCATCGCGAAACAGGACATTTATATCGGATTGGAAAGTCTGGGCAAAGTCATGATTTTGCGTGCATTTAAGCAGAAAGTGATAGCAGGTAGAATCACCTGAAACATGAATATTTTGCGGAACAACGATACGTAAGTGGTCTTTCAGGTTTGGGAGAATTATGGCATTTGGTATAAAGAAAGACATGAGTGAGAAATCATCCTGGCTGATATTATAGCCAATATTTTTGAGGTATTCCATAAATTCGAGAGTAGCAGTGAGAGGATGCATGTCTGGGATAGCTTTATTCATTTCTTTAAGCAGGTCCGTCTGTCCCAGCCTTGTCCCGTCCGGCAGGGCACATTCGAATAATCCGTCAGAATAGAGGAAGACACTTTGATTATCTTTTAGTTCTAAGATTTCCTCTTCTTCCGGCGAATACTGGTAATCCGGAATCCAGCCAACGGGTATTGCTCCTTTTGGATTTTGCACGAGCACTGCCTCATTAGTAAGATGGTCAAATACTATGATTTCCGGATGTCCGAACCGGATATATCTCACGATGCTGTCATTAAGGTCAATGGTACCAAGGATAAGAGTCATGTAGTTATTATGCAGGAAAATTCTGTTAGAGATGGATTTATTAAGTTTTGAGGCAATAACGGCAGGAGAGAGATCATGTTTTTCCTGCTCGATAAGCATATTTATTGAGGAATAAACAGCCATCATGAGCATGGCAGATTTTATACCGTGACCGGCGACATCACCCAGAAAGAAGACGAATTTACCGGGCGAAATCTCCAGATAGCCAAAAAGGTCACCTCCTACATCGAAAGAAGGCGAATAGGCGGTGGAAAAAATAATTTTATCTGTAAAAAGCAGCCATTCAGGCAAAATGTATTCCTGCACAGTGCGGGCGAGAGAGAGGTCCTGCTTAATTTCGTGATAGATTTTATCTCGCTCGGTTTGCAGGGCAATCCGGGCAATTTCTTCTTTCTTGAGCTTAATTTCCATAAGTATTTCATGAGAAATTTTTTCCAGTTGCCTGTTCATGATATTAAAATCAACAGGTTTTTTTATGAAGGCATTAATACCGAGATCAATAGCCTGCATGAAATAATCGATATCAGTGTGGGCAGAGATGATGATGATCCGGATATTGCTGTCAAATTCCCGGATTTTTTTTACCATATCGAGCCCAGACAGGTTTGGCATTCTGATATCTGTGATGATAAGGTCAAATTTTTCGGAGCAGTATTTTTGCCAGCCAATGGCTCCGTCTTGAGCGATTACTACTTGCTCAAATCTGTATTTCAGGATTTTACTTAGCGAGACTACAGTATTAGCAGCATCTTCGCAATAGAGCACTTTGAGATCAAATTTTGGATTGTTTCCTTTGCTCATCTGCAATTAGAGAAAGCTTTTTTGATTGGATTCATCAAGGAATTTCACGATTTTTTTAACTTCTTCCGATCTTTCTTTATCTGCCACAAGAATTACGTCTTCGGTTTCGATTAGCACGAGGTGATTTACTCCGATCATGGTAACAAGTTTATCTGAATAGACGTAATTATCTCTGCTGTCTATAGTAAGAGAACGGCTTTTGAAATAGTTATCATTCTCGTCTTTAGGAGAAATATTATGGAGAGCTTTCCAGCCGCCTACATCACTCCAGCCAAAATCAGACGGCACCACAGCGATATTATCAGATTTTTCCATTATTGCGATATCTACAGGAATTTTGGGCATCTGTTTATATAGTGAAGTGATGTCTCTAAGTTTATAATCAGTTTTCCAGACTTTTTTTATGTCTTCCAGAACTTCACAGATATAAGGCTGAAATTTTGTGAAAGCATCAGATATATTACCAAGTTTCCAGGCAAACATACCGCTGTTCCAAAGATGTCTGCCGGATTGAAGATAGAGTTCGGCTTCAGCTTTATCAGGTTTTTCTACGAATTTCTTTGCCCGATAGAATTTTTCCCCGACCTTATCACCTAATTCTATATAGCCATAACTGGTAGCAGGATAGGAAGGTTTTATGCCAAAAGTGACCAGCCAGTTTTGCGAGGCGATATTATGGGCGTAATGCAGGCAGTTATAGAATTCTTCCGTATCAGAGATAAGATGATCTGCAGCGGCAACGAGCATGATCTCGTTTTCATCATATTTCCCCTTGATCCAGGCAAGGCTGAGAGCAAGGCAGGGAGCAGTATTCATGCCAAATGGTTCTACAATGATGTTCAGAGAATTTAGTTCGGGAATATGGGATTTTACGAGATCTACCTGACTGGCGGTGGTAACTATATAAATATCGCTGATATTAATTTTTTTTAGCAGACGATCGACAGTGAGCCTGATCATAGATGATTCGCTCACAATAGAGAGGAATTGTTTGGGGTTATCTTCGCGGCTGAGTGGCCAGAATCTGGAACCAATACCACCTGCCATTATCAAAACTATCATTATTATTCTCCCATCATGCGGTTATCAATAATATTAGTGTGGTCTGGAAAATCAGGAGTGAAAATATTATTGGGTAGTTTATGATTAATTCTTTCATTCGAAAATTTATAGGTAACGGAATTACCGGTAATATCTTTGATAGCAACAGATTTGATGAGGTAGTTATCTATGATGATCGTGAGTTCTTCATCTCCTTTGACCAATAAAATCATTTCAGCATCAGAATCATCTATCAATTTCTTCTGACTGTCCTGCCAGTAAGATTTTATTATTTGAATGGGTTTGATATAGAAATCACTTTTATCCATATATACTGCCTGGCTGGTATTAGGATCGTGCATAATCACTGTATTGCCTGTCACGAATAATTGCTGATTATCGGGAGGAAGATAGGAGATAAAAAGAGAATCGCTATTATAGAATATTTTTCCAGAGGATGATTTTGAGACGTCAATTTCGGACCAGTAATTAGACTGCTCAAGTTCTGCTTCATACGTGATGATATTATCATAATTACTGATGACCATTTTGTAAAGCTCCTCAAGCTCGGTTGCCCCGATAGTGAGGGATATCAGCAAAACTGTAATTATCATCAGATATTTCACATCAATTCCTCCGGCAGGTAGCCCAGGCGTCTTAAATCTTCCTGATTTGCCAGAACTTCTCGAGATTTGCTGCCTAAATGAACTCCTACAATACTTGCCTGTTCCAGAAGGTCAATCAGTCTGCCGGCTCGAGCGTAGCCGATCTTGAAATGCCTTTGAAGCATGGAAACAGAGGCAGCTCCGGCAGTGACTACGGCATATGCCGCTTCCGGAAAGAGAGGATCGTCAAAATCAAATTCTTCTAATTCTGCCCCATCATTATTAATGATTGTGATTTCATCTTCCGGTTTGGGCTGCATTCGCAGATAATCTACCAGGTTATTGATCTCCTGATCAGATACAAAGGCTCCGTGTATCCTTTCCGGGATAGCTTTTCCAGGACCCAAAAAGAGCGAATCGCCTTTTCCCAAAAGCTGTTCCGCACCATTTGTATCAAGGATAACGCGGGAATTGATTTTTTGCGATACTTTAAAGGCGATACGGGCGGGAAAATTTGCCTTGATCAATCCGGTGATCACCTGTGTGGAAGGTCTCTGGGTGGCAAGTATAAGATGAATCCCAATAGCACGTGCCATCTGCACCAGCCTGATAACGGGCCTTTCTATCTCTTTTGTGGCTGTCATGATCAAATCAGAAAATTCATCTATGATCACTACGATATAGGGAAGCTCTTTCTCCTGCACTTCTTCTCCGCTTTTTCGCAGTTCCCTGAGCTTCTCATTATAGTCATCCAGAACCCGTACTCCATATTTGTGGAGTAATTTATATCTTCGCTCCATTTCAGAAACCGCCCAATTGAGTGCAATCATCACATGTTCGGTTTCTGTTACTACGTTCTGGATGAGATGAGGAATCCCCTCGTATCCAGCTAATTCTATGCGTTTGGGGTCAACGAGAATAAGCCTGAGTTCTGATGGCGTGGCTCTGAGCAACAGGCTGACAATAATAGAATTTACGCAGACACTTTTGCCGGAACCTGTGGCACCGGCAATCAAAAGATGAGGCATTCTTGCCAGATCAGCCACCATGGGCGTACCTGAGATATCTTTCCCAAGGGCAAAAGCAAGTTTGCTATTCATTTTCTTCATCTTAGAAGACAGCATGATATCCCTCAGGAATATTATATCTCTTGTGGTATTAGGTATTTCTATGCCGATCAGACCTCTGCCGGGAATAGGAGCTTCCACTCTCAGACTGGTAGCTTTGAGAGCAAGGGCAAGGTCTTTTGAGAGATTGCTGAAAGTATTCACTTTCACGCCGGGTGCCGGCTCCAGTTCATACTGGGTGACTATTGGCCCGATATTAACGTTTTTAACCGTGGCGTCAACCTGGAATTCTGCCAGTTTACTTTGCAGAATGGCACTGATCTTATCTATATCGTCCTGGAGAGTTTTACGATCGGCAACTTGTGGTACTGTTTCCTGCAAAAAATCCCTGATCTCAGGTATAGTATATTTTCCATCACTGGGTGGCAGGTAATTGCTGGAATGCGTATTTTGTCTTGAACTAGAGTTTTTTATTTCCTCGTGGCTTGCAGGGTCAATATGCTTTTCCTGATAAATTCTTTTTTTAACAGGTGGAGGAGTTTCATTGATTTCAATTTCTAATTGTTGCTCCTGGGCAATTTCAATGGGGTTATCGGAATGAATTTTAACGGCAGGCTTTAATCTGGGAGCTGCTTTTGGCTCGGCTTTTGGTGATATACTACGTTTCTTTGGGGCAAAGATCAGATAAAATAACTGCTTGAAGAGATCACCCAGCCAGCAGAAGAATCGCCAGATTGGTCCCATCTCAAATATTATGATCGCCATCACACAGATGATCACTGCAGCAATGATAATTGTGCCGGTGATGCCAAACATTCCATTAAGCAGATTCCCAATAAATTCTGTAAAAAGTCCCGGCAGAATTGCCTGTCTGCCGGTGGTTGTGATTACTATGATATTCATAAAGAAAGCCATCACTACGAAGCAGATGATCTTACCTGGCACATTCTCCTTATAGAGAGTGAAAATATTAAAAAAAGAAAGCATTGCCAATCCTAATAGAATAGAGATGGAGAGGATTCTGCCCAAAAGAAATGTGAGCCAGTAGCTCATACAGGCACCAAAAGGACCGATAGGATTTTGAAGAGCAGGAAAATTCATGCGAAATACATCGCTGAAGGTCATCCCGCTTTGAATAATTTTTTCATAATCAAAAATTATGCTTTTGCTATTGATACTAAGAGCCACAAGCAGAAGCACAGAAAGAATCAAAAGCATCAACCAGACTACTATTCTTTTAAAATTAAGCACTGCATATCCCCCTGTTTTTTATACACTGAATCGGATATTGATGATATCGCCATCCTGGACAAGATAGGTTTTCCCTTCCAGTCTGAAAAGTCCTTTTTCCCGCAGAGCTTTTTCTGAGCCCAGCAGCTTAAGATCATCATAGCGGAAACATTCTGCCCGGATAAATCCACGCGCAAGGTCTGTGTGAATCTTGCCGGCTGCTTCCACGGCATTATCGCCGCGTGTAATTGTCCATGCTCTCACTTCATCTTTACCAACTGTGAAAAAACTGATTAGACCCAGCATATCATAAGAGAATCTTATCAGACGGTTAACAGCCGATTCATTGATATTCATATCAGACATAAACATTTCTGCTTCTTCGGATTCCAGTTTGCTAAGCTCCATTTCAAAATTTCCCGCCAGCTCTATTACGCTGTATTCTTTCTCTATCTCTGAGATCAGACTTTGATTCTTGCCAAAATTATTCTCATCAGAATTAAGAATTACCATCAGCGGTTTCTCAGTTAATAATCTAAAACCACGGATAATTTTTTTTTCATCAGGCGTGAATTCCAGATTACGCACCGGCAGCGAATTATTCAGTTCCGCCAGAATACGTGTGAGCGTGTGCTCCTCTATCTGGAGCTCCGAGGTTATATTGCCCCGCTTCTTGTCTTTATCTATCCGCTCAAGCCTCTTCTCCACCAGCAATAGATCGCTGATTATCATATCTTCCGTGATCTGGCGAATATCTGAAACAGGATCCGGCTCGCCAATACTCTGGCTGATTATCTCATCATTAAAATTGCGGACTACCAAGGCAAGCGCCTCGTTATTTTTTATCAATCCCAGAGATTCTGCCGAAAAAGCTTCGCCATTCCTGCTGCCGGATGATAAGCAGGCAAAATCAGTAAATTCTAAATTTGCATAGATGGTCTTCTTGGGTGTATAATGCTCAGAAAGCCAGTCTATCCGCACATCGGGCACTTCCACGATACCTATATTGGGCTCAAGCTTACTGCTCGTGTATGACGCCACCTCAGCCTCCAAACCCGTGATAGCATTAAATATTGTGGTTTTCCCGGAATTCTGCAAACCTATTAATCCAATCTTCATATAAATATATCCCCTGTATAAA
>CAZRXY010000085.1:0-12823 GCA_964604155.1 uncultured Candidatus Cloacimonadota bacterium | reverse complement strand
TCCTCCCCTTCTCACTTCTCCCCAATCACCAATCACCAATCACCAATCACCAATCACCAATCACCATCTTCAATTTCCCATCTTCACACCTTCGCATCTTCGCATCTTCGAATTAATTTCAGGGGTATGCCAGCTAATTTAAAATGCCATTGACAATTGCTTAGTGGTGCCACATAGAACTAAAAAGGCTATCCCGATCATATTATTAGTTACCCTGAAAAAATGTGATTGAATAATGGGAAATATTTTATTGTAATTTATAGATATACAGCAAGTTATAATGAAAATCCCCTTGAAATCCAGCAAAAATAACTTCTTTGTTTGACATCAGAGAGTTAAATTAATTATTCTCGCAGTAGAAGGAAGGAACAGGGACAGCATGAAAAAAGATATGGTTGTTAAGATATTGCCTGTGCCCGGCAAGCTGGAGATATCAGAGGGTTATCTGGATATTTCCGGCAGGTATAAGGTCATATATCCTGCGGATTTTGCAGGAAATAGGGGCGTGATAGAAAAGACTCTGCCTCATAAGGCACAAAATGCCAAAGATAGTGAGTTCATCTGCCGTATTAAAAAGATAGCATGTGCCGCAGAGGCATATAAATTGATCATTAGCAGAGAAGAATTGTGCCTTATGGCAGCCGATAGTGCCGGGATATTCTATGGCAGCATCACGCTTTCTATCTTGATTCGTCAATTTGGCAATAAATTGCCCTGTATGAATATCGAGGATGCCCCAGCCTATCCCTGGCGAGGGCTGCATCTGGATGTGAGCCGCCATTTCTTTTCCATTGATTATATCAAAAATCTGCTGCACGCCATGGCTCTCTGTAAACTTAATAAATTCCATTGGCACCTCACTGATGATCAGGGCTGGCGTATTGAAATTAAAAAATATCCCCGACTAACCGAAATCGGAGCCTGGCGTAATACCGCAGATGCAAAATCGTATGGAGGATATTATTCACAGCAGGAAATCCGTGAGATTATTGACTATGCCACCCGGCTTCACATAGAAATCATCCCGGAAATAGAAATGCCCGGTCACGCACGTTCGGCAATTTCTGCAATTCCAAACCTGTCCTGCCGCTCCGAAAATCTGGCAATTGACGAAAATTGGGGCGTTTTTGACGATGTGTTTTGCCTGGGAAAAGAGGCAACTATAAGTTTTCTGGAAGATGTATTAGATGAAGTATGCCATCTCTTTCCTTCCGGATATATCCACACCGGTGGTGATGAATGCCCCGCCACCACCTGGAAGAATTGCCCGCTCTGTAATAAGAGAGCAAAAAAATATCTTGGTGGTGATGTGGATAACCTCCAGAACTGGTTTACAAAAAAAATTGCAGCTTTTCTAAAGAGCCGAGGCAAAACCATGATAGGCTGGGAAGAGATACTGGGTGCAGATATTCCAGAGGACACAATTATAATGGTCTGGAAAAAAGATGGCACCGAGGTCGCAAAACAGGCAATCCAGCGGGGACACCGCGTGATTTTATCTCCTAATTTTTACTATTATTTTGATTGGAAACAATTATCCTCTGCCAGTGAAGCAGGACGTTTTGGAGTAACTACCCTCTCTAAAACTTATTCTTATGACCCATCTAATGTGAGCGTTGCCGGCATATCAAACAGCCTGATCCTGGGCGTGCAGGGAAATATCTGGACAGAAAAAATTACTTCTCCCAGTCAGGTCTCATATATGGCTTTCCCCAGGGCGATTGCTGTAGCAGAAACCGGCTGGTCTCCGGCAGAAAAAGATTTTAAGCAATTTCTGCTCAGTCTAAGCGAAATGACCGGTATTTTGGAAAGCATAGGTATTTCTCCCTGTGCAAAGGTGGAATAGTAGTGAAATATTTTTTCTTATGCCTCCTGACGGGCATTATCTTGTTTTTAGCAAATGCTGTGCACAATCGCCATACGATAGCGGTTCTGCCAGACAGCCCGTCGCTACCCGCAATAGAAGTAAATGAATCTGATCAACCTAATAAGGATATAATTATGAAAGATATTGAAGATATGCCGGAACATTACATTGTTATCAATAAAGAAAATTTCCTGCTGAGTCTTTTCACCAAAAATCAAAAGGTGAAAGATTATAGAATATCCACCGGAAAAATTTACGGAGATAAACAGCAGAAGGGCGATAAAAGAACTCCCGAAGGCAATTTTGTGATCCAGTCTATAGAGCCCTCCACCTACTGGGAATATGATTTCGGGGATGGCAATGGTCCCACTCGTGCCTATGGGCCCTGGTTTATCCGCCTCGAAACAGGCTCAACTCAAACTATTTCCGGTAAGTCCTGGACGGGGATAGGTATTCACGGCACGCACGACGAAAGCTCTATCGGCTCTCCAGCTTCAAGAGGCTGCCTCAGAATGAATAATAAAGATATAATTGAACTCGTGGAATACCTTAAAATATTACCCGACTTTCATATTCCGGTGATAATCCGGCAATCACTGCAAGATGATTACTATTCTGTCCCTTAATATTGCTAATTACGATGATCATCCCCACTGGGATAAACGAAAATATGAGATCGCTGGTAAATTATTTCTGCTCATGCCGGATATTATCTGCTTTCAAGAAGTGAGATTTAATCCCACGCAGCCTTCCTGTAAAGATTCCTATCAAAATTCTGCTGAAGAAATTCTGGATATCTGCCGGCAAACCGGATTCCTGGAAGACAGCACAATTATCTCTGCACCCACTATGTATTATCCCCCCGATGGCACACACTCTTCACCCGCAAAAAACGTGGTTTGGGAAGGAAAATCTATTATTACTTGCAAAAAGATCATCGAATACGGTAATCTCTTTCTATCTACTCCTTCGCAATCCACAGATAATAACCGCCGCAGTATTCTGTGGTGCCGCCTGCAAAACGATCCGCAAGAATTTGTCTGTGCTAATATCCACTGGAGCCTTGATGAAGCAGGCAGGCAAAGCAACGCCCTCGAAACTGCCCAATTTGCCGAACGCTTCGCAGATGTACCCCTGGTGATCTGTGGCGATTTTAATTGCGACCCTGATAGCTCTGCCCATCAAAAGCTCTCTCTGGCAGGCTTGCAGGATGTCTGGAGCATCAAAAAACCAGCCGATTTCGGCTATACCTATCCCACTAATCTACCCGAATCGCGACTTGACCAGTTCTGGATAAACAGGCATTTATCTAATTCTATCATCGGTATCTATCTCCTGAAAAGTATTGCCATGTCTGATCACGCAGCTATCATGATCAATATTGCTATCTAAGTAATATGCCACCGGATAATCTGAAATTTAAAGCTGTTGATCACTGGTCTTTGGAATACCGCCAGGCTATCTATATCCGCTATAAAGAATTGCGAGAACCTCTCGGACTCAAATTCTCCCGCCCCCAGTTCGAAAAAGAATCTCTTCAATTTCATCTAGTAGGTGAAATAAATGATAAGATCATTGCCTGCCTCAGCTTCATTCCCTTTCCCGGAAATCGTCTCCGGATGCGACAGGTCGCTGTGATTTCTCATCTGCAAGGTCTGGGAATTGGCAAAAAACTTGTAAACTTTGCCGAAGATTTTGCCGGAAAAACCGGTGCCCAAGAAATATTTCTCCACGCTCGTGAAACAGTAATCCCCTTCTATCTGAAACTGGGATACAAGATCCAAGGCGAAAAATTCGTTGAAGTTAATCTCAATCACTATAAAATGTACAAATATATCAATTCCCCACCTGATAACTAACCAAAGCAAGCAACAAGCAAATTTATATTTACCCGGAAAAATGTTCCACCCCAGAATAAATCCCAATCAGGGCGTGTATCACCAAACCCCGAGCTATAAGCACTGCTCTATTCTTTTTAGCCCTCATCTCCCGCACAAAGCATTAATTTTTTCATTATAAATTCAATTCCCTCTGTGCCCTCTGCCTGCCACGTCGAACATTGTTCGTTGTATGGTGGTTCATAATCTTCTATTTTTCCAACCACTGACGTTGTCCAAATGTAAAATTGAAAATGTAAAATGTAAAAAAGAATAATTCATGCCGACTCTGTGGCAGAAGTAATCCACCTTCACATCTTCGCATCTTCCCATCTTCGCATCTTCCCATTTCCTCAATTTCATCATATTCCTTCAGCGTCATTCCGCGCCTTCCGCCTGTCATGTCGAACCTTGTTCGTAGTTGGCGGTTCATAATCTTCTCTTTTTTCCAACCACCAACCACACCAACCACACGAACAAAGAATTCTATTAATAAAACACAAATTATCAATTTCTCATTTTCTCATATTCACCTTACATTATCCGTGCAAATCCGTGTAATCCGTGGCACTAGTCTTACATCCTCTTATCTTCACATCTTCGCATTTTCGCATCTTCACATCTTCGCATCTTCGCATCTTCGCATTTTCGCATTTTCATTATATCCCCTCTGTGCCCTCTGTGTTCTCTGCCTGCCATGTCGAACCTTGTTCGTAGTTGGTGGTGAAAAAAAATCTTGAGCCCGTTTTATCGTAAATAAAATATCTACGACGAGGACGTCGCAGCGCCCAGCATCACTCTCCTATAATTTTTACATTTATACTCTCCGCCTCCGTCCCCCATGCCTGAGACAGAAAAAAATTATTGACACCATATTGTCACATTCGAAATCTCTGAACATCAAAGTTTGGGATGTGATATGCAAAAAAAAAATAAAAGTCTGACGCGGCAGCAGGTTAATTTTATTCTGTACGTGCTGCTGCTGATAATGACGCCCTTTCTTTTGCTGCAGAATTATCTTCAGGCAGCAATAGGGATTGCCTCAAATTCTCATTTTGAGCATGGTGATTTTTCCCTGCCTTATGTATTAATAGTAGTGGGATTTATTGCTCTGGCACTTTTTTTCTATGTAAGAAAACAATTGCGTTGGAAGCATCTGGGGTTTATTCCTCTGATTTTGTTTCTTTTCTGGTTAGGGCAGCAGAACACCGATTATTATTTTAATCACAAGTTTTATGAATTGCAGCATAACTGGCATTATATCGCCTATTCCGGCTTTGCTGTCATCAGTTGGCGATTCTGGAAATCCCAAGGCAAAAATGCCGCTCAGATTATTCTATACTCACTGATACTTGCCTTTTCTGTCGCGGTACTGGATGAAGTCGCTCAAGTACCCCTTTCGAACCGCATATTCGATGTCTGCGATATCGCAAAAGATATCTATGGCGTAGTTCTGGGTAATATTCTGGTCTTTTATGTTCTTGATAACGGGGTAAATATGCCCTCAAAATTGCGAATCACGCATCCCTCTATTAAGGAATATTTCCAGAACCCGCTCACGCTTTTACTCTATGAATTCCTCTTCGTTTTCATCTTTTTAGTGTTTGCATCCGTTTTATCTGAATTAAGATACATATTTTTTGCCTTTGCCGTGCCTGCCGGCATCTTTATCATAATCTGGCTCTTTATCCATCTATCGCAATTCAAAATCGGCAGAATTGCTGTATCTGCTTTTCTGCTTCTGGTAATTCTGGGACTTTCCGCTTCATTCGCCATTAATTATGATAAGGATTTCAGCTATAATGCCCATGGAATCACGATCTACAAAGGAATACCCATCCCATTTCTTGACGTGATGATCTTTGAGAATGGCAGCTTCAGGCTGGTGGACAAAAAGCACGAATTTAATAAGCGAGACCAAAGAACTATTCTCACCAAATGCACTGACATCCTTATTATAGGCAGCGGCTCACAAGGCAAAGGGGGCATTGGTTTCACAGAAAGAGAGCCCGTGCAATTTATCTTTAACCCAAATATCGGGAGAATGACCCAGATTATTATCCTGAAAACTCCCCAGGCCTGTGAACTATATAACAGATTAAAGAAGGAAAATAAAAATGTCACATTCATCCTCCATAACACCTGCTGAACATAAGATAGATTTGTCTATTAGTCTCTTATTAGCCATTATCTGGGGCGGATTGATTATTTTTGGCATTCTCACGCTCATGCAGCCAGCCTGGCTCGTGAAAATTTCTCAGCCCGGCAGAGAATCAGAAGCTTTAGATTTAAAGACAATGGCAGATAACGCCCTCACGAAGGGTCAATATGAGCAGGCTGTTTTCCTATATGAAAGAGCTATCGAAACCGATCCGGAGCTCCTCACGGCTGCCGGAAATCTGGCTATTACTTATGCCAAGATGGGAAATCTCGCTTTAGCCGAAAAAACTCTTCTCGCTATGGCAAAGAAACTGCCTGAACGCGAATGGGTAGCATTCGTAAACCTGGCAGATATCTATTTTGAAAGAAAGCAATACGATCAAGCAAGAGAATATTACCTGAAATCTATCCCCAGCTCGCCATTTCCGGGAAATGCCTATAAACTGGCAGCATTCTGCAGCAAAAATCTGGGCGAAACCGATATCGCCCTTAAGTATTACAGCGATGCCCTGCTGATCAAAAATGATTTTGAAGCTCTCTTGATGGGTTCCCTTAAGCGGGATCACTTTAATTTTAGAAAAAATGAAGAACATTTAAATACTATAGAAACACTTATGAAAACCCAGTCTATAGAAGATAATATCGGCTTCTATGATAAAACTATTTTTGATTATCTTCTCAATCGCGATCCTGATATCGCCAAAATTTATAATGAACTGGGTGTGATCTATTTTCATCACGGAGATATAGAACTGGCAGGAAGATGTTTCCGCAATGCCATCTCGATAGACCCGGGTAATCGCCAGGCACGACAAAATATGGGGCTAATCAATAAGTAGCCCCAATTGAAAAAAGGAGGATTTATGAAGAAATTGGTAATAGTTTTACTACTGGTTCTATTATATGCCGCCTTACCTGCCAAATCGTACTATGCGGAAGATTACCATTGCCGCATAGAAGTTCTTCAGGGTGGAGACCTGCAGATCACAGAAATGTTCCGCTATTATTTCACTGGCGGCTCCTTTTCCTGGGTAAACAGGATCATACCTGCCAGACGCACAGACGGCTTGCACCTTACTAAAACAGCAGTAAAAGACCCCCAGGATAGAGAAATCAATGAAAGCATTACCAGCTATTATGAAGATAATGACCTGGTGGTTAAATGGAGTTTCTTACCCGTAAGTGAGCAGGCTCTCATCTTTGAACTGGAATTTATTGCCGATAACGTCTGCTACCAGGAGAATGATCAGATTTTTATCGAATGGCAGCCCTTGCCCAGCCAGCACGATTTCAATATCAATAAAGGCAAAGTAGAACTGATCCTGCCGGAAAGCAGACAATATGACTTTTCTATCATCCAGCCTCGGAATACTGATGGACTGCTTAATTACTCAGATAACAGCATTTTCTATGAATTCTCCGATATCAAAAAAAACGAGTATTTCTCAATCGGAGCTATTCTTTTTGCCGACGAGATACAGATAGACCAGCCCAGATGGCACAAAAAAAAATATATCCAGCAGGAGATATACTCAAATTTACCCGGCTTCTTCGCTATCATCATACTTTTTATTGCCGCCCTTATCATCATCACCGCCATCGGCAATCATAAAAAAACCGGCTTATTCACACCGGATAATCTGCCGCCAGACCTCTATGATATTCATCCTGCTCTTGTCTCAAAACTCGTCAATAATCTCAGCTCATCAGTTTCTCCCTTTGCTGCAGCCTTCTATAGATTGATAAAATCCGGCTGCGTGAAAATTGAAAAAATAAAAAAAAATAAATATCACTATAATTTAGACCCGCATCCTCCCAAAAACAATATAGACGCCTTCCTCTACAATGTTCTTCAAAAAGAACTGGCAAAAGGTAGAAACGACCTGAAAAAAACTTTCAATAATCTACACAAATATAGAAGTGAATTCCATAAATTACTGCTTGATCAACTCTTTGAAAATCATTATGCCTCCGAAGAAGCCCACCAAAAACTCCATAACCTCCAGATATTATTAATCCTTAATCTCATTATACTCTTACTCAGCTTCATCGCCAGCATATTATTTCTACTATCCAGCTTTCCCATCGTCGTATCATCTGTTATCCTTTTCACGCTCACCCTTTTTTTCCTCATTTCAAAGATGGCTGCCGTAGAAATTCTCACCCCCCAAGGCAACGAAGCAAAATACTCCTGGAAATTATGGAAAAAAGTGATGAAATATAAACTTAAAAAAGAACCCGCAAGCCTGAAACCTCAGGAATTTGACAGTGTCTTTCCCTATGCACTGGTCATGGATTTTGCACCTGCCTACGTGAAACATTTCAAAAAACGCGGCATAGAAACCTCGGATAGTGAAGTGGTGCAGGCATTTGGCTCCACAGAAGCCTTTAACGGGTTTGTGGCATATTATGTGGTTCTATCTTCATCCAGTGGCGCAAGCGGAGCCCCAGGAGGAGGAGGAGGAGGAGCAAGTGCCGGAGGCGGATCAGCTTCTGCCGGTTAATAAATTTTTTCCCTAAGGAGTTAGCATGAAATCTCTTACAGTTTTCTCTATTCTTGTTTTTCTGGTTGCCCAGCTCTCTAGTGTCATCGTCCCCTGGGCTCTCCTCAGCCCTTCGCAGCAGGCTGTATCTATACCTGATGCCGCCGGAATGGTGCTTTGCACTGAGCAATTTCTCGCCAATACCAATATGACCCCGCCGGAACGCGTCCTGCCCGAATTGCGGGACGGCTGGCCCCAGACCTATACCTCTTCAAATACCTTCAAGGGAGCCATATATACTAATATGGATGATGATGAAGAGATGGAGATCATCTTCGGCGTAGGCACAAAAATTGTAGCCCACAACCTGGACGGCACGCCCGTAACCGGCTGGCTACAGCAGCTCAATTACTATGTTTGGGGCTCTCCCGCCTGTGGCGATATCACCGGTGATGGCGAAGATGAAATTATTGCCTGCAGCCGTAATAACACTACAGGCAACATCGGAGAACTATATGCCTTTCATAAAACCGGAGAACCTGTTGACGGCTTCCCCGTTACTATGGCAGGCGGCGGCACAATGAATGCCTGTCTGGCAGATATAGATGATGATGGTGATCTGGAAATCTTTGTTAATGTCAGAAATCACCCGAACGGCTGGACTTATGTCTTCGATGGCGATGGCTCGGTGTTTCCCGGCTGGCCCCAGCAGCTCGATACATTCCCCGGAGCCAGCGTATCTGTAGGCGATATCACGGGAGACGATATCCCGGAAATTATCAGCTTATCATATAATAGCCTCTTTGCCTTTGATATTGCAGGAAATATTCTGGACGGATTCCCCGTATCCTACCCGGGATACAATTATTCTTATTCCCAGCCCATTTTAGCAGATATCGATGGCGATGGATTGAGGGAGATCATCTATGGCGGCTGCTCCGCAGGCGGTGCCGTATTTGTTGTAAAAAGTGACGGCTCATTCGCCCAAAACTGGCCCCAAACTGTCGATAACTGGATTTTTGCCACCCCTGCCCTGGCAGACCTGGATGGCGACGGCAATCTGGATATTGTGATAGGAGACCAGATTTCTTCGGGAACACCCATAGACCACATCTATGCCTGGCACGCTGATGGCACTCCCTTGGACGGCTTCCCCGCCGGTCCCACCAATGCCATATATGCCCAGACTGGTATCGCTGACCTTGATGGCGATGGATTGCCGGAAATTATGATCGATGATAATGTGTTTGCCAATGGCTATGAAGCATATAATCATGATGGCTCTCACTGCAGCGATTGGCCCCTCACCTGCGGTACCGGCTGGGACAGCATCACTATGCAGATGACCCCCGTATTTGGCGATTTTGATAATGATGGATTTCTGGAAATTGCCGGAGCCGCTACCGGCTTCACTTCATATATCGTAGAATGCTGCCTCTGGGATACCGATAGCCCCTGGCTCGAAAACCTCGCCTTTATGGCAATAGACGGCTGCAATATCCGCCACGACGGTTTGTACCCCCAGACGCTTAACACACATCAATCACCTACTCAATGCTCTGCCGATATCTTTGATTATAATGATGTACATATCACCTGGACTATGGATGATGCCGGACAGGACGGCTTCTATCTCTATGGCAATGGCTCTATCATAGCACAACTGGCTGACCCCGCTCTTAGAGAATATGACCGGCTTGCTCTTAATAATGGCGTATATGAATTCTATCTCACGGCATACTATGAAAATACAGAATCAGAACCCTCTCCTTCCGCCTTTGTGGAAATTAATCTGCTCCCACCACAAAACATTATATTTGATAGTGCGGGCGGACAGGTGAATATTTATTGGAGTGCTCCCGCTATCCGCTCACTCACCGCCTATAATATCTATCGTGACCAAATCCTCATCGCCACCACCGCCGATACTATGTTCACGGAATACCTGCCCGAAGAAAATATCTATGAATATTATCTCACCGCCGTCTATAGCGATAGTATAGAAAGTGAAGCTTCCCAGATTTTTAACGTAACTGTTACAGACCTTTATCCCAAAGATATCCCTGATGCCCGCCTTGCTCTCAACTGCTTCCCAAACCCCTTTAATCCATCCACCACTATCTCATTTCATCTCGATAACGCAGAAAATATCACTCTATCTGTCTATAATTGTGCCGGACAACTGGTGAGATCATTCCCCCAAACCAGCTTCCCCGCCGGAAAATCCAGCGTTATCTGGAACGGTTATGATAACGCCCAAAACCCCGCTGCCTCCGGCTTATATTTCATTCAACTGAAAAACGGGAAGACAGTCGCCTTCGCCAAAGCCATACTCCTAAAATAATCACCTCTTCATGAAATTAGCAGGGCTTTATCTCTTTCTCCTTACCGCTTTTTCCCCACTCTCCGCCCAGCAGGACTCACTCTATCTGGCGCACTACGCCCTGCCGCTCCAAATATATTCACCTGATACGGATTTCCTGAAAATTAGCGATAATACAGGAAACTGCCACTTTCAGGGAATATACCAATTGGAAGGCGGCTTCTCACAAATTCTCTATTTACACGCTGAAACCGAATCCCTATATATCACTCTCGGCGATTCACTCAAGGTGTTTCAGCTTAATAGTAATTTGCCGGAACTCATCGCAGATTTCCGCCCCCCTCCCCCATCCTGGGCTACCCGCCTGCTCTGGCTAAAACACGACCTGGAAAAAGTCTTCCCCATCATCGCTCTACTGATTATCATCCTCATCAAAAAACATAAAGATAAAAAAAATCAATCAACAATAGACAACGACTAAAAAATTAGAACGCCATCACCGCATCACAACAAAGAACTATCTAACATTTTTTCGTGGGATAGTTCTTTGTTGTGATGCGGTGATGATGGGCAAAGGGCATTTTTATAGTACGACAGATAGTTGTCCTGGGTGGAATATTGTTGCCTGAGGGGGGATTATGATTAGATTATTATTTGGATATGATATAATATGCGTGGAGGTTATCATGGCAGGAGAGCGAAGTGGCGGTGCTGTGAGTTTTGTGGAGCAGAATTTTGTGATCCATGGGGAATTTGAGGGAAAGGTATATAGAACGAAGCGGAATGGAGAGCAGGAGGTTTACCCTTATGAGCCGGTATCTTATTATGAGCGGACGCCCCTGGTGATACGTAATGAGTGGATACGCCGTTATGCCGGCAGGTACAGCAATCCGCGTGAGGCAGATTATCCTTCGATCATCAGGAAATTGAATTATTATACGCCATATATATTGCCGGTTGGGCGGCAGTCATTGCAGGGTGAGACGGTGTTTTATGTACGGGAGCGGGGGGATTATGAATTTCGCTGGTCGGGCACGCCTCTGGGTTTTAATCGGACAGTGGCGCGTCGGACAGACGTAGAATTGAGTTTTCATACAGAGGGAGAATATAGTTTAGAGTGCTATTATGATGGTGAATTGTATTGTGTGCGGAATTTTGTGATCACAAGTGAAGATTTGGATGAGCGATATGAGTCCTGGCTGGAAGCTAATATAGAGGTTGTGCTGGGGCAAATAGAGCCGGGGTATGCGAGGATAAAGACTTACCGTCGTGGCTTGCGTAGCCGTCGTTTCTGGATAACGGGTATCTCCGGCAAGTGCCATCAGGATGTGATTTATGAGCATCCTGATTATTCGGATATAGAAGATAGCCGGGCTTCGCCCTGGCTTTATCACAGGCGGGTTTATGATCACAGCACAAATCCGCAGACGGTATATTTTAATGGGCTAATGCAACAGGTGAGTGCTGGCTGGCAGTTGCTTAGTGATTTAGAAAGAGCGGAGTGGTCAAGGCGGGCGATGCAGCAGTATCCGCGGGGACGGATCAGCGGGTTCAATCTGTTTACGCGTGATTTTTATGGGGTAAAGTAGGGCTGGCTGAGATATTCCGGGGCAGGTGCTGGGGGTATCGGACAAATCAGGCATCCCCCTGGTTTTATAATTTTTGGTATTATTAAGTGGTTCATATTAAGTGAGATAAAGATTGTTGTCGAGGTCAACCATTGCGAAGGTCTGGCGACCATTCGCAAGGTTTTAGATGAGGTACCTTCTTCAATCTAAGTTACCTTCTACATGATAAGAATAATAATTGACCTTGCATAAAATGAGAGAAATAATATAGTGTGCAAATAAAGGGGAAAGTAAGCAGGACGACCCCAGTTACTTAGGCTTAGAGCCTCTTGCGAAGTCTGTTGCCTGCTTACAATCCGTATTGGTTGATTAGGCCTCGAGCCTCTGTTAACCGGAAGGTAGGATAAAAGCAGCCTTGCTTTCCCCCAAAAAAATAAAGGAGAAAAGAAATGAACAAAAACTCTAAGGCTTACACTGCTTTTTGTGGCATTGATATATCAAAAGATAATTTTGATTATTGCCTGCTTAACAGAGATAAGCAGATT
>CAZRXY010000084.1:0-3025 GCA_964604155.1 uncultured Candidatus Cloacimonadota bacterium | reverse complement strand
AGGAGATATCAACGGAGATGGTCAGGATGAGATACTCATAAATGATGAAGAAGTGGTAGGTCCTTATGGACACACATTATCTAATTCTGCAACTATCTAGGGTTTGTCGGGTAGTAATGCAATAGATCTGGCATACCTCCGTAATTAATTTGAAAAGTGGAAATAATAATCAAGTAAACAATTAGTCGTCACCATTGCGAAGGTCATTCGACTATTCGCAAGGTAACTTAGATTGTTGATAACCTCCCAATTGAGACCTTCCGGATGTGCGTTAGCTCTCCGGGATGGTCGACCAAGGATAATACAACTTGATTCATTTTTCCCCAGTTAATTAGAACAACGATAACTTCAAAAAACGGGGGGATGCCTGGTAATGCAATAGATGAATTGACAATTGATAATGGACAATGGATGATGAGAAATTATCCAAATCCGTTTAATCCTGAGACTACAATTTATTTTTCTACCACCACCAACCTTCGTGGTACTACGGCGTGGCAGGCAGAGGGAACCGAGAACACAGAGATAATAATCTACAATATCAAAGGAGAGCGTATCCGAACATTCAAAATTCAAAACCCAACATTAACAAAGTTGTTTGGGATGGAACTGATAATTATCACAATCAGGTGGCATCAGGCGTTTATCTTTATACCTGATGGCAGGAGGTAAGATTTTGCTATCGCAGAAAATGTTATTTTTTAAAGTAAAAAAAGGAGGAAATGAGAACAGATACTTGCAACCTAACTTCCCGGAAAGGTTTTCACATATTCCCTTTCCCCCTTTGTCAGGTAAAAGACAAGGCAGGAGATAAACTAAAAATGAAAATATTTTTTGAGTTCTTCACCCCTTTTTTTAATTTTTTTATCAAAATAGTAGAAGAAGATGCAGAGTGGTAATAAACCGGCAAAAGCGATCAGTGACCAGCTTAAAGATAGTGCTTCCATCTTGTAATTCTTGAGTAATACTTCCAGGATAATCAAAAAAAATCCTGCCAGGAAAACGTTAAAAGCAGTAGTTTGCAGAATAGAGAAATTTGAAAACCTGCGAACCAATAATGAGACACTAAGCAAAATACATAAAGAAATAAGAATGGGAAGAGCTAAATAAATGGACCATGCTTTACCGGAGGTGAATCTATCTAATAGCACCAGCATGATAAAACTTGCCATAGTCTCAATAAATACTGGGGGAAAAGACTTGAGGCGGGCAATCAGGATCAAATGCAATGATAGCCAGGCATAGCAAATGGAGATAAGCGGAATTTTTGACCAGGTCAAACCAGGATTATATACAAGGTCTATCACCAGTATTATCAAAAAGGCAGCCAGCGAAAATATTGAGTATATTCTCCAATAGAATGCTTTTGTAAATGCCATCTTTCGGTTAAGATCAATGATCACAGATTCTTTCTGGCAAAGCGGGCATTTGCCGTCTTTAGTATCATATAAGACACCACAATTTGTACATGTTTTCATAATTATCGCTCCCTAAGGATTACCTTAATACCCTTTTGGGTAAAATGAGTAAAAAAACATCGTTCCAGGTCACGGTTTGTTATCACACTGCAGAAACTCACAAAGAGCTTTTCATCATAAGAGTAGGCAGCGCAGGCTTTTTTTATTTGATGATTTGGCAAGACCATGATTTCAAAAGAATTAATATACGGTTGAGCAGATTCTGTTACCTCTATATAGCCGAGATTAGAAAGAACCCCGGAATAGCAGCGTTCACCTAACCGGCTATTAAGGCTCGAAAGATAGAGATTCTTTAGAAAGCGAGGGACAATACGCACAAAAAGATTAAGTTCCCCGCCGACGTTACGAGATATCTGCCTTGCCATTTCTTTGGGGTTGATCTGCATTTTAAGGCTTAAATTCACCTTTTCGATTATCTCCTTAAAATCATAATCACCCAGTTTAAGATCTATTTCCGGTGAAACAAAAAGTGAGAAATTACGCATGGTGGAGGAATGATAGACGCGCCTCATATCCACTGGCACCTGCAAACGGACAGGCAGCACGGAATTGCTTGATAAATTTTGTTTTGCCAGAATTCTTAAGCAGTCAATATATTTTGCTGCCAGATAGGTAGTGAGAGAAACATTATATTCACGTGTTAAACGCAGCACCTCCGCAAGTGGCATTTCACCTTCAATAAATTGATAATCGGTTGCCGGCTTACCCGGCAGGTGGTAGGCAGCAGATAGCTTCTCAGGTTGGGGCAGGTTTCCCGGGAAGTATTTACGATGAGCATCTTCAATTTCTTCAACAGGAATTTCTTTGCCGGGTTGGGGGATATGCGGCTGATTAGTTACACTATAGCCTAATTGACGAAGATATTCGTAGATAAGACCCATAAAAAAACGCATACTGCCATTGCCGTCAGTTATAATATGGGAAAAATCGAGAGCAATTACATTTTCTCTTATCTTAATTTGGATAAGATCTTCATCCACGCTGTTAATATCAAAGATATTCGGGATATTATGAATCAGGCGAATAGGTGGAATTTGCTGATGCTGTTGAAGATAGTACCAGAAAAACCCCTTTTTGAGATGAACACGAAAATATGGGCATCGCTCCAGCATGGCTACCCAGGCAGCATAGAGCGCATTGTAGCAGATATTTTCTTTCATGCTTACACTGAGCCTGAATTGTGCTGGAGATTTCCTGCTTGAACTTGCAGGATATATCTTAGCTGCATTATCAAGTTTTAGCCAGTCTTGACGATGATTTTCCATGTTATTCTCCAATCTCCTTCATTAAGTATTCCAACTGCCTGTTTACTGTCAAGAGATATTGCAAAACCTGGAATTTTGTGTGTATGGCTTAAGATCGCGGGGGACGGTGATTGGTGATTGGTGATTGGTGATTGGTGAGTGGTGATGGTGATTGGTGATTGGTGATTGGTGATTGGTGATTGGTGATTGGTGATGGTGATTGGTGATTGGTGATTGGTGATTGGTGATTGGTGATTGGTGATTGGTGATTGGTGAATGGTGAGTGGTGATTGGTGATTGGTG
>CAZRXY010000083.1:0-47258 GCA_964604155.1 uncultured Candidatus Cloacimonadota bacterium | reverse complement strand
AGGAGAAGAGGGGAAGGGGAGAAGAGGAGAAGAGGAGAAGAGGAGAAGGGGAGAAGGGGAGAAGGGGAGAAGGGGAGAAGGGGAGAAGGGGAGAGGAGTATCTAATTCCCGAGCTGAAAGCGGGGGGCTATTCATTCAAAATTCAAAATCCAAAATTCAAAATTATTTCATCGCCCTGCAGGGTTCATAAAATTATCTTGACTTCGAGGCGAGGATTCAGGATTTATCGATTGGTTCTTTTGTGCAGTTGAAGGATATTAAGATTCGGTGAGGTAATATCTTATAAAGCAAAGAGCTATGGGTAATTATTTGAATTAACTGATAGATAAAGTTGTTAGCTGGGAGACTGTATATAAACCGGAGGTGAGATGAGTATAATAGAAGTAAACGATGTGAGTAAAAGTTTTGGAGCTTTGATGGCAGTGGACAGGGTAAGTTTTGCGATTGACGAGGGTCAGGTATTTGGATTTTTGGGTCCTAATGGAGCAGGCAAGACTACTACGATACGGATGATCATGAATATAATAGTGCCGGACAGTGGAGAGATCAGGGTGATGGGTGAGAAGAATCTGCAAAAGATCAATAATATAATTGGCTATTTGCCCGAAGAGCGTGGGATATATCGCAAGATGATGGTTTATGAGGTTTTGCTTTTTCTGGCGGAGCTGAAAGAGATGAAAATTAGTGCAGCACGGGGAGCTATAGATTTTTGGTTGGAGAAATTTGATTTACAGGACTGGAAGCGAAAAAAAGTGGAAGAGTTATCCAAGGGTATGCAGCAGAAGCTGCAGTTTTTAGCTACCGTAATGTTTGATCCCAGTCTGATAATCCTGGATGAGCCATTTTTGGGTTTAGACCCCATTAATGTAAATTTGATTAAAAACACTATTATGGAATTGAAGAAAGAGGGGAAAACCATAATTTTCTCTACTCATTCCATGGAAAGTGCTGAAAAGCTGTGTGATGAGATATTTTTGATCAATAAAGGCAGAAAACTGCTTGGGGGTAAATTGAGGGCAGTAAAAGAAGCCTTTGGCAGGCAAAATATTCATATTCAATATGAAGGCTCAGGCAGGTTTCTGGAAGAATCTCTCCTTATCAAGCAATATGATGATTTTGGCAAATATACTGAAGTGCACTTAAAATCCGGGATTGATCCTCAGGTATTTTTAAAGGAAAGCTTACAGAAGGTGGAAATCCGCAAATTCGAGATTGTAGAGCCTTCTTTGAACGAAATATTTATTAGAAGCATTTCTCAGGCAGGTAATGAGGAGAATAGTAATGTTGAATAAAAAACTTAATGCGGTAATCAAGCGGGAATTTATCACTAGAGTAAGAACCAGGAGTTTTGTTCTGGGTACTTTGAGTTTACCAGTAATTATGATATTGATTTTTGGCGGAATTTATTTTTTCAGTAGATTTTTTCAGGCAGATACAAAGTCTTATGCTGTGATAGACAAGACAGGTGTGATCTACAGTGAATTTGTGAGCCTTTTGCCGGATACTCTGAATAATGGCGAGCCAAAATTTGTCTTTCAAAGCGTTAAAGATGAAGACATATATAAAGAATCCCTAATTGAGGATTTACAATCATCCATAAATAGAAAGGAAATAGACGGCTATATCATTATACCGGAAGATATTATAGAATCAAGAACGGCAATATTTTCAGCCAGAAATATCAGCGATTTTGAGGAACAGCATGATATAAGGCGGGCATTATCAAGGGTGGTCGGCAATCTTAGATTAGAAAGCAAAGGCTATCCTGCTGAAGAGATTAGAGAGGAAATGAACCTTGCTACTATCAGGATGGTCAGCACTCAGATTACCAAAAAGGGAGAAGTAAGCAAAAACAGTGTATCTAATTATCTGATGACATATCTGCTATCCTATTTTCTTATGCTATTTATTATGGGATATGGGCAAATGGTCACCCGTAGTGTGATAGAAGAAAAAAGCCAGAGGATCACAGAGACCATTATCTCTTCTATAAAGCCTAGTGAGTTAATGTTAGGAAAACTGGTAGGTATCAGCCTCACGGGTATTACTCAGATGCTAATCTATGGAGTATTTCTGTATTTTACAGCAGCTTATGGTGGATCATTATTGGAGCAGGCCGGCTTGCAATCAGGAAGTTTGCTTACTATAGTAAAGAACCTGGAATTATCGCTACCTGTTCTATTTTTCTTTCTGTTTTTCTTTGTGTTAGGATATGCTCTATATGCTGCCCTGTTTGCAGCAGTGGGAGCTATGGTTAATACCGAAGATGAGGGACAGCAGTTCCTTATGCCTATCATTTTTTTGAATCTGATCAGCTTCTTTATTATGATCACAGTCGCCAAAAATCCGGATACTGCTGCGGCATTCTGGATTTCATTGTTTCCATTCTTCACACCAGTGGTAATGTTTTGTCGCATAGCAGTAAGTGATCCTGTGATTCCCAGTGGAGCATATCTCTCTATTGCAATCATGATTGCCTCTGTTTACTTCTTGGTGCGAATTGTTGGAAAAATCTACCGTGTAGGCATTCTGATGTATGGTAAAAAACCTTCTCTCAAAGAAACTTTAAGGTGGTTGAAGTATTAGTAATATACCTGTAAGAAGAGGAGTGTTCGGCAATATAACTTGACTTTTTTCCTGTACTGTAATTCTTGTTCACGGCTTTATAAAATTGCGTGGAGGTATAAATGAATATTGTGATAATGGGCGTTCAGGGCAGTGGTAAAGGCACTCAGGCAAAGAAATTGGCAGTTTATAAAAATTGGAAACACATTAATATAGGTCAATTATTCCGAGAGGAAATGACTGCTGGAACGGAGATCGGGATAAAAGCTAAGCAATACATCAGCAGCGGTGAACTGGTGCCAGATGCGGTTACCTTTAATATTCTAAAAAATGCCACAAAAGATACAGAAGAGAATATGATACTGGACGGTTTCCCTCGCACAGTTGCTCAGGCAGAATACCTTATGGCTCATTACAAACTGGATATGGTTATAGTTCTTGATCTGTCTGAAACCGAAGCGGTGCGCAGGATATCTGCCAGACGTAATTGCAGCAATTGTAATCGTGATTACAATATCCTTTACAAAAGACCCGAGCACGAGGGTATCTGTGATATTTGCGGCGGCAAGCTGGTTACCCGGGCTGATGATAAACCTCAAGAAGTTCAAAGAAGAATAGATATTTATCAAAAACAAGCCAGAAAACTCCTAAATTTCTTCGAAGATCAGGTAAAAATCGTCAATATTGATGCCTCGCAGAATATCGACGACATTTTTACCGAAATAATAAAAGAAGTGGAGTATAGATAAACTATTCCTATATGTTAAGCAAAAAACTTTCTTTTAATCGTAAACTTGACACTATATTCAGCAGGTTGTTAAGTTTTTTTGGATTAATAAATTTCTTTTTGCTTTTTTTAGGTGTAAGACTGCCTGAATTTGATTTAGCCTGCTATACTTTGCTGGTTCTGGTGATTTTTGTCATCTACCTTTTCATTCATGAAAGCTGTTCAAGATTTGGTTGGCAGCGGATATTGCTGCGTTCGCCGGATATTTTAATGATCATAATGATCATGTTTCTCAAAGTGCCAATTCCCATGTTTTTGTTTTATATCTTAGGCAGGCAGACAATGATCGTGATTAGGCAAAGATCATATGTTTCCTCAGGCTACCATAAAAAAAGCATAATAGAGCAGATGTCCAAGAACCCTCCCGGCTTCTTTATGATCAGCTTTATTCTCACTATCAGCCTGGGGACTATGCTGCTTATGCTTCCGGCTGCTACTGTATCCGGGGAGGGTACACCATTTATCGAAGCACTTTTCACTGCTACATCTGCTACATGTGTAACAGGATTGATCGTGCAGGATACCGGTACATATTTCTCCCTTTATGGTCAGATCGTCATCCTGCTGCTTATCCAGGTAGGCGCCTTGGGAATAATGACGATCTCCGGTGCCTTTTTTGTGATTATCGGTCAGAAAATGAAAATGCGCAGCGAGGCTTTGATCAGAAACGTAGTAGGAGAGAGTAATAAATTCGATATGATGAAGCTCTTGAAACATATAGTGATAGTTACTTTTAGTATCGAACTGCTTGGTGCTGTTATCTTATACTGGCGTTTCAGTTCACAATTCGGATGTGGTACCGGGACGCTCTATAAATCGGTATTTCACTCAGTATCTGCCTTTTGTAATGCAGGTTTTAGTTTGTTTGAAGACAGCTTGATGCAATGGCATAATGATGTCCCGGTTAATTTGATCATCTCTCTTTTGATCATTATAGGCGGTCTGGGCTTCCCGGTAGTCATAGAAGTTACCAGAATTATCAGACATAAGAGGCGGATTGTCCATCTAAATCTGCATACAAAGATAGTTTTAATGACCACTATTATCCTAATTATTATGGGAACCGTTATATTCTTTTTTTCAGAATACAATAATATCATGCAGAATTTTACTCTCAAAGAGAGGTTTTTAACTTCATATTTTCAATCTGTAACCACTAGAACAGCGGGTTTTAATACTATCGATAACAGCCTTCTCAGCGATTCTTCCATACTTGCTTCGGTATTTCTCATGTTTATTGGAGCTTCGCCAGGTTCAACCGGTGGTGGATTAAAAACTACCACTTTTTTTATTTTGTTTGCCACTGTGATTTCCATGTTCAAGGGCAGGCGTGATACAACAGCTTTTCATCGCAAGATCTCAGAAATTTATATTAAGCGTGTATTGGCACTGATTACTGCTTCTGTGAGTCTCATGGCGGTAATGACTTTTTTACTGCTTCATTTTGAAAATGGCAGCTTTACAAGTATTATTTTTGAGGCATTTTCCGCTTTTGGAACGGTGGGATTATCTATGGGAGTGACGCCGGTATTAAGCAATAATGGAAAGATCATTATCATTATGCTGATGTATCTTGGTAGAATAGGACCACTCACCTTAGGTTATGCAGCCATACAGAATGTTAAGAAAACACAATTTGACTATATTGAAGAGAAGATAAATATTGGTTAGCGTGATCATGAATTTAAAAAGGATAAGGCAGGAGATAGAAAAATGGCAAAATTTGCAGTAATAGGCTTAGGAAAATTTGGTTTCACGGTGGCAACTTCTCTCCACGAAAATGGAGCCGAAGTGATAGCAATAGATAATAATCAGGAGCTTATAGATAACATAGCAGACCGGGTGACCAATCCAGTGCGGATGAATAGTACAAATGAAGAGGATTTGAAAAAAGTGGGTATTCGTGATGTGGATGCTGCCATACTATCTATAGGTAATAATCTGGAAGTGAGCGTGCTCACCGCTGTGATCCTGAAAAAACTGGGTGTTGCGAAAATTATTGCCAAAGTGGATAGTAAAATTCATGCTCGGATTTTAGAGATGCTTGGAATTCCTCATGAAAATATCATTTTCCCTGAGGAGGAGATTGGCAAACAATTGGCAAATTCGCTGCTATCTCGCGCTATTAAGAGCTACATAAATCTCAATAGGGATCACAGTCTGGTGGAAATGGAAGCACCCGAGGCCTGGTATGGCAAGACTCTGCAGGAACTGGCCCTGCCCACGAAGCGTAAAGTGAATGTGGTAGCTATCAAATATCGGGAAGCCTCTATCACTGAAACAGGTGAAAATATATTTACCGTCAGGGTCAATGATTTGCCTGGTGCAAATGATGTAATACATGAAGGAGACATTATTGTTCTGGTGGGCAGCCAGCATAAGGTCAAGGAATTAATTACTGAGACCAATAAGTAGGGGTATGTTATGAATAAAAAAATTTTAAGCTGGTTCAGGGTTATTCTCATCCTGCTCAGCATTATCGTTTTCGTCTCTGCTGCAATTATACTAAATTCGCTCAAGGAAGATCAGCCAAATCTGATCCATTTATTTCACTCAAATATCAGGAATACCGTTTATATAGGAACCTTCCTTTTCTTTGTGCTGATTGCTACTGCCTATTTCTATTTACCTGTTCATCTTAAAAGGTCTCTGGGTGATATCTCTATGATACTTAGAGATATTCAGGAGGGGAATTATGGTGTGGAAATTGATCTAAGCGAAAAAAAGAAGATGCTGGATAAAAGTGTTTTTCAGATCATTTTGCAATTATATGAGGTAAAAAGCATCGTTAGCAAATTTGATGCTCTCAAAAAAAAGAAGATTGTTGAGCATTATAACCGCATTGTCTCGCTCTTGAGGGTGGTTAGCGAGGGCGTGCTTATTCTTGATGCTGCTGGTGAAATAGTGTTTGCTAATGATATTGTGCTGGAAACCTTCCCCGCTCTTGAAAAAAATACTAATATGCTTAAAAATTCTTATCCCCCTGAAATTGAAAATAACGTCAAGAAACTGGCACAAACAAGTCTGCAGAAAAAAAGAAGACAAGAAGCTCAGCAATGCTTTATTCCTAACCTAAAGAGGCATATCACTCTCGATAGTGCTTTGGTGAGAGATGATGCCGGAGACGTCATTGGTGTCGTTCTTGTAATGCATAACCTTGAAAAACGAAAAACTGAAAAGAAAGAAAAAGATAAAGAAGACGAAAAAAGCAGTTCATGATGCAGATAATTTGCCAAACCGAAAAGCCTCAGCGCATAGATAAGTGGCTAAGCCTCAGTCAGATGGAGAAGGGCTATTCCCGATCCCGCATTGCTCAGCTTTTTGATGAAAAAAAGGTGCTTGTTAATGGTGAATCCGTGAAAAAAAGCTATATTGTTTCCGGTGGCGAAAAGATAGAATTTGATCTGCCTGAACCCGAGATTTGCTACATCGAAGGGGAAGATATTCCCCTTGATATTATTTATGAAGATGAGTATCTGGCAGTGATCAATAAACCTGCCGGATTAGTTGTTCATCCGGGAGCCGGAACAAAAAATGGCACTCTCGTGAATGCTCTTGTGCATCATTGGGGAAAAAATTTATCTTCCGGCAGCAGCATATTAAGGCCTGGAATTGTGCATAGATTAGATAAGGATACCAGTGGATTGATGCTGGTAGCCAGAGATGACCGCATTCATTACCTGCTCAGCGAGCAATTTCTGCATCGCAAAGTAACTAAAAAGTATCTGGCGATCACTTGCGGTACACCGCCGCAGGCAGAGGGAGAAATCAGAACCTTCATGGGAAGAAGCTGCGAGAATCGTAAGAAAATGAGTAACCAAGATGAAGGACGCCCGGCGATAAGTTTTTATAGAATTTTGCAGTACTATAATCATTTTGCCGTACTGGAGGTTGATATTAAAACTGGCAGGACGCATCAGATCAGAGTGCATCTGGCTTCTATCCATTGCCCTGTTCTTGCCGATAATCTCTATAACAATCAAAAAAGAACTCTTAATTCTATTCCGGTGGAATACCGGAAAAGAATAAAATTCCTTTTAAAAAACCACCTTCGCAGGCAGGCTCTCCATGCCTGGAAACTGGGATTTATTCATCCCGTTAGACGGGAAAAAATGGAATTTATTGCCCCGGTTCCTGCGGATATTCAAAAAGCAATAAATTTTATTAGAGACAATTTTGCCTAATTATTGCCAAGGAGATATTAATATGAATTGCCCTGAAAAAGAAAATAATTTACAGAATTGCAACTGTACATATCCTTGCTCAAGGAAGGGAAATTGCTGCAAATGCTTGATTTATCATCGCAAGATGAGGCAATTGCCGGCTTGCTTTTTCCCGGCTGAGGCAGAAAAAACTTATGACCGGTCTTATGAGTATTTTGTAAAACTGGTAAAAGAAGGAAAAGTATAAATTTAGGGGTATACATGGATTTTAAATTCGCAGCAGTAGAAGAAGCTGTTGAACTTCTAAAACAGGGTGAGATGATCATAGTGGTAGATGACGAGAACCGCGAAAATGAAGGCGATCTCGTTGCAGCGGCAGAATTGATCACTCCTCAGAAAATAAATTTTATGATCACCGAAGCTCGGGGACTCCTCTGCACGCCTATGACAAAAGACCGTCTGAATCAGCTTGACCTTCCCTTGATGACGGATAACAACCAGGACAGGCACTGTACTAAATTTACCCTTTCTGTAGATCATGCCGGGTGCCGTACCGGTATTTCTGCCTATGAACGTGCCGAAACCGTACTGAGACTGGCAAATCCTCAATCAAATAAGGAAGATTTTCTCCGACCCGGACATATTTTCCCTCTTTCATCAGAACCTGGAGGAGTGCTTAAACGTGCAGGCCACACAGAAGCTACTATAGACCTTTTGAAACTAGCCGGACTTCAGCCTGTGGGCGCAATCTGCGAGATCATTAATCCCGATGGAAATATGGCAAGATTGCCAGACTTGATTAAATATGCCCATAAGCATAATCTTAAAGTGCTCACTATCCAGAGTCTCATCAAATATCGCCGCCGGAGTGAAAAACTGATAGAAGTTTTTTCCGAGGCAGATTTACCGACAAAATTCGGGGATTTCCGTATTATTACTTATAAATGCAAGATTTCTGAGGAGTATCATGTAGCCCTTATCAAGGGAGATGTGAGGGATAAGAAAGATGTGCTGGTGAGAGTGCATTCCGAATGTCTCACCGGTGATGCTCTCTTTTCTCTTCGTTGCGATTGTGGTAAACAACTGGAGCAGTCCTTTAAGCTGATAAATGCCGAAGGAAAAGGTGTGATCCTTTATATGAAACAGGAAGGAAGAGGCATAGGGCTCTTGCACAAAATCAAGGCATATCAGCTTCAGGATCAGGGGCAGGACACGGTGCAGGCAAATATCAGCCTTGGATTTAAGGAAGACTTGCGGGATTATGGCATTGGAGCTCAAATCCTCGTAGATCTGGGTCTCACAACTATCAGGCTTCTCACCAATAATCCCAAAAAAATCATAGGACTCGAAGGATATGGCTTGAAGGTCACAGACCGAGTAGAGATTGAAATACCACCCGAAAAAGATAATGAATTCTATCTTAAAACCAAAAAAGAGAAGATGGGTCATCTTCTGGGTAAGGTGTAATGATGATCTTTCTTAAAGCTCTCCTCTTTATCCCGGCTAATATGCTGGTTGCATTCCTTTTGGTTTTCCTGATTAGAAGAGTATTATTTTATCCCCGTAAGCAATATTATTTTCATGGGAAAAAAATCCCATTCACACCAGGAATAATCGTAAAATACTACCAGAAAATTATCAACAAAATCGATGATCTCATTTATGGCTTTCTTCATGATACTGAAACTGATTATGAGGGGAACCGCATTAATCGCTGGGAAGAAAAGGTTTATAAAAATTCTCTTGCCTGGCTGGAAAAAAAAATACAGATAAAAATTGTCCCCAGTAAAATTTTGAGCGCTCTTCAGATATTTCTTGCCGGCATCTGTCGCGAGTTTGCTAAACAATTCTTACGCACATTTTTGCCGTATTTGCTATCACATTACAATATCACTCATTATGTGGATATCTTTAAGGATAAATTTACTATAGATTTCCTGCAGGGATATTATGATAAATATATCTATAAATATTCACTTTATTTTATGCTGGTTATCGGCTTTATAATCGGCTTTGTTAATACATTAATTTACCTGATTATAGGAGGTTAGATGCTCCGTAAATTTTTTTTTGCTGTCCTTGTATTTTGCCTTACCGGCGTTAGCTATGCAGAAGAGACTATCTCTCTTGATTATTTGATCGAGAAGGCATTAGAAAAATCACTCAGTATAGAAGCTGAACTGATGCAGTATAAAACCCAGCAATCCGCAAAGAGACAAACAGCCTATAGCTGGCTGCCTACCGCAAGATTGAATCTTGGTAAAAACTGGCAGGATAATACCTGGCAGGACTTGAAAGGCGGCTTCAATGCAAGTTGGGGTTTATACTCAAATGATGGCAGATACTATGATATGCGTCGTCAGATGATAGAAATGCACAACAGCAGACTATCATTGGAACACACCAGAAAAACTATTGCCTACAGCGTCATCGTACGCTACGTGGATGTGCTTGAAGCCCAGGAAATGCTGGAAATGCAGCAGGAGATTTTAGCCGTTGAAGAGAAAAAATTTAGCCGACTGGAAACCAGATTTCAGATCGGTGAGATTAGTGTTCTTGATCTTGATCAGGCGGAAGTAGATAAAATCCAGGCACAAATCAGCTATAATGATCTCTCACTGTCTCTTAAAAATAAAAGAACCGAGCTTTTTTATTATGTGGGTTGCCAGGACGATGCTCAGAAGCTGATACCACTTAATCTGGATATTACTACCGAAGTTAAGCCATATTCAGCTAATCTGCAATACCTATCTATGGCAAAAACTCTCGAAATAAGAAAGTTACAGCAAAAACAGGCATTGCTTGATCTTTTACCTGTACTCACGCTGAACTGGAACTACTCTCAGCAATCATATGACAGTGTAACAGATTTTGATAATTATAACGAAACCGCTCAAATTAGCCTGTCACTGTCTTATTCAATATTCGATGTTTTTATTAATTATGAGAATTGGACGTTAAGCAGAAGGCAATACGAATATTATAAAAAGCAGCTTGAAGATCAGGAGAAAGCCAATATCAAAGAATTAGATAATTTGAGTGCAACTTTGATATCTCAGGAAACAAATCTGCAGCTTTATACCAGAAAGGCTGAGCTGGCAGAACGCGTTATGCAGCGTGCCGAAACGGAATATGAGCAAGGTACTATTAGTATTCTTGACCTTAATGATTATCAAAATAGACTCTATTCTGCCCGAAAAAATCAGATTCTGGAGCAATACAGGCTTCTGCAAACTCAGCAGCAGATTAATCTCTTGCTTTCAGATGATATCTTGGACAAATGGTAATTCCTCAGGAGGCTTTATGAAAAAAAACCAGGTAATAATTATTCTGCTGATTGTTTTTGCTGCCTTGATCATGTTTAGCTCAAGAGATAATCGATTGGATTCATTGCCGGAACTTCAGGTTATTAAGCCAGATACTTCCAGCAAAGAAGCAGACCAAAAACGCCTTCAGCTAAATAACGAAATCTGTGAATTGAGAAATAATTCTATTACCGATGCCATACAAATAGTCTCTCCCGCAGTTGTATCTGTCAATGTAATCAAAACCGAAGTCGTTAACCGCTTCTTGAACCCTTTTGAAAATCCCTTCTTTGGCTTCTTTGGTAATGTGCCCTATAAACGTGAAGTGAAAGGAATAGGCTCCGGAGTGATCTTCAGCGATCAAGGCTATATTATCACAAATGCTCATGTGGTTGAAGGTGCCACCCAGATCAAAGTAATTTTATCTGATAACAGACAGTTCGAAGCAGAGCTTATTGGTCTGGATGCTGTGCATGACATCGCAATTATCAAAATCGAAGGCGAGGAAAATCTGCCTCTCGCAAAATTAGGTTCTTCCTGTGGCTTGATCATGGGTGAATGGGTAATAGCTGTGGGCAATCCCTATGGCTTTTTGCTCAAAGACAGTAAACCCAGCGTCTCCGTGGGTGTTATTTCTGCCCTCGGTCGTGATTTTGCACCAAATCAGGATGGAAAAATTTATAAGAAAATGATCCAGACTGATGCTGCTATCAATCCCGGAAACAGTGGCGGACCCCTGGTGAATGTACTCGGAGAAGTTATCGGAATAAATTCATTTATCTTCTCTGAATCCGGCGGCAGCATAGGGATTGGTTTTGCTATTCCTATAGACAGTGTGAAAAAACTGGCAGATGAATTGATCCGGTATGGCAAAATAAGGGAAATCTGGTATGGCTTCAAGGTTCAGGAAATCACTCCGGTAATCGCCTCATATCTGGGACTGAAATCTATGGATGGCGTTCTGGTCTCATTTCTTGATGCCGGTGGTCCCGCAGACAAAGCAGGGCTCAAAAAAGGTGATATCATAAAAAAAATTAATCAGAGTATCATAAAGACTACTGATGATGCAGAATTGGCGGTCACGGATATCTCCGTAGGAGATAAGATGGTGCTGGAAGTCCTGCGAGATTCAAAAACTTACAAAGTATCCATAGACGCTGTGGAATATAAATAAACGGAGTGCAAACATGAAAAAATACTGGTGGATTATTCTAGTTATAATTATTGCCGGCTTATATCTGGGCTTTGGCAGAAAACCAAAGCAGAACTATAAAAAAACTGCTCAAGATATTCAATCTACTGTAGTAAAAAAAGGGGAAATCGTTATTAAACTCGAAGAAACCGGGGAAATCAAACCAGTGCGGGAGATTGAACAAAAATCGAAAGTTAGCGGCAAAATAACCAGACTTCTTTTCGACGAGGGTGATTACATCAAGATCGACGACGTGATCGCCGAAATAGAGCCTGACTATAACCAGACTTACGAGATCACGCAAAAAAATAGAAATCTCCGAACCGCCGAAATCACTCTGGCTAATGCCGAAAGAGATTGGCTTAACAAGAAAAAACTCTACGAGGAGCAGTATATCTCTAAAACCGAGCTCGATAGCTATGCAGATGCTCTTGAAAAGGCAAGAATTGATTACGATACCTACTTGCTGCAATATGAATCCATCAGGGAAATTGAAACCGAAGATAAGGTCTCCAAAGTATATGCCACCGCTTCCGGTACCGTTATCCTCAAAGAAGTAGAAGAAGGTGAAATGGTTATCTCTAATACCGGAAATTATTCTGCCGGCACCGTGCTTTGTGTCCTTGCAGACCTTGATAACATGATTGTATCTTCTCGGATAAATGAAGTCGATATCGGAAAAATTGCCCCTGATATGGAGGTCACCATTCAAGTGGATGCCTATCCCTATGAAAAATATGAAGGGGTAGTTACAAGTATCTCTCCTCTGGCTCAGCTTATTAATAATGTCAAAGTCTTTCCCATTCGTATTGATATTAAAAATGCTGACCAAAAACTCCGCCCGGGGATGACAGCCAATATCACGGTTATCGGAGAAAAACGCTCCGATATCATCATCGTACCCATTAGAACTTTATTCTCAGACCAGATGGGCAATGATATTGTCTATAAAGTGAAAAATGATACTATTGCCGGCAGCTCACAGGTTAAAACCGGTATCAATGATTTCCAAAATGTAGAAATCATCACTGGCATCGCCGAAGGTGATACCATTTCGCTCACAGAACCACTTTCAGCAGGCAAATCCGCTATGGATATGATGTTTAATTAATCACAAAAAAAATCAATTTTCCAAGCCCGATTTTTATATCGGGCTTCTTGGATTCATAAAATGGTGCTGATTCGCTAAAAATCTGGGGATTCTTTGTTTTGATCAGATAGGATATCCTGCAATATTCTCTCTCTTCTGCAAGTAGTATGATCATCTTATTGATAATATTACTTGCCTGATAAAACTAACGAAATTTTGTTGGTTCTTGTAGTGGAATTAGATTTATTAGTTACTATATAAAAAAAAGAAGGAGGAACTAATGCTTGATAAAGCGAAGGTTCAGGAAGTGTTGGACAAGGTAAGACCTGCCTTGCAGGCGGACGGAGGAGATTGTGAGCTTATTCGGATACGCGATGATGATGTGGTGGAAGTAAGATTGCAGGGCGCCTGCGGTAGCTGTCCTATGGCTACTCTCACGCTTAAAGCGGGTATCGAACGCGTCCTCAAAGATGAAATCCCCGAAGTGAAAGAAGTTATCTCTGTATAAAACCCCCGGGCGGTAATTATGAAACTTAAGCATTACACTGATATCCCTCTGGAAGAAGTGAATATGGATGGTGCTAAAGGCGCTCATATTCGCTGGCTTATCTCGGAAAAGGATGGCGCTCCAAATTTTGCCACACGGATGTTTGAAGTAGAGCCCGGCGGCTTTACACCCTACCATAAACATGAATGGGAACACGAAAACTATATTGTCTCCGGCACCGGAGTCTTAGTAACGGAAGAAGGCGAAAAACCCTTTAAACCAGGTGATATTATCTACGTGCCACCTCAATTTAAGCATAGTTATAAAAACACCGGGGAAGATGTACTAAAATTCTTATGCATGATCCCAAACCCCGAAGCAGTAAAAAAACCAGCAAAAAAAATTAATCCTTTTGCTAAAGGTGTGGCAAATAACTGCTGAAATCACTAAATTTACAGGAGAAATTATGGATAAAGCAATGAAGAAATTTTTTACTGAACTGGTAGAAGCTCCCAGCCCTTCCGGCTTTGAGCAGCCAGCTCAGACTGTTTATCGCAATTTTGTGAATAAATATGCAGATAATGTGAAAACTGATGTGCACGGCAACGTGATTGCCTATAAAAAAGGCAGCGGTAATCTGCGATTAATGCTTGTTGGTCACGCAGATGAAATAGGCTTGATGGTCAATTATATAGACGATAATGGCTTCATTAGATTTGCCCCCATCGGAGGGGTTGACGTAGCTCTTTTGCCCGGAAGCCGCGTGAATATTTATCATGAGGGTAATCTCGTGCGTGGGGTGATAGGCCGCAAAGCTATCCACTTGCTCAAGCCTGATGAACGCAAAAACGCTCCTACCCTGGAAGGCTTATGGATAGATATCGGTGCCTCAAACCGTAAAGAAGCAGAAAAAAAGGTTGGCATTGGCGATCCTATTACGTTCAGTCCCGGACTGGAGTACCTGAGCAGTGACGTGATCACCAGCAAGGCAACCGATAATAAAGCCGGAGTCTATGTAGTGGCTGCTGTGATGAAGGAGCTGGCGAAAGAAGATATAGCCTGCAACCTCTTTTCTGTAGCTGCTGTCCAGGAAGAAGTGGGTTTGCGGGGGGCAACTACTTCTGCCTATGGTATAGACCCTCATGTGGGAATAGCAATTGATGTAACCCATGCAACGGATTTCCCCGGCATGGATAAGAATGTTCTTGGCGATATCAGGATAGGTAAAGGTCCCGTTATCTCAGTAGGCTGCAATATCAATCCGGCAGTATTTGAATTGCTCAAGCAAGCCGGTGGTAAAGCGAAAGTGAAATTTCAGATCGAGGCAGCTCCGCGAGCCACTGGCACAGACGCTAATGCTCTACAGGTCTCACGCTCTGGCGTGGCTACTGGCCTCATCAGCATACCTAATAGATATATGCACACTCAAAACGAAGTGATCAGCCTTCAAGACCTTGAATCTGCCGCCAGATTGCTGGCTCAATTTGTTCGCATGATATCAGATACCACTAATTTTATTCCCGGTGAATAATTGATAAATTATGACCCTTCTCCCCAATGGGAAGGGTCTTCTTATATCTTTTCTGAATGAGGAAAATATAAATTTACTCCTTTGTAAGAAAAATATTATCTTTGTTGACAAAATAACGGTAAAAAAAAATAATAATACAGAATTATGTCAGGAGGAAATAGATGGATTTTCTCGAAACGATTAAGCGTGTGAGTACAGGATTTGAGAGAATTGAAGATCATCCCCTGGCTGATATGTCAGCCGAGGAACAGGAAAAGTACATTAAAGGTCTTGCTCTATATACAAATATAGATTTCCGCATTACTGCCGAAGATATTAATTATCTTGGTATGTTTATTGCTTCGGCAAGCCAGTCCTACGAAAAAATTTCAGAATACAAAAAATTTGCCGAAAATCCTGATGAAAAGGAAATGGAAGAGATTATTCTCTGGCTGCGAAGCAGCGATTATATAGACCAGTTTATTTGCGATATGCTCAGAAAATACCGGCATCAGAAGCCTAATCGTCGCGAAGAAGAAATGATCGGCGAAATCAGTATTATGGCAGGATATAGTGCTATCGAACTTGCCTGGCTGCTTACTCTGATCATAGAACCGGATAAAAAAAATATTCGCAATTATCTCGATAGCTGTTCAGCAAAACTTCTAAAAAAACTTCCAGCTATCCTTAAATCACTCGGGTACTCAAATGCTGTTCAAATGATTGAGCAGTACTTTGATTCGCGTAAGAAAATCCTCAATATTTTTGATACACAAAACCTTGATATCGATCCGGAAGTATTCAATAACAAAATTAGAGATGACCTCAGAAATCACCTCTTTGATTCCGGCTCAGTGCAGGAAACCGTGAAAATTGAATGGAAACACATCGTCTTCGAAAAGAAATCTATTAAAAAAGGGGAACAGCTTTTTAGCATCAGATTAATCGATGCCCAGTCATTCCTCGATATGCTCATTGATATCAAAAATAAGGCTAAAGCACAATCCGATAAATTCTCCTATATCTCAGATAATGAAGATAAAATGAATCTTATTATCTTTGAAGATGAAATGCTTTCCGTGAGACCACACCATTCCGAAACCACCGATTTCTATCCGGTAGGTGTGCTCTATGATCCCAGGGAAAAACCGGAAAATGTCATTAAATGGGCTATTGAACATGATTACATGAAATATGAAAACGCAAAAAACAGATACCCGGAGCTGCTAAACAAAATCCGTGCCGGTATTTAATAAAAAAAACTAATCCGACTTATAATTGATAGGTGAGGCAATCCTCACTTTCCGGATCAAAGAATTGAGCCTTTTTCATATCAAGGCTTATTTCCATGTTTTTCTCTACTTCAGGTAGTTTCTTGGGATCAAATCTGGCAATGATCGTGGCTTTGCCCGTAGAAAGATATACCACGTACTCATTACCCATGGGTTCCACAACATCGCATAATACTGTGATCCGCTCCGGTATCTCTGCCATTGTATCAAATTCTGCATCATAGACATCCTCAGGCCTTAATCCCATGATCAACTGCTTACCCGTATATGAAGCAAGCCTGGGCTTAAAGATATCCGGGATTTTTACACTGAAAGTAGATTCCACAAATTTCAAAGAACCCTTCTCATCTTCTATCATGCCCTTGAACTGGTTAATAGCAGGAGAACCTATAAACCCGGCGACAAATAGGTTGACCGGCTTGTTATACACATTCAATGGCGTATCTATCTGATGTATGATGCCGTCCTTCATAATCACTATCTTATCTGCCATGGTCATCGCTTCCACTTGGTCATGGGTCACATAGATCATAGTGGTGGCAAGCTTGCGATGCAATCTGGTGATCTCTGCCCGCATCTGAACCCTCAGCTTGGCATCAAGATTCGAAAGCGGCTCGTCAAACAAAAATACCTTAGGTTTTCTTACTATTGCACGCCCCAGTGCCACTCGCTGCCTCTGTCCACCAGATAACTGTTTTGGCTTGCGATCCAGCAAATTCTCAATCTCCAGTAACCTGGCAGCTTCCTTCACGATAGGGTCTATCTCAGATTTTGGCGTCCTCTGAAGCCTTAAGGCAAAAGACATATTCTCATACACCGTCATGTGCGGATATAAAGCATAATTCTGAAAAACCATGGCAATATCGCGGTCTTTGGGAGGAATGTTATTCACTACCTTATCTGCGATCATGATCTCGCCTGAGGTGATCTCTTCCAAGCCCGCTATCATCCTGAGAGTAGTCGATTTACCACACCCCGAAGGTCCCACCAGAATCACAAATTCCTTATCCTCAGCTATAAAACTTACTTCTGATACAGCCTTGAAACCATTGTCAAATACCTTATCTACTTTGCTCACTACCACTTTTGCCATGATATCTCCTGACACATAATTTTGCGTAAACAACTATTTATGCCCATCAAATGTCAAGAAAAACCGCTATTTTAACCAAACGCACACAGATAACAAAAACTCAAGCAATTTAACCAAAAGCTCAAGCAGATTAACCCGAAGCTCACACAAAAAAATTAGAACAGCAAGAGAGAATATGGATAAAGTTAAGAATAATAATTGAGAGTAAAGAGTGGGATGACAGGGTGGTGGAGGGGGGTTTTTAATAGTATCGTCCCCGGAAGGTGTTCCGGGGACGTAAAAAATACAATTATTTAAAATCTAAGAGTTCTACATCAAAGATAAGGGTGCTGTTAGGTGGTATGGGTCCGGTGCCTCTTTCTCCGTAACCGAGATCGGGTGGGATAATAAAGCGGTATTTGGCACCGATTTTCATGAGAGCTACTCCTTCGTCCCATCCTTTTATCACTCTGCCCATGCCGAGAGGAAAAGTGAAAGGCGAGTCTCTTTGGACGCTGGAATCGAACATTTGGTTATTAGATTGCAGGTATCCGGTGTAGTGCACATTAACTTCGGAGCCTGGTGAGGGTGAATCTCCCTTGCCGTCTTTCACGACATAGTATTGCAAGCCGGAATCTGTTTTATGTAGTTTTAGTCCGTCAGTTTTATAGGGATCGATGGATTTGATATCCAGCAGTTCCACATCGAAGATGAGTGTGGAATTTGCGGGGATGGTGCCGCGTTTGGTGGAGCCATAACCGAGGTGAGGGGGGATGACAAAGGTGGCTTTATCGCCTACATGCAGGAGGGCAACGCCTTCGTCCCAGCCTTTAATTACTCTTCCAGAGCCAAGTGGGAAAGAGAAGGGTTCTTTGCGGTCGTATGAGCTGTCAAAGACTTCGCCATTTTTAAATTTTCCGGTGTAGTGCATCACTACTGAATCTCCGATTTTAGCCAGTTTGCCATCACCTTTTTCGGTGATTTTGTACATGAGGCCAGAGGGTGTTTCGATAAAATCTTCATAGTTATCGGCAGCAGAGAGCAGAGCCGTAATTATCAAGCTAAAAAGACAGGTGAAAATAAGTGTTTTAGTCACGGGAACCTCCTTAAATTATTCGCTGTTAAATTTTTTATAGAATGCAGGGATATCATTATCGACTTTACTGGAATTTTCTTCATCTTCGATTTCGATTTTCTGTGGCTGCACATTTGGCCTATCAATATCCAGGTCGTCATCATTTATTCTTCTTCTCCAGTCAGTGCGTCCGGAGGGCAAATTAAGGTCAGGAGAAGGGGTGCTGAATCCGGGAGGAACCTGGTAGTAGGATTGCCCTTTGATATTAAGACCTGTAGCGATCATAGTAACTCTCACTTTATTGGTCATTTCTTCATCAATCACGTAGCCGTGGATGATGTCTCCGTCTTTGCCGGTAGTTTCCGTAATTTTGGTGAGAGCGTCGTAAAATTCATTTAGACCAAGATCAGAGCCGGAGGTAATATTAATAAGAAGCCCTTTAGTATTTTTGAGTTCGATATCGGAGAGGAGAGGATTTTTCATAGCCCGTTCGGCAGCTTCGAGTGCTCTATTATCGCCTTCAGCTTCTCCGCTGGTGATATAGGCATATCCTTTATTGGCGAGGATAGTGAGGATATCTCTGAAATCGACTTCCAGGTATCCTTTTTTGAGCAGCAGGTCTGTGATAGCGCGAGCTGCGTAATAGATGATGCCGTCGGCTTTTTTAAAGGCATCGATTATGGAAGAATCCTTATATTCTTCGTGGATTTTTTCATTTGGTATCACGATAAGGGTATCTACTTTCTGGATCAATTCCTTGAGCCCTTCTTCGGCATTGGAAATTCTTCTGGCACCTTCATACTGGAAGGGGAAAAATACGATAGCCACTATCAGTTTTTTATTACCATCTTCATTATCAATGTTTTTAATAATATCCACAATAGTGGGTGAGGAACCTGTGCCGGTACCTTTACCGAGTCCGGCAACGAGGAAGACGAGGTCGGCGTCGCTGAAGGCTTCAATGATTTCCTGTTCTGATTCTTCGGCAGCCTGTCTGCCGATCTCTCGATTTGCTCCGGCGCCGTGCCCGCGGGACGTGAGCCTGCCCAGATGCAGCAGTGTGTCTGCCTGAGATTTTTGCAGGTCACCCCAATCGGTATTGGCAGCCACGAATTCCACGCCCTGCAGATTTTTATCTACGAGGGTGTTAATAGTATTTCCTCCGGCGCCGCCTACTCCCAGTATTTTGATTTTGATCTGAGAATTCTCATATTTTTCATTTAATGCAGGTTCAATTACCATAATTTATCCTCCGGAAATTTTTTTCAAATAAACCAGCTTTTAACAAATTTCAACACACTCTTAAGAGCTCCGATTTTCTGTTCATAGAAGCCTCCATCATCAAGACCCATTTTAAGATCTTTATCGAGCACGTAAAGGAAAATTCCGATAGCCGTGGAAAATTGAGGTTTTTCCAGTGGTGAAATATGCCCTTTAAATTTTGAAAGGTTGGGCGAGCAGACGGTGCAGGGTATATGGGTCAATTGATGAATAAGCACATCCATATTTTTGAGCAGTGCGGCTCCGCCAGTAAGATATATTCCTGCTTTGAGGTGATCTATGCGGATATTATTATTCAAATAGCTAAAGACTTTATGGACGAGCATAGTCATTTCTTCTTGAATATGATCGCAAAAGATTTTTTTATTGTGACATTTTGAGCCTTTGCCGGTGATATCCTGGACTTCAATCTCTTCATTTTCCGGGATACCTTCTTTGAGAGCGTTGCCATGTGCAATTTTGATCAGTTCCGTGATACTGGGAGAAGCCATGAGATGTTCGGAGAGTTTGCGGGTGAGTTCTGCGCCGCCATAAGGGATAACCACAGAGAATCTGATGCTGTTATGATAATAGATGGCGATATCGGTAGTGCCGCCTCCGATATCAATCATAATAGCGCCCAGGTCTTTCTGGTCTTTATTAAGAACTGCATAAGCTGAGGCAATGGGTTCGAGCACGATATTATCGGGATTCACTACATATCCGGCAATTTTGAAGCAGCGGATGATATTATTGACAATAGTTTCATTGGCGAACACGATATGGACGCGAGCACTCAGTCGCGAGGCTTCCATTCCGAGAGGGTTTGGGATACCGCGGTGATTATCTGGACAGAAGTAGTGAGGTATGGCATGGATGATCTTGAGATTGGAATAATTAGGCTGGTATCTGGCGACTCTTTTGGCATCATCTATCACAAATCTGATATCCTCGGCAGAGATTTCTCTTTGAGCTTCTTTAGATGAGGTAGTGAGATTAAGATTACCTTCAAAATTACAGCTTTTAATATGAGAGCCGGCAATGCCGAGGTGGATATTTGAAGCTTTGACAAGAGCAGTTTTTTCTGCAGCTTCAATAGAGCGGGAAATGGAGTTTGAGGCTTTTGCCATTTCAATAACTGAGCCTTTTTCCATACCATCAGAGGTTGTGATGCCGATACCTTTGACCTGGAAAATCATTTCTCCGGTTTCATTTATTTTTTTTTCTGCAATAATAGTGCAAATTTTTGTGGAGCCAATATCCACAACCGTGATATAATTTTTGGGAATTTTTTTCATCAATCCTCCCTCTTCTGAACGCGATATGTGTTTGCCAGAGTCATATCAATGATAGTATCTCTATCATAGGAGCAAGTATTTCTGATCTCCATGTAGTCAATAATATTTTCGATAAAATTATTTTCATCGAGACTGATTTTATAGCCATGCTCATATTCAACTAAAAACAGCCCATCTTGATTCTTGTAAATTTCGGAGATATGATTAAAGAAATCTGGTTCAAGCGATTTAATTTTTGGATAGGCATTAAGCATATCAGCCAGAAAGTCATCCTTGATGGGGCAGCCAAACAGGAGGGAATCAGATTTGGAGACGATGGAAATTATTGGCAGATTTTCGGGCAGATAAGATTCGGAGCCGGAGAGCAAAAAAGATTCGGCATCTACCGGATAAATTATGCCGTCGGATGTTTTAATTTTGAAAATCGGCACTCTTTCCACTATAGTGATTTCCAGTTTATCAGGGATTTTTCGTGACAGAGACAGATCTTTTATACGAGAAAAACCGCTGAACAGATTTTTGGTTTCCGATTCACTTATAGAGAAGAGATTTGTGCCTATCAAGCTGTTGCAGGCGTTTTGCAGATCATCATTGTAAATTGCCTGATTGCCGGTGAAATTTATTTCACGAACTATAAAGATATCCAGATTGGTAAATAGCAAAGAGCTTAGCCAGTATATGAAATAGGAGCCTGCAATTACGGCGGTAAAAATTGAAAAATAGCGGGTATTTCCTCTTCTCTTTCTCATGAATTTATCACCTTGATCTCTGGGATCAGTTCCAGGGAATATTTGTCTATGACTTCTTGCCGGGCAGAATTTATAAGCGTAATAGCATCCTTGTATGTAGCATTACCGAGATTGACCATGATATTAGCGTGCTGCTCCCAAAAGGCAGCGTCACCGAATCTTTTTCCTTTGTAGCCAAGCTTATCAAGTAACAAGCCTGCTGAGGTATCTGGTGGATTTTTGAAGATAGAGCCCAGATTCGGCATATTCAGGGGCTGCTTGGTACGTCTTGCTTCAATAGTATTGCGGATAGAAAGTATCACTTCCTTTTCCGGCATTACCAGGGGAGAAATAGTTATCTGGGTGATAAAATCGGTTATTGAAGATTTTCTATATTCGAATTTTATATCAGAGACATGAATTGTTTTCAGTACTCCGGTCTTTGTAAGAACGGTAACGGATTTGACATAGTCAGAAATTTGTTTGCCAAACGCTCCGGCATTCATAACTACCAAACCAGCCAGATGAGCGGGGATAGCAGCAAGGAATTCCAAACCTCCCAGATTTTGACGTGCCATATCCATAAGCAGTCTGGTGATATTAAAATTACCGGAAACAATAATGTCGTTATCGTGCTTTTTCCAAAAATGGGGTAAATAAAGATCAGAGATCACTGCTAAGCCATCAGTATTGCCAAAAAGAATATTGGAGCCGCCTGCCAGGGGTAAAATTTTCAGATTATGACGATAAGCAAATTCATAGCAGTCGATTAATTCATCAATGCCTGCCGGCTTAAAGAAATTATGGCAGAGCGAGCCTATCCTAATGTGAGAGAAGGCACTAAGATCAATAGTGTCAGGCTTTATCTTTTTGCATTGCATCAAGAAATTCTTCTCCATATTTGTAGATATTGCCGGCGCCCATAGTGACAATGATATCACCGGGCTCACAATGAGCCATCATAACAGGGACAATATCTTCATTAGTTTCAATGTAATGTACGTGTCTGTGTCCGGATTGGATAGCTGCATCGGCAATTAATTTACCATTAATGCCAGGGATAGGTTCTTCTCTGGCAGGAAATATGGGAGCGATCAGCAAAATATCGGATTGGAAAAATGATCTGCCGAATTCATCGGAGAAATCGCGGGTTCGGGAATAAAGATGAGGTTGGAATACTGCCACAATCCTGCGTTTGGTATTTTCACTCAGAGCATCTAAAGTGGCAATGATCTCGGTGGGGTGATGGCAATAATCGTCATACAAAGAAATATCAGAAGTTTCGCCTTTAAATTCGAATCTACGGAAGACGCCGTTATAACCGTTTAAACCGTCAGATATAGCAGAAAACGGGATTTGCAATTCCAGTCCTACTGCTACAGCAAGCAGCGAATTAAGCACATTGTGTCTGCCGGGCACATTCAGATAGATTTCACCCAATACCTCATTCTCCATCATAGCTGTAAAGCGGGTATGAAAATCCTCCATCACAATATTCACGGCGCGAAGATTTGCTTGAGCAGATAAACCGTAGGTGACGATATTTTTATTGATTTGCGGGAGAATAGATTGCACTCCTTTATCATCCAGGCAGCAGATAACCGCTCCAAAAAAAGGTACACGGTTTGCGAATTCTATAAAGGCAGATTTTATACTTTCTATGTTCTGGTAGCAATCAAGGTGGTCTGCATCGATATTAGTGATACCTGCAAGGCAGGGGTAGAGTGAGAGAAAAGACCTATCGAATTCATCGGCTTCAGCGATGATATATTTACCGGAGCCTAAAAGGTTATTTGAGCCATAGTTTTTAACTATTCCTCCCACGATAACCGTGGGATCGAGCAGGGCTGCTTCCAATACAGTGCCCACCATGCTGGTAGTGCTGGTTTTTCCATGCGTGCCGGCAATGCAGATACTAAAGCTCATGCGGAGAATTTCTGCCAGCATCTCTGCTCTGCGGATCACTGGAATTTTCCGCTGCAAGGCGGAGATAATTTCGGGATTAGTATCATGAACTGCCGAGGATTTAACTACTACATCTGCCTCCTGAATATTTTGGGGATCATGACCAATGCTGATTCTAATATTTTTTGATTTAAGGCGCTCAGTAACCTGAGAATTTCGAAGGTCAGAGCCGGAGATAATAAAGCCCTGGTTGCTGAGCAGTTCTGCTATCCCGCTCATTCCAATACCGCCAATACCCACAAAGTGGATTTTTTTCATTTTACCGAACATCGTTATTACCCCCATATAATTCATTTATCACGGCAGCGATATTTTCTGCTGCGTGCTGGTGCAGGATTTCAGCAGATGCGGTTTTATAAACCTTTAAGTTTTCTATCATATTGAGGACCTTTTCCAGAAGCAGGTGAGGTGTCAAATCCTTTTGCTCGATAATTTCTGCGCTGCCTTTTTGCACCATTTCAAGAGCGTTATAATACTGATGATTTTCTGCGGCAGTGGGAAGCGGCACGATGAGGGCTGGAATATTGAGAGTCTCTATCTCTGCCAGCGATAGTGCTCCTGCCCGGCAGATAACCAGATCAGTGAGATGGTATAGATCGGGCATATTATGTGAATAACTAAATAGATAGATACCTTTTCTTCCTGCATATAGTTTAGAGAAACGATGGTGACTGTATTCCCCTGTTTGCCAGATGATTTCCAGATCGGCAGCCAGCAATTCTTCGATAATGGGGGAGAAGGCTTCATTAAGACGAAGAGAGCCTTGACTGCCACCTAGTAAGAAAATCTTCTTCCTGCCTGGAGTGAGACTCGGGTACTTATGTATAAAATCCGGGGTAGGTGAGATAATGCCGGGATTAACGGGATTGCCTGTAAACCTGGTTTTATCTACGGGCAAATATGCTGCGGCTTTTTTATTGCCTAAAAAAATATATTGCGACCACCTAGCTAGATAGCGCGTGGTGATACCGGGGTAGCTGTTTTGTTCCTGCAGGCAGATTGGGATGCTACTCAGCATAGCTGCAATGCCTGCAGGTCCGCTCACAAAACCACCGGTACCGAGGTAAACCTGAGGCTTAATCCTATTTATTACGGCGAGGCTTTTGAGCACGCTTAGGATTAATTTTACGGGGAATTTGAGGTGAGCAAAGGTGAAACGGCGATAGATTTTCTGGATGTTTATGGGATAAAATTTGTATCCTGCCTTGCTGACAAGGCGTTCTTCGAGGCTATTATTATTACCGATATAGTGGATTTCCCAATTGTGTTTATGCAAACACTCAGCTATGCTGAGAGCAGGATTTATGTGGCCAGAAGTGCCGCCACCGCTAATCAGTATTCGTTTCATATGTATGCTCCTGCGTCCTTGCGAGTTTTAGTAAAACACCTATTGCCAGGGAATTTGCTATCATAGAGGAGCCTCCCATGCTGATGAATGGCAGGGTTACACCGGTAGTTGGCAGGCATGAAGTTACTGTGCCGATGTGAATGACTACGTTGAAGAAGATATTTAGACTAAAGCCATAACCTAGAATTTTGCAAAACATATCAGGTTGACGTGCTGAGATACTGAGTCCTCTGAAGACGAGTCCCATATAGAATAATAGCACCAGGAGTAAACCGAATAAGCCAAATTCTTCGCCGATAATGGCATAGACAAAATCCGTATCAGCTTCGGGCAGATAATCGAGTTTTCCCATACCGCCATCGGGAGAAGTGCCTAACATTTTACCAGTGGACAGGCAGATTAAGCTCTCAAGATTATTTCGATGTATCCCGTCTATTCCCTCAGTGTTTTTAAACCATCTTATAACCAGTGAACTTTTTATCCAGCTTTCCAGACGTTTTAGCCTGAATTCACCGCCTTCCTGAAAAGAGATAATACTACCTGCGATAATAGTCACCAGTACAAGTAGTAAAAGCAGTGTAGCTTTGCGGAATTTTGCCAGATATAAAAGGGAGATCAGTGTGAGTGCCGAAGTGATAACAGAAGATAGATGATTTTCTAGTATGATAAGGTAATAATAGACTCCGCTGAACAGCAGCAGTGGGAAAAAGTGATAGAGAAACGGTAATAAACCGGAGTTGGCGATATATTCTTTTCGTTTGCTGATCACTTTGGCAAAAAGGATCACAAGAACGAGTCGAGCCAGCAGACTGGGTTGAAGGCTGAATTGGAAGAACCGCAAATTTACAGTGAGAGAGCGGATAGCACCATGTGAATCTATTCCCTTGCTGAGAACATTGATCAGCAGGTAGAGGACAACAAAATAAAAAACATAGAAAAATTTATTAATCAATTTAATCTTCAAAAAGAGATAAATGAATAATACAAAGCCAATTGCACTTAATGTAATCAGAAATTGCTTTAGGAATACTTTAATAGTAGCACCCATCGATGAAATATCGAGCTGAATAAAGAGCCCGATAAAAATGAGCATTAGATAGCAGAATATGAGGGGAAGGTCTAATTGCTTAAGTTTTTCGATTATCTTAGACATTTTCCAGTTCACTCACAATAGTTTTGAAAGAATTTCCACGCTGGATATAATTTTTATAGGCATCATAGCTGGCACAGGCGGGAGACAGCAGGACAATATCATTTTTCCGGGCGTTATGATAAGCATTGTGAACGGCATCTTTGAGGTCATGGCAGAGGGTGAAATCGATTTTGCCTTCAAAAGCAGTTTGCATACGGCTTTTTGTATCTCCGATCAGATAAGTGGAGATTTGTGGTTTTTGCAGATATGGGATCAAGCTGGCAAAATCTTCGCCTTTATCAGACCCTCCCAAAATAATGTGGATATTATCGGAAAAGGATTGCAGGGCAAATTTTACAGCATCGGTATTAGTGGCTTTGGAATCATTAATAAACTTTATGCCATTGTATATGGAAACGAGTTCTAAGCGATGGGGAAGAGATTGAAAGCTTGATAGAGCCTGCCTCACTTTATCTCTTTTTCCCAGAGTATAATCCCGGGTTGCCAGGAGTGCTGCCATTATATTTAAGTAATTATGTGGTCCGGCTAAGGAAAGATCATCTAAAAGATATTTTTCCTTATCAACCTGGATGTAGCCTTCTTTCAGGCAGGCATCCGCTTCGTAGTGTCTTGAGAACCAGATTGTGCAGGCATTTATATTTTTTGCAAGTTTAAGAATTGTATCATCATCAAAATTTAATACTGCGAGGTCATGGGCGGAAGAATTTTTGAACAGATTAAATTTTGTGCGGGCATAATCGATAAAATCTTTATACCTGTCCAGATGATCGGGTGTTATATTAAGTATAACCCCAATATCTGCTTTAAAATCCCTGATAAGCTCTAGTTGAAAGCTGCTTAATTCCAGAACGATGAAATCCAATCCCGGTTCTTCAATATCATAGCTGGTGAAAGGAGTACCTATATTACCACCCAGTATAGATTTATATCCACAGGTTAAAAGTATATGATGGATAATACTCACAGTAGTGCTTTTACCATTACTTCCGGTGCAACAGATTATTTTACTTGAGGGAAATTTAAGTCTGTAGCCCAGTTCAATTTCAGATATCAGCTCAATTCCGGATAATCTTGCTTTCTTGAGTATATCAATATTGAGGGGTACACCTGGGCTCACAATTATGATGTCAGCCTGCAATACTCTGTCTGAATGTCCGCCGAATTCGCAGCAATACAGGCTTGAGATATTAAGGGAATCATCAATTTTACCGGCGGGTTTGCTGTCACTTAAAAAGACCTTACCCCCTAGGTTTTTTATCTTGGCAGCGGCGGCGAGTCCACTTCTGGCGATGCCAATGATAGAGAATTTCTTACCTGATACTTCCATTACTTTCCTCCCTCACTACTATGATTAATTGCCTGCTTGAGACTATCAATCAGTTTTTCCAGATGGATTCCATGAGAGCCTTTAACCAGAATAACTGAATCTTGAGGAAGCTTGTCTATTTTTAAGCTGGCAAGAAGAGCATCTATATTTTCATAATGGCAATCTGCCTGATAATCTCTGGCTGCCTCTCCTACAGAAATAAATAAGCGGGTATCGAATGCATTCACCAGTTTCCCAGTTTTTTGATGTGCCGTGATGGAATAATCACCCAGTTCCAGCATAGAGCCTAAAATAGCAATGTGGGGGAGAGTTGGAGAAAACTGCTGCCAGTATTTTAGAGCAGCTTTCATTGATTGTGGATTGGCGTTATAACAATCAGCGATAATATGAAGCCCATTAATATCAAATTCTTCAAGTCTGAGGGGCAGATCAGGAGCTTCTGCCAATCCCAGAGCTATTTCTTCTTCGCTGATTCCAAGATGCCGGGCAATAATTACCGCTATTGCTGCATTGGTTACTTGGAATTCTGCCCTTAGGCTGGTATGATAACAATTTTCATTCAGGCAAAATCTATATCCTGTTTTTGCACAAGCAACTTGATGTATCCTATATTTGCTGTGGAGGGAATAGCCAAAACTGGCGCCCCGTATGTGCTTGAATCTTTCGTCGTCACCAGGGAAGATTTTTATTTGAGATGAGGTGGAAAAGATATTGATTTTCTCCCTGAATACTCCAGCTTCATCTATGAGGAATTCCAGATGTGATGCTCCTATATTTGTGATAACGGCGATATTGGGTTGAGTTATCTGTGTCAGCCATTTAATTTCTCCGGGTTGATTAGTACCTAATTCTATGATAGCGAATATATTAGAAGGTTTTATATTAAGTAATGTCTTAGGTACTCCTATGTAATTATTTTCATTAGAATATGTTTTACTGGTATTCCCTGATCTTTTTATCAGGTTATAGAGGATTTCTTTAACGCTGGTTTTTCCGTTAGAGCCTGTTATTGCCACAAGGGTGGTATCTAATAATCTGCGATAGGCTTGAGCAATTTTGCCATAAGATATCTGGGCGTCATCGATTTTTATAATTCTTTCATCATCGAAATACTTTTCACTTAGAGCCAGATTTGAAGGGTACTTTAGTGCCTCAGGGAGATAATCATGTCCGTCGTAATTTGCACCTTTTAGCGGAATGAAGAGAGAATCCGGTTTTATTGTTCGGGTATCGGTTGTGATGTGTTTTATCAGGCAGTTTTTATTGGCGGTTATTTTACCGGTGCAGACGAATTCCAGCATCAGTCGATCAAAAGAAATATCTTCATCAGCGGGGGTAAAAAAATAATTGCGAATTATCTCTCGTTCATCAAAGTGATATTTTTTACCCAAGATGTCTTGATAGGTTTCATGTCCTTTTCCGGTTATGAGAACAATATCATTGGCATGGGATATTTTAAGAGCGTCATAGATAGCTTGCGTACGGTCTTCCTTGATCCAAAGGGCTTTTTCCGTATCCGCATTATGCATAATATCTTTGATAATTTCCACCGGTTCTTCATAGCGTGGATTATCCGTAGTGATGATCACCAGATCAGAATATTTTTGAGCGGCTTTAAGCATCTGGGGTCTTTTAGTTTTATCACGATTACCTCCGGCTCCCATGACTGTGATCAATCTCCCGGTTTTAAGTTGAGCCATCGTCTGGGTTACTTTAAGAATAGCCTCCGGCGTGTGAGCATAGTCTATCAGTATTTTTCTATTTTCTAAATTTGGCACTTTTTCCAATCTGCCGGGCACAGCTTGCAATTCATTAACTTTACTGATAAGTCTGGACACCTTAAATTGGGGAAACAATTTGAATAAAGTGCCAAGTGCAAAGATAAGGTTCTGGATATTATATGCACCTGCAAGGGGGGAAGCTACTTGATATTCCTGGTTTTCATATAATAAAGTAAAATATGAGGTATCAATATCTAACTTATTGATAATATATGATATATCGCTATTCTTATGTGAGATGGTAACACAATTTGCCTGAATTTCATTTTTTATCCTTTCACCATAAGAATCATCAATATTCACAATAGCATAGCCATCATTTTTTATCTGTTCGAACAGTTTGAATTTAGCCAAAAAATAGCTTTCCAGTTCTTGATGAAAATCCAAATGGTCTTGACTGAGATTGAGGAAAAGAGCGGCTGAAAATTGTAATCCTGCCAATCGATCAAGAGCCATAGCGTGTGAAGAGACTTCCATGAAGACCAGTTCGACCTTATGTTCCTGGGCTTTTGCCAATAATTGGGCAATTTCCGTGCTATCAGGGGTAGTGAGTGAAGTGGGATAGAATTTATCAGTGATATAGCATCCGGTAGTACCGATGAATCCTGCATTAATGCCGGATAATTTTGCTAATTGGTATCCCAGATAGGCAGTAGTAGATTTGCCATTAGTTCCTGTTATACCTGCCAATTTCAGTTTATTGGTATTTATCCTGTAGAAGGCAAAACACAGAAGAGCAGCAGCCTGGCGGGAATTTTTGACAATAATGCTGGCAATAGAGGGTATAGTATCATGCTCGGTAATCAAAAGTTCTGCCTGTTTCTCTATCGCTTCACCGGCAAAAAGATGCCCATCTATATTAAATCCCGGCACACAGACAAAAATTCCACCGGGCGAAACCTTACGTGAATCAGTATAAATTCCTGTATAAACAGCCTGAGCAGGTATTGAGCGTTCAGAGACATAGAGGTTATTTTTTTTTAGGAGAGATATAATTTCATTTATTGTAATATTATAGAGCATGCGTCCTCCAGAGATATCTCGGTATGTGGAGGTATAGATTGTGATCTCACTACTCCATTGCCTTTAGCAATTAGTGAGATAAGCTGCAGCCTTGCCACTTCACAAGCTTCTCTCAAGGTGAGTCCGGTGAAATCGGGCATAAGTTTTTGGTCTGTCACGATTTCGCCAGGCAGAGCCAGGGCAAGTTTTATTTGTTGGATTCTATTAAAGCCGATATTTGCGGGGGGGTACTGATCAGAAATAATACCGTCAGGCTGGTTATTATAAAAGGAATAATCAAGATTCATCTCTTTTAGAATTTTCTCTGCCTTTTTTTTATTCATACCGATCAGATTTGGCAGAATAGCCTTGTTATTACCAGAAGATGAGCTGCTGGTAACCAGATCGCAGTCGGAGAGGAAGAGGATTTTTTTTACGACTTCGCGGAATGTGGGCACTGCAGATTTGGAGGCAAAATAATATTTATTATCATCTTCCTTGCATCTATCAAAGGCGATAACAATAACCATACTGGGGTCATTACTCGGTAAATATCCGGCAAAAATCGAATTATGACGGGTTTCCACTTTCCCTTCGCTATTTACGGAGATGATTTCTGAAGTACCTGTTTTTCCGCTGATCTCAATAAAATCAAGGTCTGTATCTTTAGCCGTGCCTTCCTTCACTACGTTCCGCAGGAATTTCTGGATTTCCTTAAGGTAAACCGGTTGTGATAAGGTCTTAAAAGATTTCGTTTGTGCTCTGTTTCTTATATTGCCACTTTGATCCTGGCTGTAATAAAGGATATTAGGTTGCAAAATCCTGCCCTGATTGGCAAAAGCAGAAAAAATCACTGCCAGATGCAGCATATTCATAGATATTTCCTGACCAAATGATATTGAATAGAGGCTATATTCCGTCCAGTCGTGAAGATTTCTGAAAATCCCCTTTGTTTCGCCATAGATACCCGATAAAGTTTGCCTGCCCAAGCCTATTTCATTAAAAAAATTATAAATTCTCTCGCTACCTAATTTACCGGCAACGCGGCTGATACCGGGATTGCTCGAATGCACTATCACACCTTCCAGATTTAATTTACCGAGGTCATGATGATCGCGGATAGTTCTTTTTTTAACGCCGTAATCAGTTTTTAGCGGACTGCAATCTATAAGTTCATCCGGCTTATATAGATTATCTTCCAGTGCAAGCAGGGCAGTGAGTGGTTTCAGAGTAGAGCCCGGTTCGAGACTGTATGATATCGGCAGATTGGAATAGGCGCGTAAAGTGGCTGGACTAAGATTTTTATCATTTTCATGCTCTCCCGCTAAAGCGAGTATTTCGCCTGTGTGCACATCCATAATCACACCCATAGCATTCTTTGCCTGATACTTAATGAGCCCCTTATGCAATTCTTCCTCAAGAATCTCTTGATAACGCATATTAATAGTTAAATATACATCTTCTCCGTGAACTGGTTCGCGTGATTTTAATGATGGCTTAAGTACCTTATTGCCTTTGGCGTTCAGAATCACTTCTTCCCAGCCATTGGCACCACTTAACAGGTGCTCAAATGTCTTTTCTATTCCGCATCGACCCTTTAGATGGCTGAAACTATTAGTGCGGCTGCCTGTTTCATCAGGGCTTATAACCGGCTCAGAATCCGGTGTAGCCAGACCTAGAAGGCGGGGAGCCAGGTCTTCATAGGGAAAAACTCTTTTTTCTGAAAGCCGTGTTACAATTAAAGCTTCATCTATCTGCTTTGGGGATAAAGCGAGGGTGGAATCACTATCACAGGCTTTAATTATACTATTTTTAATATCACTGATATGTGATATTAAGAGATTATCACCTAAGAAAACACTTGAATAAGAATTACCGGTGATACGTTCAAGTGTGGTGGAATAATCGAAGCGTGTATGTCCGCAGAATGCCCGGCAAATCACTTCATATATTGCCAGTTCGTCTTCAGGGGATTTTGTTCTGTTCCTTACTATGTTTTTATCAAGATCAAGCTGGTAGTTATATTGCGTAGAGACCAGAAGATTACCATTGCGGTCATAAATATCGCCTCTCTGATAATATTTTTCCTTTTTGCATACTCTGTGGCGAATCTGAATTTTATCTTCCAGATCAAAGGGGTCAAAGAGGGTAATTGTCACCAGGTGGAGGACGATATACAGCAGTAAGCCAATCATCATTAACTTGAATACTTTTAGTCTGATATCGCTCATCATTCTACCTTAACTGAGTGGGTGGCTTTGTAGATAACGCTTCTGCTGTAGGAGTGATAAATCTAAGCAGAGTGATACCCTTATTGCCCTCCTCGTCATTGTGTACCTGATAAAAAGCATAATCTTCAAAATCTTCCGGTAGATATAAGCCCAGTTCCTCTTCTGCCAGTTTACTGAGATATGAGCGACTATTGTATCTGGCATTGGTAGTGAGTAATTCATGATACTGGTCAAGCAGGATTTCATATTCGGCATCAAGTTTGTCAGTGGAGTCATTTTTCCTGAGAATTACATCCATATTCAAGAAATATGTGGTAATATATCCGAGTACTGTGAAAAGTAAAAGCAAAACTAATTTTTTACTCATATTGCACCTCAAAGACCTAGCTTAGTGGCATATCGCAAGCGAGCCGAACGAGATCTTATATTATTCTCGTCATTCTTGCCGGGGACGATAGCCTTATGAACATCTAATCTTTTTATTTTATTGCAACTGCATACAGGTATGGAGCTAGGGCAGATGCAAACTTTTGATTCATATACGAAATATTTTTTAACAACCCGATCTTCTAAACTGGAATAACTGATCACGGCTATCCTGCCACCTGGATTGAGGATATTAACTGCATCTTTAAGGGCGGTTTCAAGTGTATCAAGCTCTCTGTTGATTAATATCCGCAGGGCTTGAAAAATTCTTGTACGAGCCTTGATCTTCATTTTGGAAGTTGTGGCTTTATCAATAATATTTGCCAGTTCCGAAGTCGTAGTTATCGGTTTATTTAGGCGATATGAACAAATTACTCGAGCTATGCGGGAGCTTTCTCTTTCTTCACCATACTCCCTAAAAACTTTAACCAGGCTATCAAAATCATAATTATTGACAATAATTTCTGCTGTAAGTTCTATAGACCTATCCATTCTCATATCAAGTTTGCCATCGCGCATATAGCTGAATCCGCGGCTTGCGGTGTCTATTTGGTGGCTCGAAATTCCTAAATCAAATAATATACCATCGATAGTTTTAATTTTTTCTAATGCCAGACGGGTACGCAGATTAACGAAATTATCGTGGATCAGAGTGAGCCGCTCGCCATATTGTTTTTTTAGTTCTATCGCATTTTGGATTGCATCAATATCCTGGTCAAAAGAAAACACTTTTACATCAGGAGCGGCATTTAAAAGAGCTTGAGTGTGACCGCCACCACCGAGGGTGGCATCGACTATCACTGCTGCCGGTTTGATATCCAGAGCTATGATGCTTTCTGACAAAAGTACCGGTAGATGAAATCTATTTTTTGACACGGGGAATTCCTTCTGGACCTTTGAAAATATTGCTGAGAGCCAGGTTGTTCAGCATTTTATTGTATTCTTCTATAGTATAAACTTCCAAAAAATCTCTATGTCCTGTGATATAAACTTCCTGAGGCTGCTGGAGGTAATTGTAATGAAGATGCGAAAGCTTTAATCTGCCGGCGGAATCTATCCTTGCAGGTTTACTGGAAAACATCTCTTGAGCATGGAGCAATTCCTGATAAGCGATTGCTTCTTTGGTGTCTTCCGGCTGCAGTCCACGCAGGTTATCGACATAATTTTCCCAGGAGCCTTCTGGAAAAACTAAAAGACGCTGGGGTGCTATTGTAACGATGCATTCGGGAGTCTCACAATTATTTATCAGGATCGCTAATTCTTTTGGTAAGGTAAGATAATCCCGATTCAGCTTCATTCTGAATGAACCTTTTAGCCTGCCCTGCATGAATTCCATTACATCCCCCTTAAGGATTATACCAACAATGAGTACAACTGAATTCTGATGAGAAACTGTCAAGAAAAAAAAAATAATTATATAAATAATAGTCAATTATCAATGCAGCAAAAACATGAAAACCGCTCCCAGTCGGAGTTTGGACTGGCAAAAAAAAATATATTCTTTGAGATTCGCGAGATCTCAATCTGCGGTGGCGGGATGGATATTTTTTGTTTTCAGAAATAAGAGCGATGTTTTGGCAGGTATCCTTAATGGAAGCAAAGAGAACCATGGAAATTCCGGGGCGGCTGCGAAAGATATCCCGGCATAATTATTGTCACCAACAACTTCATAAGTTCAATATTCCAACCGTAAATTAAATTTCGGGGGTATGCCAGGAAATGTGTTATAAAGATTGACAAAATATATAAGCCAAGAATCTTAGCGGGATGAAATTATACTTGGGAAGAAGCAGGAAATGGATATTTGTATTGTTGCTTTGTGTAATTGGGTATTTTCTATATTCAGAGGAAATTAAAGCGAATGAATTAGAGGGACAGATACACAAGCTGGAGGGTATTGCGTTATTAAATGCCTATACAGTTCTGGCTGCTCATTACCAGGAATTGGATCCTGTTTTATCGCAGAAGTATGCGAATTTAATTATCAGTTACGTAAATACTGGCAAATTTTCCAGGCTGAATATTGAAGTACTTTCCAGGTACCTTTATTCTGCCTATTATGCGAAGGGTATTTCTTATTTGATACAGGAAGATTATTACAAAGCCAGTGAATATCTTTTCCGTGCGAAAATATGGTTAGATAATGGAACGCAGTCTGCAGATATCTATTATTATATTGCTTTATGCTATCAAAAACTCGGGGAATATCAGGGGGCTCTGGATAATTATCATAATTGCCTGCAATATTTTTCATCACTGTCTTTGGGATTAGAACATGATTTGTACTTCAATCTGGCGAAGGTTTATGAGGAGACTGGAAGGTCATCAGAGGCTTTGGAATATTATCAGAGGTTAATTGATTTCGAAGGTATGGCTTCTGGAACTCATAATCATTTACTGGCAGAAGCACATCTTAATACCGGGATGATATTATCAAGATTATCTCAGTTCAGTAAAGCGCGAGAACATTATCTTATAGCTCTTGGATTGGAGGAAAAGAATCGGGAATCACAATTGATTTCTACTATTCTGATAGAATTAGGCAAGCTTGAATGGCAATTTGATATTAATCGGGCGGATAGTTATTTTGCTGAAGCCCTTGATCTGTTCACAGAAAATCAAAAAGAGCAATATCTTCATACATTGATCCAATATCTTGATCTACAGATTGAGAAGGTTTCAGACTCTGATTATCGGTTATTTTTGGATAGAGTTCAGAAGGTGCAGGAGGAGGCAGAATTAGCGTCATTTCCAGATATCGGGCTGCTATGCTATAATATCCTGGTAAAATTATATTCACATCTTCATGATGAAGAATCTGCCTATCAAATGCTCAGGAGATATTATACTCTATCAGACAGTATTCAAAATAGCAATTTTCTTCTTAAGACAGAAAAAATGAAAAGAACAGTGCAGCATAAATCAGATTTAGATCGCATATTGCAGGAGAAAAATGATTACATGAATTTGAGGTTACAAATGGATAGGAAACGCACGCTTAATTATATTCTCATCATTGTATCTTTACCGTTTGCTGCAATTTGTGTAGTTCTTTTTATCGCCTACCGTTCCAAGAAGAGGTATCTGGAGAGGCTGCGGAAAATAAATCACGATATTACTGAAACCACACAGGAATTGAACAGGCAGATAAAAGAATTAAATGATTTTAGAGACAACTTGAAAAATCAATACGAGACTGCCATAGATGAGGTAAGAAATAAAGATAATATACTTATCGTCCAATCAAGATATGTAGCATTGAGCGATCTAATCGAAAATATTTCTGTCCAATGGAAAAAGAATTTAAGCTATATCAAAGAAAACATAGATAAAGTTGTCCAGCTTCATAAAGACAATCTTATAAATAGAGAGAATCTCGATGAAATAATTAAAAACAGCATGAAAATTCTGTATGACATGTCACAAAAAATAGAAGATTTCAGAAATTTTTTCAGACCACATGAAAATCATTCTTCTTTTACTGTTTATGATATTATCAGTAAGGTTATACAATTCATAAAAGATCATTATGCTAATAATAATATATCTATAATCAGTAGCGATATAGAGGATGATCTGTTTATTGAAGGGTATCCCAATGAAATGGCTCTTATATTCCTGAATATACTAAACAATTCGCAGCAGGCATTTTTTAGAACCGAGGTAGAAGATGCAACAATCACAATAAAAGCAAAAAGAAGTTTTGACAGGATCATCATAGAGATTAGAGATAATGCAGGGGGAATAGGCCATGACAATTTAGAAGAGGTCTTTGATCCCTTTTATACAACCAAGGAAAATCCGAATGCGAGTGGTTTGGGGTTATATATTGCTCGAGAGATTGTTACACGCAGGTTCAAAGGTAAGATCACATTAAAAAATGTGGAAGGGGGGCTTCTTGCAAAGATTATTATCTAATCTCATAATCTGCTCCTTTTTATTATGCCTTTTGGGTACAATGCCTCTCCAGTCAGATCAGGCGGTATTTGAGCTTGATGATCTTAGTTCCGAACAGGCTTATCTATACATTCTCAATCAATTACATGCCTGGCAATCCCAGCCGGATTCTCTTGCTCTTGCCATAGATTACCTGAGCGGCAATTTTTCCATGCTGCAAAAACGATATCCCACGAGTGATTTTTATTTTAATGTTAAATGGGCTATTAGTTTTGTGCGGGGATTTCTTAAATTCGGACGCGGTGATTATGAAGAGGCTGTAGAATACTATAAAGATTCTTATGCTACTGCTCTTGCTCATAATCATGTAACTCACAGGATCACATCATTATTTGAGCTTGCCAATCTTTATTATTACAGGGGATTTTATCAAATGGCGAGGGCAAAATACAAAGAGACTCTCGATCTTGTGAAGCTTACAGATAATCTGGAGCAAAAATTTAAAATTCTTCATAACCTGGCTGTTATCAGCAAACTACTTGAAGATTATCAGTCATCGCTGCAATATTTTGATCAGGCGGAAGCTTTGAAATTGCGTAACAATAAAGAAGAAGAGCTTGGTATGCTTTACAATAACAGAGGCTCGGTTCATAACGATCTGGGTGATCACGATTTTGCCTATAGAGATTACCTTAAGGCAAGAGAACTATTAGAAAGATTTGGCTCTCAATCAGAATTAGCTCTTGTTTATAACAATTTAGGCAATTACTATATGCAGGAAAAGGATTATTCTTTAGCCCTTGATTTTTTTAATAAATCGCTTGATCTTAAGGATCCTGATACGGCTCAGTTCCAAACCACGCTTATAAATATTGCCAAATTGCACTATAATAATAATGACATTCAGAGATCACAATTATTTCTCACTGAAGCAGAAGAGGTCTGCTACAAATATGGTTTTCTGAATCAATTAATGGATATTTACAATCTCAATCAAGAGATTTATCTTGATAGAAAAGAGTTTTCGAGGGCTATACTTTATCTAAAAAGACATCAGGCTTTGGCGGATTCTATTCTTGCGATTGAAAGCCACTATTATCTGCAAGACCTTAAGGATTTTTATGAACTTCAGGCACGGGATCAAAATATTACTATCCTGGAAACAGAAGCAAAACAAAATCAATCCAAATTACTCATGAATACTTTCATTATGTTTTGGGTGATAATTTTTATCATATCACTAATTGCCTTGATCCTGTATTTTTTTAAGAGGAGAAAAACTCGCAGATTGCAAATTGAAACTTTAGAGAGAAAAAATCAACTTCTCAGGGAAGAACGCATCAAAACGGATGTAGTCGTTAATATGCTTCAAAGATTGAAATCACAGCTTGAAAATCAAATTGATAAAGAGGTGAAGCATATCAGAGAGCGGGACAGTATGATCCTCATTCAGTCCCGGAATTCTGCTGTTGGAGAAATGATCGGAAATATTGCCCATCAGTGGAGACAGCCTCTGAATGCCATCGGGATAATGATCCAGGATTTTTCTGAAGCCTACGAATTTGAAGAATTTAATGACAAGTATATCGGGGAAAAAATTAGCATAATAGATAACCTTATCGTCTTTATGGAAGATACCATAGACGATTTTAAAAAATTCTTCAGTCCGGATAAGACAGAAATACCACTTAAGGCATCAGAAATCGTTCAGAGAGCTATAGAATTTGTGAGCTGCACTTTTAATGCCAGAAATATTATCTATGACATAAAACTAATTGAGGATTTTGTCACTTTCGGTTCGGAAAATGAACTTTTCCACGCACTTTTAAATATACTAAATAATGCAAAAGATGCCTTTGTGGAAAAGAAGATTAGCAATCAATCAGTGATAATAAATATTTACACTTCCCAGGATTTTGGCTGCATAGATATTATTGATAATGCCGGAGGTATAGATAGCAGTCTTATTGATAATATCTTCGAGCCCTACGTGACCACAAAGAAGCAGAGTAACGGCACCGGTATTGGCTTATACATTGTGAAATACATTATTGAAAAGCATTTCTCAGGTTCTGTTTCTGCAGATAACACTTCTACCGGAGCCCGTTTTTCTATAAAACTTCCTGTTTATGCTTATAACAACCCGTTATAAGGTAAGAAAAAGTGAATAACCTGAATCAACTGCTAGATAAGATGGAAGTTCAGGGGTTTTTGGTAAACAGTAGAATCCGAGATGCCTTTGTAGCCGTAGATAGAAAAGATTTCGTTAAGGAATCAAATAAACATCTTTGCTATGAGGATATTCCACTTTCTATAGGTTATGGGCAGACTATCTCGCAGCCATCCACAGTGGCATTTATGCTGGAATTGCTTTGTCCGCAGGTGGGGCAGCAGGTTCTTGATATCGGCTTTGGTTCTGGTTATACGACAGCACTTCTTGCCCGGATTGTCAAAGATGGAAGAGTGTTTGCCACAGAAAGGATAGAAGAATTGTATTATTTTGCAGCAAAAAATCTGGAAAATTATCAGGATTTAAATTTTTCGCTCCATCTTTCCAGGAATGATATCGGGTTGCCAAATCAGACATTTGATCGCATCCTGGTATCTGCTGCTGCGGATATTTTTCCCTCAGAATTGCTTGTTCAGCTCAAATCTCCAGGTAGATTAGTGATCCCCATTAAAAACTCAATACATCTTTTTGAAAAGACGCAAACAGGAAAGATAATAAATCAAGATTTCTTTGGCTTCAGTTTCGTTCCACTGATATTCAAATAGACAATTTTGTTATTTGGCAGAAATTGAATCCGGGAATCATCACCTCATAACTATAATCTGGTCTGGGTGATCATACTTGGCTGATACCAATAATAATCCAGCTAACAGGCTATTAGGAAAGGTATTATTAGACCAGAGATCTTTCCTGTCATTCTGTATTATTCGGTCTGCTTTATGATATTAAATTCTTAATCAGAAAAAGATTCGCTCAGATCAGTTTCTAATCAGGACTCTCTTTTTTTCAACCGGACTGATAAGTTATTTGTAATAATGGAATTGCAGAGGTTTCTCGGAAAAAATCCAAAATCGAGCCTGCAAGGGCAATTCCAAAGCTATGCATCAGATATTTTTTTAAAGGAATTCGAGCGAATATGTGGGAAATGGACTGACATGAGTTTCTTTACCGACCTGACTTCTATAAAGATCATGGGATAAATCCCGATTAAGTGGGGGACACGCAATCCCCGAGCTAAAAGCACGGGGCTAATCATTTTCATCCCATGGCTCCCATATTACGTCTCCCATCCCACGGGGGCGCAGCTTATAAACTTTCATTTTACATTCAGGCGATAGACTGCAGCGTCACCAATCACCGAAAAGGGTAGAAAAAAACTGGAGGCTTAATATGAGGAATTTATTGACGTGTTTTATATCTGCTGTGAGAAAGTGCACCATTAATTTTAAAGGAGGGTTAATGAATATCTCGGTAGCAATATTAAAAATAATGGATAAATTTGCAGGGGACAAGATCGATGAATTATTCAATAAGTATCTTTGCGATTACGGGAAGTTAATCGGGCATGAGATCATAACAGATGGAGAGCTAAAACTAAAAATCAGATTGTCTTTATTGGGTGAGCAGAATGAGCTGACTGCTGAGTTTTCTGATATCAGGATGCTAAAAGAAGGGGGGGATTATTACCTGAAAATTGGCAAAATAGCTATTGAGAGAGAGTGGATGAGAAGGATTGCCCAGGACTATCTCGACGGCAAATTTGGTAATTCACTTATTAAAGTACCCCGGAAGGTGGGCTGGTTTTTGAGCAAAGTATTCTGATAATAGCTGAGTTTTCTGCTTTGGGGTGACGGCAGATAAAACTATAAACCACTTTATCTAATCATCACATAAAACAGGCAATACGCTGATCTTACATATCTGCCCCAAGCTGCAATGATTCTCTCATTGCTGGGATTTTTTAAGTTTATCTTACGGAACAGTTTTATGACCAAAAAAAACCAGCCCAAAGGCTGGTAAATTATTAATTATGGGGTGGCTGATGGGATTTGAACCCACGGCCCCAAGAGCCACAATCTTGTACTCTAACCAACTGAGCTACAGCCACCACAATTAACACTATTATGGCACGCCAAAAGGGACTCGAACCCCTGACCCTCGGATTAGAAATCCGATGCTCTATCCAGCTGAGCTATTGGCGCGCAATGGATATAAGGATGGTAGCGGCACAGGGACTCGAACCCCGGACACTCGGATTATGATTCCGATGCTCTAACCGACTGAGCTATGCCGCCAAATTGGTAGCGAGGGGAGGATTTGAACCTCCGACCTTCGGGTTATGAGCCCGACGAGCTACCAGACTGCTCCACCTCGCATCATGAGTTACCTTGATATTTCACTGCGTTAAGACTGTCAAGAAAAATTTGTTTTTTTGAGTGAAATGGGGAAAAAATCTATTCCGTGATCAATAAATCTGAAATCACTTTTTTAAATTGTTCAGCAGACAGAGCGCCCACAGACATCTGAGGTTTACCTTCTTTGGGGCAGAACAGTACAGATGGAATGCTGCGAATTCCAAAAGCGGCAGATAATTCCTGTTGATCTTCAGTATTTACTTTGTAGATATTCAGTTTGCCTTCATATTCCTTGGCAAGTTCTTCCAAAATCGGGGCTACAATTCTGCATGGGCCACACCAATCTGCATAAAAGTCTATTATGCAGGGTTTGTCTCCAATAAATTTCCATTCCTTGTTGTTCATAAAATCATGAACCTTTTCCATAAAAGTATCTTTTGTAAGATGCTCCATTATTCCTCCAATATTTTATCTTTTTCTGCATTATGCATTCTTTCATAGTATAATGGGAAAAATCAAAAAGCAAAATTTGGCAATGGAGAGGCGGAATAGCCAGAAAGAGAAAAATGTGGTGGGTGGGATAGCAATTTTTGATATCTCTTGATGATGAGAATTATGAGAGGTGATCCTGTTCAGTAGTTTACAGTATTATAACTTTAAGAGCGTGTAAGAGACAAAAGAGGGATAAAGAAAACGTTGCGAGACAGGGGGTAATATCACAATATCTAATGGGCAGTTGAATTTTCTTTGAGTTCCAGAAACCTGGTAATATCATCACCGGAGGGATTTTGATAGATGCTGAGATTAAATTGTGGCACTATAGCCAGAATATGATCAAAGATATCTGCTTGAATTCCTTCATAATAAGCCCATCTTTGGTCTTTGCTGAAAACATAAATTTCTATGGGCAGACCTTTATCTGTAGGCGGCAGTTGTCGGACAAGGAAAGTCATATTCTGGTGGATATTGGGATTGCGTTTCAGGTATTCTTCCACATATTTTCTAAAGGTGCCGATGTTTGTGAGTCTTCTGCCATTGACGGGCATAGATTCGTCGATGCCGTTATTCTTGTTATATTCCTCAATTTCTATTTCTCGTTTCTCGAGATAATCTCGGATGATTTGGATTTTTTTTAATTTTTCTATCTCTTCTTTATTCAAAAAGTGAATACTCTTTAAATCGATATTGATGGATCGTTTTATTCTTCTGCCGCCGGAATCTTCCATTCCACGCCAATTTGTGAAAGATTCTGTGATCAGGGCATAGGGTGGAATAGTGCTGATGGTTCTATCCCAGTTCTGGATTTTAACAGTGTTCAGCGAGATATCTATCACGGTGCCATCAGCTTTTCTACCAGGCATCTCTACCCAGTCACCCAGCCGCACCATATCATTGGCGGATAATTGTATCCCGGCAACAAATCCCAGGATTGTATCTTTGAAAATGAGCATAATCACGGCAGCCATAGCCCCTAAGCCGGCAAAGAACGAGGTGAGATCCTTATGGAGAATTACAGACACAATGAACCCAAATCCCAGGATATAGACAAAAATTTTTATCACCTGTATCAGACCTTTGACGGGTCTGTCTTTAGAGACGGGCATGGTATTATAGATAGTATGTAAACCATTTAAGACGGAATTGGTAACCATTAAGCCGATTATAACCATATAAAGGTATGTTGCAGTTTCAATTAATAATACGGCTGAAGGAAATTCCGAAAGTGACAAAGCTGCACCATAATATATTATAATAGCAGGTATAAAGTGTGCCGTTCGGTTAAAAACCATATTTTCGAAAAGGATATCATCCCACTTAGTTTTAGTGAGGTTAATAATTTTTTTCAGATAGCGTAGAATGATCTTTATAGTAATCAGGTAGGCAATCCAGGCAAACAGCAGGACACAAACAAAGGAAATAACCGATGCTGACAGGATAGCCTGCTCTGGCATAAGCCCCAAATTAATCAGCTTGTCACTCAAAAATGCTAACATTATAAACCCCACATTATTTTTTTAAAAATCATGAGGGATTATAGATTATCATTGAATTCTGTCAAATTTAAAATGAAAATTCTGGCAAACCCTCAAATTTTTTGAGGAATTTTTAGATTATAAACCATCCTGCAGGCTATCGCCTGAATGTAAAAATTGAAAATGTAAAATGGAAAAATTAAAGGGCTGCGTTCCAAAGGGAGACGTGATATGGGATTAGTGGGATGAAAATGAATAGCCCCGTGCTTTTAGAGCGGGGAATTTTTGACCTGCTCCTAATCGGGTTTTATCCCATGATCTTTGTGGAAGTCAGGTTAGTAGATGAAACTCATGACAGTCCTTTTTTTGCACAATCACTTGCATACCTTCGAACAAAAATTGATACATTGCTAAGGAATCGCCATTGCAGGATAATTTAGATTTTTTCAGGGAAGCCTGTGTAATGCCATTATTGCCAGTGAGCTATCAGCCAAGTTAATCAGAAAAAAGATGGATGGCTGCGAAACAAAAAAACCGCATCTTAATAAAAATCATTTTTTTCACGGCTTTGAAGAATTTCCGGAGGATTATTGCGAAAAATTGCTGAGTGGAATGGATTATGCTTGTGTTTAGGGAGTCGGTGTAGTGTTCTTTACTGGCAGCATTAGTGATACAATATAACGTGAAAGTGAATAGAATAAGTGAGATATTTTGTAAAGAAGATTTACAGTTTGTAGATATTATTTACAATTGGCATTGAATGAGAAGTGGAGGAAGAAATGAAAAGATTGCCGATTATTCTTGTTTTAACTTTTGTAGTACAGCTATTTAGCTATGTATGTTGGGAAGAGTCTGGAAAGGTAGTGCGACAGAGTGCGAGTCTGAATTACTCAGGTTCAGTTATCAGTCTCGATGCTGGCAACTATGCAACAATCTGGAGTGATTTATCGGAGGAAACTTATAAGATGAGGGTTCAGATGATATCTGCTGAGGGTGAAGCAGTCTGGCAGGAGCCTGTGGTAGTTTCGGGACATGAGTGCATCAAGCCCCAGAATGAGTTAATAGTGGAAATTTTTAATGGTACCATGGTGACGGCTTGGACAGAGCAGGATGAAACTGTCCAGATTCGAGCGCAATGCCTTGATCAAAGCGGAAATCTTCTTTGGGGTGAGGAAGGATTAGTTATAGAGGCCGGAGACGTTTTTCCGCTGCGATTAGTTCCTTCAGGGTCGGGAGTATATTTTATCTGGCAGGAGAGATCAGACATACGACAGATCAGAGCGGTTTATCTGGATTATGAGGGCAATAGTTTTCCGGGATGGAACAGCAGTGGTAATACTCTTCTTACTTACAGTGACAACATGTTTTCAATACTGGAAGTGCTCCCTGATGGATATGGTGGGATAGTATTTATGACCAAAGAGGATTATCAGAGGATCAGCTTACACAGGTGTAATATTCAGGGCATCATGCTCTGGGGGTTAAGCGGCAGCAGTGCAGATGACCTTATCACAAATGGCAGATCTAAGCTATTATCCTGGTCAGATGGTGAGTATGTAGTTATTGTGGAAAGAAATGAGAATTTCTGGGGAAATATAATTGATTTTAATGGTAATTTCAACTATTTTGAAATGCAGCAATTAACTTTTATGAGTTCAGATTATAATACATCCTGGCTGGATGCGGTGGTAACATCAGATGGCAGACTCGGCCTTACATACAATCAGTTAGAGGGTATAGATCGGAGATTATATGCTCAGAAGATCATTCCTGGGGGGCAGCCTGAGTGGGGTAATAGCGGCATATTGCTTTCAGAGGGAGCTGATGTTCTTGGGACTGCAGTAGTATCTGCGGATCAAGCTGGCGGCATCTATGTGAACTGGGATGCTTCCTACCCCGAGAGTTATGGTTTGTATTATCAGCATTTGTCCGGGGATGGCAATTTTTTGATTGGAGGAGAGCCTTTATTGATTGCCCAGTCAGAGAAATATTTCTATTCAAAACGAAACATTGCCTTGGATGCCGGATTAGCAGTAATCTGGCTGCAACATGAATTATTCATAGATAATTTAAAAATTCAGATTTTTGATGAATATGACTCACCCCTTATTGCAGGTTTCGGCAATACAATATTCGGCTTTGTATCAGGATCAGCTTGCACGGGTCAAAGACTGGCGAGCAAGGGGACTCACACAGCTTTTTGTTGGCAGGACAGTCGTTATGCGAGAGATCAGATATTTGTGCAGGTGATTGATGACAACACTGGTGAATTTCTATTTCCTGAAGATGGAATAGCAGTGACTGTAAGCACTGATTTGTCAGAAAGGGTACCTCAGATTTGTTTTAATGATCAGGAGCAGATTTGCCTTACTTTTACGCGAGATGAAAGTCAGGGAGTTGTGCAAGTGATCGATCTTGATGGCAACAGGTTACTTGGTGAAAATGGAGAGGTAGTAAACTCAGCAGCAGCAAGCGATATATATCTGACAGCGACGGCAATAGAAAATGGATTTTTAGTAGTCTGGAAAGCAGGTAATGGTGATTTTTTGAATCCTTTATTTGATCTAAAGGTACAGAAAATAGAGAATTGTGAATTTGTATGGGGTGAGGGCGTTACGCTTGTTACGGAGTCGGAAGATGACATAGGCAATATAGCTGTATCTCAAAATACTATCACCTGGGTCAATTACCGGCTTTACGAAAACAGTCTCAGGATGCTGAAACTTGATAATGACGGGAATATAGCAGCTGGCTGGGAGGCAGAGGGTCTGCTGCTTGCAGAGCATCATTTCATCTTCGATACCAGTCTTTATTCATCTGACGAAGAAGTGATAGCCTTTTGGAAGCAGCGCAATGAAACTTTGAATGCAATAGATATTTTCGGCCAGAAAATCAGTAGTGAGGGAGAGATTTTATGGGAGGAAAGTGGACGTCATTTCTTTGAGATTACAGGCGATTATGAGAGCTTCGTTGTGCACGATAGTTATATTTATTTTATCACAGGAGATGAAACATCAGGTACATCATTTCAGAAATATGATTTGAGCGGAGAAATTGTATGGGCGTTGGATGTCCAGCCTAATAATAACTACTGGATTAGTCACGTTAAGCCTGTTTTCTATGAAGACAAGATAGTTCTATTTTACGGCTCAGAAAATGATCTGTATGCCAAGATTTATGATCTTGATGGCAATCTTGTCGACAATATTCCTGAGAATGGTCTGGAGATTTGTACAGAGAGGGAAATTCAGTCTCCTGTTTCAAATGTTATAGATGATAACGGCAATTGCATTGTGCTTTGGAAAGATTACCGCGGTTATATTTCTGGTGAAAGCTATTCACCAAGTTTATATACTCAGAAGATTGATGTCACTCTGTCTCCGACTTATGAAGATAATATTGCCGATATCAATCTGGTAAATTTGAGTAATTATCCCAATCCTTTTATAAATAGTACTAACTTAAAATGTGATCTGCCAAGGAATACTGATGAAGCTGAGATCGTGATATATAACATAAAGGGGCAAAAAGTGAGAAGTCTTTTGGCGGTAACTAATGAAGTTATATGGGATTGCAGAAATGAAGCCGGGGAACCGGCTGGGGCGGGGATTTACTTTTATCGCATAAAAAGTGAGGGTTTATCAAGCAAAACAGGCAAAATGATAATGCTGCGATAGAATCAGGATAAGTTATAAGGTCTCGGACAAAGCAATACGACCGGTAGTCCATTAGCATGGCATATGTTTAGCGCTTAGCGTTAACAGTAAATTATGTTTGCAGTAAATAGCAGATATTCACTCCCGGATGGCATCAGTTAATGATTACTGCCTCAGGTTTAATGGGCTATTTCAAAATAGTGAGCTTGCCTTGATCAAGAAATCTGCCATCCTGAGATATTCTTAGAAAGTAAATTCCCGCTGCTAATTTGCTGCCATTCATATCAGAACAATCCCACCTGAGCAGTGT
>CAZRXY010000082.1:0-22609 GCA_964604155.1 uncultured Candidatus Cloacimonadota bacterium | reverse complement strand
ATTAAGAGTGATTGATTAATGAAACCTAATAAAATAGATGCGGATTTACGTCCAGAATACAGGTTTCTATCCGAGCCCATTATGTCCATTATGTCCATAATGTCCATATAGTCCATAAAATATTATCTGACACCATAGAACCCCACGCTCAAATGGTGACGACCAAATAGATTTCATCTCGTGAAAATTCCTAATTCGGCAGGCATGAACCAGAGAGATAGCACATATACCAGCTAAGATACAAAGTCTCTTAACTCTATATTTATCAATGAATAGCCCCGAGCTTCAGCTCGGGGATCATCGCCTCACCTCAACCTCCCCCTGCCCGGTGTTTTTGAGCTTAGAATAAGAAAAATTTCGGGGGTATAATATCTATAATGGAATATTCAGTTGACGTAAGGAGTTCTTATTTTTTTTCTGCTACCAAATAATATTATAATGTGAGGTAAGGATGAGTAGTAATCCATTAATTGAGTTAAAGCGTGTTGGAGAATTGGAAGCGATACCATTTGATGAGATCAAGATGGAGCATTTTATGCCGGCAATAGAGCATGGTCTAAAAGAAGCAGAAGAAAATTTAGAAAAGATCAAAAATAATCCGGATAATCCTGATTATGATAATACCTTCCGGGCAATGCAGGAATTATCTGAAGTAATGGATACGGCATCTGGAGTATATTTCAATCTGATGAGCTGCGAATCTGATGATGAATTCAAGCAGCTTGCCCAGGAGATTGCCCCCAGGTTATCACTGTTTTCTAATAAAATGATCACAGACCCCCAGCTTTTTGAACGGGTGAAATTTGTATATGAACGCCTCGAATCTATGGGGCTCACCGCTCAACAGCGTAGAATTGTAGATAAGCAATACCGCGGTTTTATCCGTAACGGAGCACTGCTATCAGAAGAAGACAAAAATAAATTGCAGAAGATAGATATGGAATTATCTCAGCTCAGTCCAAAATTCGGTCAGAACGTTTTGGGAGCTACAAACGCCTGGGAAAAGCTGGTTACAGATAAAAAACTCCTGGAAGGTATTCCCGAAAATGCCCTGAAAGCAGCCGCTTTTGCCGCCAAGCAGAAGGGCCATGATAAGGGCTGGCTTTTTAACCTGCAATTTCCCAGCGTGATGCCTGTGCTCACTTATGCTGCAAATCGTGAATTTAGAGAAGAAATCTATAAAAAATACGGCAGTCGCGCCTATAATGACAAATTTGATAACCAGGAAATACTCAAGCGTATAGCCTGCCTCCGTTATAGGCGTGCAAAATTATTAGGCTATGATACTCATGCCCATATAGTGCTGCAAGAACGCATGGCAAAGCAGCCCGAAGAAGTTATAGATTTCCTGGACAGGCTCTATGAAGCCAGTTTCAAGCCCGCTAAACAGGAATTGCAGGAATTAAGGGATTTTGCCGAAAAATTTGATGGACTCAAAGAATTGATGCCGTGGGATTCTAATTACTACAGCGAGAAGCTCAAACAAAGTAAATTTAATTTTGATTCCGAAGAACTTCGCCCTTATTTTAAAATGGAAAACGTGGTAGCTGGTGTATTCAAAGTCGCCGAAAAGTTATATGGCATCAAATTTGAAGAGGTTCACGACGTGCCTGGCTATCATAAAGATGTTAAAATTTTTAAGGTTACTGAAAAAGACGGCAGCTATATTGGTTTATTATATGTGGATTTGTTCCCCCGTGAGACCAAGCGTGGAGGAGCCTGGATGACTACGTATCAAACTCAGGGTTATATCTGGGGAAAAGACCGCAAGCCACACGTTTCTATAGTCACCAATTTCACTCCTTCCACCGAAGATTCGCCATCACTTCTAAGCTTGATGGAAGTTACCACTTTATTCCACGAATTCGGGCATGCCCTGCACGGGTTGCTTTCCAAGGTCAATGAAGCTTCACTCGCCAGCCCTAATGTATATTGGGACTTTGTGGAATTGCCATCTCAGATCATGGAAAACTGGGTAACAGAAACAGATACTTTGGCACTTTTTGCCCATCATTACGAGACAGACGAATTAATTCCGCAAGAATTGGTGGCAAAGGTAAAAAAATCTAAGACCTTTAATGCCGGATTGGCATCTCTCCGCCAGCTTACAATGGGCTATCTGGATATGGCATGGCATAATACGGATGCCTGTAAAATAGAAGATGTCTATGATTATGAAGCAGAAGCTATAAAAAGAACCAGTCTCTACCCAAAAATCCCGGGCTGCAATCTATCCTGTTCTTATTCACATGTGTTCGCCGGTGGTTACTCTTCGGGCTATTATTCATACAAATGGGCAGAAGTGCTGGAAGCTGACGCTTTTGAATTATTCAAAGAAAAGGGAATATTCGATCCTGAAACTGCAGATTCTTTCCGGCGTAATATTTTAGCCAAAGGCAACACGCAGGAACCTATGGACATATTCATCAAGTTCCGCGGACGCCAGCCTGATCCGGATGCGTTATTAAGAAGAGTCGGGCTAAAATAACCTAACCTTGATATATTTTATAGAAAGATTATTCACACTGATTTTTTATAGTACCCTGATGGTCTCCCCGATCAGAGGGGTACTCTTGTATTACCGCAACAGATGCACAGTCAAATCATGAAAAGATTCTTGCCATATCTGGCGGCTCTTCTTGCTATGTTTTTGTGGGCTTCTTCCTTTATTGTCATCAAGATGGCTTTTGAATATATGGGACCTATCACAATCACTTTTTTGCGCATGCTGATAGCCTCTTTGATTATGCCGCTAATTTATTATCTCTCACCCCAGCGTGACCGCATCATCCTGAAACATCTGCCAAAATTTATGCTGCTTTCTTTCTTTGAGCCTTTTTTATACTTTATCGGCGAGAGCAACGGCATGGTCTATGTACCAGCTTCCTATGGCGCCGTGATCATCTCGCTCATTCCGCTAATCACACCTTTTTTTGCCTGGCTGATTATTAAAGAAAAAATCAGTCGCTGGGGTATTGCCGGTACTGTGATCTCTTTTCTGGGAGTGATCCTTATTGTCATGGAACAGGATGAAGCCACTGCCACTACAAAAGGAATTGCCTATTTGTTTCTAGCGGTATTTTCTGCCGTGGGCTATGGTATCACGCTGGGTACTATTGCCCGTCAATACCGCCCTGTAACTATTGTGATGATCCAGACGTTTTGCGGACTCATTTTCTTCCTTCCTGTATTTCTCATCTTCGAAGGCAATAGATACTTTAGCGATTTACCGCCGCTGGCTGCCTATTATCCCGTGGCGGGTCTGGCTATTTTCTGCACGTGTGGTGCATTTCTGCTCTTCACCTCGGCTATCAGGAAAATCGGGCTCAATAATGCAAATATCTTCAGTAATATGATCCCGGTTTTCACCACAGTTTTGGCATATTTTATTCTTCGTGAAGCAATAAGTTTCTCTAAGGCATTTGGCACCGCCATAGTGGTAGGTGGCTTGTTTCTCTCCCAAATCCCTGCCCTGCGGAGAAGACCCGTATAAAACAATTTGTCCATTATCTTCTCTTTTTTTATGGTCTTCACCCCCCTGCCGGGATAAATATCTTTACACCTGGATAAACCTGAATAATAAAGCCACAAGAAAAAAAGTAATTTTCATTGGAGGCTCAATGAATCAGATAAGATTTAAAAAATTTTATGTCCGCCCGGATTTTCCGGAAAACTTGAAGCCATTACTGGAGCTGGCAGATAATCTCTGGTCAACCTGGGATACATCCGCATATCGTCTTTTTTTGAGGATAGACCCGCTGCTCTTCAGATCAGAAAACCATAACCCCATTAGTATTATCCGCAATATTTCTGAAAAACGCATCAAGGAACTCTCCAAATCAGTGGGATTTGTCAAAGAACTGGAAACTGTCTATCGCAAATTTCAGGCATATTTGAATTTTGAAGGTCACTATATGAAGGAATACGAAAAAAAACTGAATGTCCAGAAAGATTTCAAAATAGCATATTTTTCCATGGAATACGGGATCCATGAAAGCCTGCCGATCTATTCCGGTGGCTTAGGCGTGCTCTCCGGAGATCATCTGAAAGGTGCCAGCGATTTGGGCTTGCCATTTTACAGCTTCGGTTTGCTCTACAGACTGGGATATTTTAACCAGCGAATCAATCTCGAAGGGATGCAGGAAGAAATCTATGAAGAGAATAACTGGTACACCAAGCCAGTTCATAAAGTTAAGGATAATAACGGTGAAGAACTTTTATTGACTATAAAACTCGGCAATGAGACTTGTTTTGTACAGCCATGGTGCATCAATGTGGGAAAAGTACCCCTCTATCTTATGGATACAAACCTGGTTCAGAATAAAGATAAGTTCCGTCATATTACAGATTATCTCTATGTGGCAGACCGGGAAATGCGTTTATTACAGGAATTAGTGATTGCCTATGGCTCCGCAGAACTAATGAAGTTCCTGAATCTTAAGCCTACTATTTACCACCTTAATGAGGGACACTCTGCCTTTTTGATCATAAAACGACTGGAAGACCTGATAAACGAAGATGGCTATAGCTATGATGAAGCAGTAGAGCTCATCCGATCCAGTACCGTGTTCACCACGCACACGCCCGTTCCTGCCGGCAATGAACGCTTTAGCAGCAGTATGGTGGAAACCTATATCAAAGCCCGTTGTCAGTCATTTGGAAAAAGCTTTAGCGAAATCAGTAATCTTGCAGTAGAAGAAAATAAACAAGATCAATTCTCCCTTTCTGTGCTGGCAATCCGGTTCAGTAATTATATTAATGGCGTCTCGCGGATGCACAGCGAAGTTTCCAAAGAAATGTGGCATCACATCTATCCCGGGGTCTGCAAACAGGAAATGCCCATTCACGGCATCACCAATGGCGTTCATATCCAAACCTGGCTGGGCCCTCAATTAGTAGAACTTTTCGATCGCTATATAGGTCCAGGATACCAGCATATCGCGGAGGAAAAATCTGTCTGGGAAAATGTGCTCACTATCCCTGAAACAGAAATATGGGAAGCTCATATGCAGCGGAAACAGCAGCTTATAAGCTATATTAATAAGAGACTGGAAAAATCTCTGGTGTATAAAAGTGATCTTAAGCTTTATCATAAATCCGGCAGTCTTGTCCTGGATTCCTCACATCTGCTGGTAGGTTTTGCCCGTAGATTTGCTCCCTATAAAAGAGCAAACCTTATTCTTAAATATCCCGATCGCCTTTTGAAACTATTGAATCATCCCACCCAGCGGGTACAATTTGTTTTTGCCGGCAAGGCTCATCCTGCCGATGACAAAGGTAAAGAACTCATAAAAAAAATGATTGACTTTGCCCGTGAGCATAATGTCCAAGATAGATTTGTATTTGTTGAAGATTATAATATAGATGTAGCCCGTCACCTGGTGCAGGGAGTAGATGTTTGGCTGAATAACCCTATCAAACCCCTGGAAGCCAGCGGCACCTCCGGCATGAAAGCCGGTATGAATGGCGTTCTTAATTTCAGCGTACTGGATGGCTGGTGGCCCGAATGCTATGATGAAGACAATGGCTGGGCAATCGAAGCCGGAGAAGGAATTACTGATCAGGAACTGCGAGACAGACTGGAAGCCGAAGAAATCTATTATAAACTGGAAAATGAGATAGCCCCTCTTTACTATAATCGTAATAAAAACGGCTATCCCACCGAATGGATTGTGAAAATGATTAATTCCATGTTCACGGTGGGGAGAGATTTTAATATTCATAGAATGCTGAGGGAATACGTTAATGATTTCTATCTTCCTGGCTCTCTGTACTCCAAAATCCTCAGCCAGGATAATCAGAAAAGCCTGAAAGAACTGGTAGATATCAAGCATATGCTGTATGAAAAATGGGATGGTGTGAAAATCGCCGATCTTAAAATGGAGCTGCATGAAAATGCTATCGTGAAAAATGGGCAGCTTATCCCGGTGATTGCTACCACTTTTTTAAACGGCTTGGATGACAATCTCCTGGAATGTGAGATTTTTTATAAATACGATAATCGCTTTTCTATCGCAACCCTTAAGCGCACCAGGGAGGAAAGCGGTTACACGATTTTTGAGGGAAATGTAAAAATCGTAAGCTCCGGCATCCAATTCTATAATGCCAGAATAAAACCCAGACCCTTCCTCTTCAGAGATTTCTTTAATCTCGTAAAGTGGTTTTATTAAACCTGAAAGTAAACTAAAGGAATATGTCCAGTGAAAAAAGAATATAGAAAAGGTCTGGCAGTTAATAGAAACAAAGACTGGATCAAACAGATCCCTGCTGATAAATTTAACTCACCAGGAAAACTCGTTATAACCGGTAGATCAGATATTCTCGGTTTAGTTCAGATTCTAAAAGAAAACCTGAAATCCCATAACCTGGGTATTACTGCAGGAGAACTGAATGCTGTGATTACTATCTCGGAAATGAGCTGGCAAGTAATACAAAATTATAGCCTTAAATATCAACCGGATTTGTTTCTTAAGCTTAGCGATTATCTCAGTCAATCTCAAGGTGAAACATGTTTTTATAACTTTTTGCAGGATTACTGCCATACTTTTTTAAAACCGGATTTTGAGAGCGATAACCAGACTTATAGACAATTTGTGCTGCACGAAATTATTATCAATTGGCTTAATAACATCAATCCTGCCATGAAAGCTTTCTATCCCATTATTGATAACTCACCCATCCGGCAAAAAAGTGCTAACCTGGTCGTTGTACTGGAACTTGTTAATTATCTGAACTCCTTTGACCACAATCAGGATGACTCCAATTCATCCAATCTCGGGCTTTATGAATTGCTGCGCCTACCCGCCACCAAATATCCTCACTCGCTCAGAATGCAATTAGAGCATATCCTTCTCACCTGGAACGAATTTCTGGATGACACTTTGCCTGTCCTGCACAGCATTGACCTTCTTAAGGAAGAGGAATCTCATTTTACAGGCGATTTTCCGCCGCCGCCCGTCCCCGATTATGATCAATCTATTCTCACAGAATTCGAGGAATACTATTCTGATGATTCAGACTGGATGCCCAGCCTGGTGCTTCTGGCAAAAAGCGTATACGTCTGGCTGCATCAATTATCATATAAACATGGCTACTTGATTAATAAACTTGACCAGATTCCCGATTCTGAACTGGAATTGCTCCAAAGACGCGGCTTTACCGGCCTTTGGCTCATTGGAATCTGGCAACGCAGCAAGGCTTCCAAAAAGATTAAAAGCCATAACGGTGACACCCACGCAATAGCCTCTGCCTATTCACTTGCCTGCTACAGGATCGCCCAGGAACTTGGCGGTGATATCGCCTGGGATATTCTCACTCAAAAAGCTGCCCGTTTTAAGATTAAACTGGGCTGCGATATGGTTCCCAATCATACGGGAATAGATTCAGATTGGATTTTTCAGCACCCGGAATGGTTTATCCAACGCAATGATCTCCCCTTTTCATCTTATCGCTTTAATGGAGAAAATCTTTCGCAAAATCAAGAAGTAGAAATCAGGATAGAAGACCATTATTACGCCAAAACCGATGCCGCTGTGGTCTTTGAGCATTACCACGTTCAGCAGGACAGACGCAGATATATCTATCATGGTAATGACGGCACAGGATTACCCTGGAACGATACAGCACAACTGGATTACACGCAAAAGCAGGTAAGACAGGCTGTCCTGAGTGAAATCACTCAAATCGCCAAACGCATCCCCATTATCCGCTTCGATGCCGCTATGACCCTGGCAAAAAAACACTACCAGAGATTGTGGTTCCCCGCACCAGGCAGCGGTGGAGATATCCCCACCCGCAGCGAGTATAGCCTCAATAAAGAAGAATTTAACCGCCTTTTCCCCCGCGAATTCTGGCGGGATGTCGTGGATACTGTGGCTATCGAAGCTCCTCACACTCTGCTGCTCGCAGAAGCATTCTGGATGATGGAGGGCTATTTCGTACGCAATCTCGGTATGCACCGCGTTTATAACAGTGCCTTTATGCACATGATGATGCGCCAGGATAATGCCGCTTTCCGCCAGACTATAACCAATACTCTCAAATATGATAAACGCATCTTGAAGAGATTTGTGAATTTTATGAGCAATCCTGATGAAGATACTGCTATTTCACAATTTGGTGATGACGATAAATATTTTGGGGTTTGCGTTCTAATGTCCACCCTGCCGGGATTGCCAATGTTTGGGCATGGACAGATTGAGGGTTTCCGAGAAAAATATGGTATGGAATTCGCAGCACCTCGGCTGAATGAAACAGAAAACAGCTATCTCGTAAAAAGGCACGAAAAAGAAATATTCCCACTCCTGAGAAAAAGAAAATTATTTGCCGATGCAGATAATTTCCGTCTGCTTGATTTTATCTGTTACGCTGGAAATATTAATGAAAACGTGATCGCATTTTACAATTATAACCATGGTGTCCACTCTCTGGTGATCTATAACAATGATTATTCTACCATCGAGGGCTCTCTGAATTATGCCGGCTCTTACGGTGAAGATATCAATAGACCCGAGACTATTGGAAAAATACTGGGTTTAAGTTATGGGCAGAATAGATTCCTCATTTTCCGCAATCTGGTAGATAACCTGGAATACATAAGACCCTGTGACGAAATTCTCACCAGTGGTTTTAAGATGATACTCAATGGCTTCCAATATCATGCCTTTGCCTTCTTCCGTGAAGAAATCGATGATGCAGATCAGCGACTCAGCAGGATCTATAAAAATATCGGCAGAGACGGTACAGATAGTCTGGAAAATGTGAATAAAAGAATTAAATACCTCCCTCTGCATTCGCATCTCAAAGCCCTGTTCTCTTACGGGATGATCTCAAATCAAGAACTGCTCATCAGTGGACAGATCACTGACGCCAGAGAACAGAAATTTTTCCTCACTAATGAACTGTTCCCCGCCATTATCAGCTTCCATTCCACTTTTATGGAAATTGAAAACTTTATACCCTGGACTGAGGAACGGCTGATCGGTAACATGATAAAGTTTTTCCGCCATGCTAAACAGGTAATTATCCGCCATAAGCCAGCCTGCCCCGTGCTACCACCCAGCAGCATAATCTCCGCCTGGGTACTCTGTCGCGAAATTGAAATAAGGGCAAAAGAAAATAATAAAACTCTGCCCGAGCTGATTGATAAATATCTTCTCACAGAACCATTTCAGGAAATTTTTACCCATAGATGTAACGGAATTCTACCCAAACAGTGCCTTGATATCATGTTCGCTGCTCTTAAATATGAAAACTTCTGGGAAACCCTCCTCAAAGAAGATGTGCCTTCCTTACATCTAATACTCCAAGATAAAAATATAAAAAATATTATCAGGGTCCACGAATTCGCTCACACCCAATGGTTTAATAAAGAAGCCTTCCTGGCTCTCTTTGCCGTCCTGGAAATTGTCAATCGCATCGCACGTGCCGAAAATACAAAAAAGAAAATTCTTCCTGATTTAGAAGAAATCAGTAGAATCTTTGGTGTTTTATATAAATTATCTTCTGAAGTGAACTATAACTATGATAAATTGCTCGATCTTTCCAAAAAATATAAGGGGGAATAATGCAAGTTCATGATATCGATCTGGAATATAACCAAGCCATCAAAAAACATGAAAAACCTCGCATTCTGATATGCACCCCGGAAATCACAGAACTGCCGGAAGGTATCGGAAATGCTGCCAACTTGATAACTGCAAAAGGTGGAGGGCTCGGAGATATCTCTGCCAGCCTCGTGCAATATTTTAGTGATGCAGATAAATATGATATCCATGTAGTGATCCCAAAATATGACAGCCGTATTAAGTATCTGGCAGATATCACCAATAGACAGATAGACCGCCTCACTCTGGTGCTTAGAGGAAAAGGTGTACATCTGGTTAATGACAGTGCCTTTGCCCATATCACCAATCCCTATGAAGATAATAAAGTTCATTCCAGAATAAGACGTGCCCTGGCGTTTCAAAGACATATCATTAATGACCTCATCGATTGGATTATCCCCGATGTGATACACTGTAATGACTGGATGACTGCACTGATCCCTCCCGCAGCAAAGGCAAAGGGTATTAAGACCCTTTTTACTCTTCATAATTTTTTCACTGAATTGCAAACCCTTAAGCAGATAGAGCTCTCTGGTCTTAAACCTTTTGAATTTGGCGAATATCTCTACTTTGAAAAATTTCCCGATAACCTCCTGAATAACTGGGAACAACATTTCACGACTAATCGAGTGGATTTCACTGCCAGTGCCATTTTTGCCTGTGATCATTTTAATACGGTAAGCCCCGCATTTCTGGAAGAACTCGTGGCAGGAAAATTCTCTTCTCTGGTTCCTCACTCCATATACCAGACTATCCGGGATAAATTTGACCAGCAGAAAGCCTCAGGTATCTTGAATTCACCAAAAATCCAGGCGAACCCCCGCATTATGCCCCACATTTTTAATTACAGTCGCAAAAATTTAATTGAGGGAAAAGCTATTAATAAAGAAGAGTTTCAAAGGCGCATGGGCTTGCCACTTGAGCCCGAAACCCCGCTCTTTTTCTGGCCAAACAGGCTGTATTTTCAGAAAGCCCCAGACCTGCTGCTCGATAATATAGAGTATTTCTTTAAGAAATATAATTTCCAGATCGCCATCGTCGCTAATGGTGATGTGGAAATCGAACATCAAGCTGTTAAACTTGCCAGGCTTTTTCCTCAATTTGCCTATAGCTCTTTTGATGAAAATCTGAGCAATCTGGGTAAAGCCGGGGCAGATTTTATTCTTATGCCCTCCCGCTATGAACCCTGTGGCTTGCCCCAGATGGAAGCTCCCAAATTTGGCACTCTGCCCGTTGTTCACGCTACCGGCGGTCTTAAAGATACCATTAATCAGCTTGATGTTTCTGCCAATTCAGGAAATGGATTCCTTTTCTCTCTTAATGATAAAATCGGCTTGGAATTTGGTATCACTTCTGCCCTTGATTTCTACCAATTACCCGTTGATATTAAAAGAACACAGCTCGTGAGAATCATGTCTGAAGCTGATCGCGATTTCAATCTTGAAGTTACTGCCAAAAAATATATGAAAATTTATGATCAGCTTATCAGCGAGAATAAGTTCAATTCATGATGTTCCCCAAAAAATATTTCCGGAACTAAGGAAACCAATATGGCTGACAAATGGATGTTTATTGTTAATTCTACTGCCGGTAATGGCAAGTCCGGTAAAAAAATCAATTCCCTCGTCGAGCATCTGGGAAAACTTGCTCTCCAATATTCCATAGAACTCACCAAATCTACTCACCATGCCACAGAAATTGCTAAAGATGCCTGCCTCCATGGTTATAAAAATATTTTCGCTGTCGGCGGCGATGGCACTGCCAGCGAAGTGGCTGCCGGAATCGCCCGCTCCGGATTTTCTGAACACGTGAATTTTGGCATTATCCCCGCAGGTGGAGGAAATGATTTCAGCCGAAATTTCCTGCTGAGCAGTAATGTAGATAAATGCCTCGACCAGGCTGTTAATGGCAAAATCATAAAGATCGATCTCGCCCTGTTTAATGATCATTTTTTTCTGAATTCATTTGGTATCGGTTTCGATGCCCAGGTAGCACAAATTGCCAATAATATAAAATTTCTGAACGGCTTGCCTCGCTACCTCGCCGCTATCGCTTTGGCAATGCTCAAATTCAAAAATTTCCCTCTCAAAATCATCATTGATGATGACCAAACTATTACAGGTAAATTCCTCCTGCTGGCAGTTTCAAATGGCAAATTTGCCGGCGGTGGCTTTAAAATCAATCCCGAAGCTAACACTTTTGATAATTATCTTGACCTGATGCTGGCTGATAACGTTACTTTCCTGCGAGTCTTTAGCGTCTTACCCAAAGCTATCAAAGGACTCCACGAATTTGAGCGAGAAATCAGTTTCCATCGCTGCCAGAAAATTGAAGTTTTTTCCGATTTTGATCTGCCGGTCTATTTTGACGGCGAAATACCACAGCTTAATAACTCCAGATATCTCAAAATAGAACTTGCTCCACAAAAACTTAATTTCATTGTACCAGCCTGAGACTATCTCTTACCCGTTAATTGTTCATGATTTCTGGATTATAAGCTGCCTGCTGGCTATAAATATTATCTTGCCACCAAAAAATCCACCCGCTGCCTGAATCATATTAGGGATCACTTCACTAAAAGCCCCCTGTACCCCTATGCTGGGTGTAAGCGACTCAAAAGCATAATAGGTGATTACCATAAAAAAACCACCAAGCACTAATGCCAAAAAATGTGATAACCCCTTTGTGGAACCGGCTATTGCCGCCCAGGCACATTCTAATGCCTTGGCTATAAATGTCATGGGCGCAAATAAGGCAAATCCACCCACTATATCTGCCAACGCAGAACCTGCACCGCCTGCCAGAAATGCCATCCAAATACCATTTTCATTAACCCGCAGCACACCATCCCTTTTTATCGGAGTGCCCAGTGTCAAACCGGCAAATACTACTGCAACATCACCAAAATTAAAGTAGCCCCGCGTTGGTAACGGGATTTTTATGAATAACGTGGTTGCCATAATCAATACTAAGAGCATTATCGACTGAAAAACCGCTTCCTTTTTCATTTTTCCTCCAAGTGTTTTAATCTGCTTAAATATATTTGGCGCAAAATTGTGCCTTCGTCTATCAAATAAATATATAGCGAAAGTGGGAATGTGCAAAATATCAAAAAAGTTCTCAATATCCCCTTTTTGCCTTGAATCAAAGGATGTATGCGAATATGAAACTCTAATCTGGGCATAATTCTAAATGCCTTTTTCACAAAGACCTGTACAAATATTATGTCAGATTTTAATCCCGATCTAAGCGGTAAATCCAGCACATCTTCATACGTGAATAGCGAAATTATCAGCTTTGTAAATAAAAATGATGCCGGAAAATAGAGAACCTTGATCAGGCTGTCATGCAGCCAGTCTGACCTGCCCATCAAATTGATTATTTGAAAAATTACCCCAAATATAAATATCGTTACCGTAAAAGGCAGGAGCACTAATATCATCTGCCCGGTGCTGGCTAAATCAAAGCGCAAAATGTGCAATACTATAATCACACCCAGGATGATAAGGTGAAGATAAATGAGATCATAATACACATAGCCGGTAACTAAAAAAAATCCTGCTATTACCAGAACCAGTAAGACTAATTTTAATAATTTCTTCATTTTATCAGCTCCACTTTCCTTATAACGCCGCTTCCCGATACCCTATAATTGTATATCGCATCAAAATATTTATCCTTGCCGACTGACCCTGGTCTATTCACATTGTGAGATACTAGAATTATCAATTTAATATCGGGATTACTAAAATACTCCCTCAGTTCACTTTCTGATAGCAATTTATCCGTCTCGTCCATAATCAGTAAACCGGCACTGGTTTTGTATGATCCCTTCACTATTTCTTCTGCCCCTGTATTAAATAAGATCTGCGATAATAATTTGCTGCCCAAGCCTGATAAATTGTATATAGCTGTCACACAACGGTCTATTATGCTCTGAAGATCCAGGTCCTGGGCTTTATAGATAAATTGCCTGCTATTTCTCCGCAGCTCAGGTATTATCACTTTTTCCAGAAATGTGGATTTGCCTGAACCATTTTCACCACTAATCAGCAGCAATATCCTGCCTCCACCATCATTTATTGCTATTTCCTCCGTTACAGAAAAATCAAAATTACGACTTTTTAATCTGTATACCCCGCTGTCTATCTTAAATAAATTATTCATGCAATTCTGTCGGTTTACCGTTTTCCAGGTTGTAATACCGGATATTGTGAGGGGTAAATTGCCGCGTAAGCTTGATCAGTTTCCTGCGATTGGCAGCAGATAACGATTCCATTATGTTATGCAATAATAATTGAACACTCTTGTGCTTATATTCCACCAGAGATGAATAGAATATCACCGCCAGCAACGCATTTTCTCCCCCCGATAGCATATCCAGAGATTGCTCACTACAATAATCAGGCTTGATTGTGCGAAAAAGCTCCACAACTCTCGCTACCAAAGGCATCGGATTACTCACAGAATAAAGATATGCCTCCTCCTTAAGGCTCGATGCCAAAAAAGTGTGACCAAATGATATTACTAAGTAATCATCTTCAAATTCTGTAATCTCTAAATTCATGTGTTCCTCTTAACCGCATTTTAATCACTCCCAATTTCAGGCAAGTAGATTACTGCTCTCTTTTTTTTTAACTCACCAAAATCCCCAGGTTTATCAGCTAAAATATCCGGCATGTGACCATAATACTACCATTGTCACTTATACTGTACTGCCCTCTGCAACGATCGATATCAAAAGGAATTCTCCAATCCATTCTATAAATTAAAGCAAACGGGTGAAAAAGTATTCTGTTAAATTGCTCCTTCACCCGTATTTATTATCATTTTACTGCTTTCAGGATATCCAGACGCTTTTCCAGTATCTTACTACGCCGAGGCTGATGCTCAAATTTCTCATCCTTCAATAGTCCTGCCAGTGGTTTTACCTTGCGCAAACTGTAATCATTCTTTATGTTTTGCTGATAATATTCAGGAGAAACACCAGCCGGCAGAAGCCCCGAATCAATGAAGATTTTGATTAGTTTTTCAAAGTATTTTGAATTGCGGGGATTACTGAAGAACAAGGTTCTATAACCATCACCAATTGCTGTACCCTTGATCTCCTGGAAAGTTGGCTTGGGAATGAGCGCATCCGCATAAGGCTCATCAATGTGAGTGTGCAGGCAGATCACTCCTGCCGCCTTTTCATATATTTCACGACTGGAGTCTTCACCATAAAGCACTACAAAATCACCCTCTTCCACCTTGCCACAAGTGATCCCTGCCGTCACAAGCCCCAGAGTATTTGAGTAATTGCTGGTTACATATACTTTTTTGCGTATATCTTTCTGAACACTTCCCGCAAGCTTCCAGACCAGCTTAGCTGCTTTACCGGATATATTATCTCTGTTATAAATAAATAGAGTGTTTTCAGTAAAATCTAAGCAATTTGGCTTGCACCTGGGCGTGGATGTATAGCACTCGAGCGTATGCAATAAAGCAGTTTCAGGATCATATTTCACATGGATATCAGCAAATTCATTGAATCTGTTATCTTCATCATTTATCAGCCACAGCTTTTTACCTTCTCGCTGCTTGAGCCTTAGCAGTGTCCTGAGAGTCTGGCTGATCTCTCCTACTACATAATAAGCATCCGCTTGCTCAATTGCATCAATGCCTGCCAGATCATCCACTATAATGCTGTCACTTATATCGCTGGATAATGTAAGGCTATAGAGCCCTGCCTTCATTCTATCTGCCACTTGCTGCAGCATTGCCAGCTCTTCCAGCGTTGTGGTAGGATGAATAAATATCTTTTTTGCCATCGCCTTTGCAGATTTCTCTTTGATTATTTGTGGAATACTGCAACTGCTCACGCTTTCCCAGTGGTTTTCAATATTGATAGAAGTGCTTTTCACTCTTGCTTCATCATCATAAATCTGCCAGCCAAAGCGTCCCCTAAAGCAAAGATTTCTGCCATTAAAGGCGCCCTCTGCCGCATTAACTATTGTCACCCGATCACCCGTAAGACTGATCTCAATCTGGCAGCCCGTGCCACACTGCCCGCAGCTTTGCACTATAGTCCGCTCAGGCTTGTGAGGATTCAGCTTGTAATGAACATTCCTTGGCATTAGTGCACCAGTGGGGCAAACGGCAATACACTTTCCACATTCTTCGCAAGCTGTTAGATTGAGGCTTTCACCAAATTCCGGCGCCACATAGCTCTGGAAACCCCGCCAGATATATCCCAGAACGCCTGCGCCCTGCACTTCACCACAAATGCGAACGCATCTGCCGCATTTCACACAGCGATTGGCATCACGCAAAATAAAGGGGTGAGTCTCATCGATGGGATGCTTGTTCTTGGCTCCCGCATAAGTATAGGCATCCACCTCATAATCTGTGGCATATTTCCTTAGGGCACATGTTTCATTCACGTGGCAGCCACATTCTATACAGCGCCCTGCTTCCTCCATTGCCTGCTCGTGATCATAATCATTTTCCACTTCATCCAAATTTGTCCTGCGATAATCTGCTTCCAGCTCCGGCATGTTGATCCGTTCTCTCTTTTCATATCGCTCATACTGCCTGGGATCGATATCTGCCAGCTTCTTTTCTTTCTTGCTGTCAAAGCGGGATATCCCACGCATCATATTCCCTTGCAAATAATTGTGAATGCTCTCAGATGCAAGCCTGCCATCGGCAATCGCTTCTATCGCGGTCGCTGCTCCTCGCCTGAAATCTCCTCCCGCAAATACGTTGTCACTCCAATACATCGTGGCTTCATCACATTCAGCGGTCATCCATCTCGTTAGTTTCCATTCTTTTCCTGCTACCTTATTCTCAGCCTCTGCCAAAAAACCTACATCCGGCGCCTGGCTTATTGCCGCTATCACTGTTTCATAATCATCTTCAAAAAATCTACCCGTCGGCTTGGGACGACGACGCCCGCTCTCATCAGGCTCACCCAGCTCCATGATCTCAAATTTCACCGTCTTCAATTTTCCACCCAAACCGAACATCTCGGCGGGATTCGTCAGAAAATGAAATTTTACTCCTTCTTCTTCTGCCGCGTCTACTTCGTAAGCCTCCGCCGGCATCTCTTTGCGGGTTCTCCGATAAATCAGAGTTACATCTGCCCCCATCCTCACAGCAGTTCTCGCACAATCTATAGCTGTATTTCCTCCGCCTACTATCGCTACCTTCTTACCCAGATCAAGCTGCTTGCCTAAGGCAAAATCTTTCAGAAAATCCACACCAAGCAGCACCCCATCAAGATCACTGCCCTTTGTCCGCATCGGCACCGCCTGCTGTGCCCCCACTGCCATATATACAGCATCATAATCTTTTGATAGTCTTTCTACACTGATGTCTCTGCCGATATATATGTTATACTGAATCTCCATACCATTGGCACACATTAATTCTATCTCGGAATCAAGTATCTCTTTAGGCAATCTGTATTGCGGAATGCCATATCGCAACCAGCCACCCGCCTGAGGCGACGCTTCAAAACATTTTACTTCATAGCCCTGATTACTTAGATAATAACCACACGTAAGCCCCGATGGACCAGCCCCTATGATGGCAATTTTCTTGCCCTTTGACTCTCCCCTCGGTGGCACATAGCTGTGATCAAGTGCCAGATCATAATCTGCTGCATGACGCTTTAATTGCCGTATGGCTACTGGCTCATCAATTATTGTACGCCGGCATTCTGCTTCGCAAAATGCCGGACATACACGCCCAATTGATAATGGCATTGGTAGCTTCTCTTTGATCACTTTCACGGCTTCCTGATATTGACCATTTGCTATCAGTGATACGTATGTTTGGATATCTACCTGATCAGGACAGGCTACGGTACACGGAGCAAGGCAATCTGCATAATGATCACTTAATAGCAATTCAAGTGCCGTCTTCCGCGCATCCCGAACATCAGATGAATCTGTAAGAATCTTCATCCCATCCATAATCTCTGTTCCGCAGGCAGTAACAAATCCACGCCTGCCTTCCACCTTCACAGCACAAACCCAGCAACTGCCAAATGGCTTTAATTCCTCATCATGGCAAAGTGTGGGAATCTCTATGCCCTGTTCGTTTGCCAGATCAAGTATTGTTTTGCCCGGCTCCGTTTTTATCTCTTTTCCATTTAAATTAATTGTTATCATATTCATACCCTTTAAACCTTAACTACTGCATCAAAACGGCACGCTTCGTAGCACGCTCCGCACTTTATACACTTATCCTGGTCTATCACATGTACCTGCTTTATCTTGCCACTAATCGCATCAGTAGGACATTTACGCGCACATGCCGTACACCCCACGCATTTTTCTGCATCAATTGTATATTTCAGCAAGGCTGTGCAAACTCCTGCCGGACAACGTTTGTCTCTTATATGAGCTATATATTCCTCACGGAAATATCTGATTGTGGTCAGCACCGGATTCGGCGCACTTTTGCCCAGACCGCATAGAGATGTATCTATGATCTGAACGGCAAGCTTTTCCAGCGTGTCTATATCTTCCATCACGCCTTCACCACGAGATATACGGTTGAGTATTTCCAGCATCCTTTTCGTGCCTACCCGGCAAAAAGTACACTTTCCACAACTTTCATTCTGGGTGAAATTTAAAAAAAACCTGGCAATATCGATCATACAGGTATCTGTATCCATCACCACCATTCCACCAGAACCCATTATTGCCCCAGTCTTTAAGATAGTTTCATATTCCACAGGGGTATCCAGAAGATGCTCCGGTATGCAGCCTCCCGATGGTCCCCCAAGCTGGACCGCCTTAAATGGCTTAGCAAATCTCATGCCGCCACCCACTCCGTAGATCACTTCTCTCAGCGGTGTACCCATAGGCACTTCTATCAATCCACTGTTCCTTATCTTGCCTGCCAAAGCAAATGCCTTTGTCCCCGCACAATTCTCTGTGCCATATTTCCTGTATTCACTCGCCCCATTTAATATTATCCAAGGTATATTACCATAAGTTTCCACGTTGTTATTATTGGTCGGTTTGCCCCAAAGTCCACTCTTTGCCGGAAATGGTGGTCGCAAATTTGGCATCCCACGCTTGCCCTCAATCGAGCCAATTAAAGCAGTCTCTTCTCCGCAGACAAATGCCCCTGCACCCTCTTTGATATGAAGGCTAAAACAAAAATCCGTGCCTAATATCCTGTCTCCAATATAACCACGCTCGGTGGCTGAAGAAATTGCTGTCTTCAAATGCCTCACTGCCAATGGATATTCTGCCCGACAATACACATAACCCTCATCCGCACCGATCGCATAAGCACATATCAGCATGCCCTCTATCACACTGTGAGGATCACCCTCCAGGATGCCTTTATCCATAAATGCTCCCGGATCACCCTCATCCGCATTACAGATCACATATTTCTTATCACTTGCATTCTGCCAGGCAAATTGCCACTTAAGTCCCGTGCTGAAACCAGCTCCACCTCGCCCCCTTAAGCCGGACGCCTTGATCTCTTTGATCACTTCTTCCTGATCCATTGTGCTGAGAACCTTGGCAAGCGCCTTATAACCATCATTTGCCAGATAATCATCTATGTTCTCGGGGTCTATATGACCGGCATTACGCAACACAATCCTGGTCTGACTCGCTTTATTTGCGTTCTCAGGACAATCATAATACGATGATAATATCGCCTTTTCAAGAACTGGCTCTTCTCGCAGGCAGCTTTCGATAATAGAACCCACTTCTTCACTCGTTATTCTGCCATAGGTTATGCTTTTGCCGCTTGAAGTGATTATCTCCATTATCGGCTCCGCAAAACACATGCCTATACAAGCGGTTTTCTGTAATTGTATTACCCCCGCTTTATCTTTATCTTTGATATAGTTCTGCACCGCTTCATAGATAGCTCCCGCCCCGGCTGCCAGTCCACAACTTGCTAATCCTACTTTTATTTCCATCACTTCCCCCTATTGGTAACTGTCCAAAATTGCACCGACACTGTCAGGAGTCAGCTTTCCATGCGTATCCTCATCTATCATTATCACGGGTGCCAAACTGCAGCAGCCCAGACAGGCTACCTCCATTAATGTGTATTTACCGTCATCTGTCGTGTCCTCCAATTCGGTTAAACCAAGATGACTCTGAATTGCGTGATAAATCGTCTCTGTGCCAGATACATGACACGCTGTTCCCTTGCAAATCCTGATCAAATGACGCCCCTGTGGCTTAAGCCGAAACATGGAATAAAAGGTTGCCACACCATACAAATCAGCTACCCTTAAACCCGTCGCCTCAGCTATATAGCTAATCGTCTCGCGGGGCAGATAACCTTCCACTTCCTGTATCTCTTGCAATAAAGGGATCGTGGCACCTTTCACCCCCTTAAATCTCTCCACTATCTTATCTATCCGTTCTTTGTTTTCCATCGCACTACCTGTTTCCTGTTTTGCTTTCTAAATAAAAAGAGATTTACCCGGTTGGATAAATCTCTTTTGGTTCTAAATATTGCTCATAATCTAAAAATGCAGATGATGATTCATCCGATTTTTACTTTTTCTAACCAATTACTCCGTGGGCAAGCATCGAATCCGCTACCTTCTTGAAACCGGCTATATTGGCTCCATTCACATAATTGCAGAAATCACCCTCTCTGCCATATTGCAAACATTGCTGATGGATATCGATCATTATATTATGAAGTTTTGCATCTACTTCATCGCGTGACCAGCTCATACGAAGACTGTTCTGCGACATCTCAAGCCCCGAAGTAGCCACACCACCCGCATTAGCGGCTTTGCCAGGTCCATAAAGAAGCTTGTTCTGCTGGAATATCTCAACACCTTCTGGTATCGTGGGCATATTTGCACCCTCTGAAACCACTTTGCATCCGGCATTAACCAGTGCCTGTGCCTGACCAGCATTGATCTCGTTCTGTGTCGCTGAAGGTATTGCCACATCAACTTTGCCTATCTCAGATACTATGTCCCAGGCACTCCTGCCTTCATAATACTTGGCTCCAGCAAACTTGGCAGCATATTCTTTTATTCTGCCTCGCTTGATATTCTTCAGTTCCATGATATAAGCCAGCTTCTCTTCGTCTATCCCAGCCGGATCATATATCGTTCCACTGGAATCACATAAGGTTACCACTTTGCCACCAAATTCTGTCGCTTTCTGTGTAGCATACTGAGCAACATTACCGGCACCGGATACCAGGCAAACCTTGCCCTCAAAATCCATTCCCTTCGTCTTCATCATTTCCTGGGCAAAATATACCGCTCCATAACCCGTGGCTTCCGGACGAATCAAAGATCCGCCCCACTCGCGACCCTTGCCAGTAAGTACTCCCGTAAATTCATTACGCAGCTTCTTATACATGCCAAATAAATATCCTATCTCTCTGCCCCCTACCCCGATGTCGCCTGCCGGTACATCGGTATCAGGCCCTATATGACGGAATAATTCCATCATAAATGACTGGCAAAATCGCATTACTTCCCCATCACTCTTACCTTTGGGATCAAAATCACTTCCACCTTTTCCTCCGCCCATCGGCAAAGTAGTCAGGCTGTTCTTAAATACCTGCTCAAAACCAAGAAACTTCAAAATTGATAAATTGACCGAAGGATGGAAACGAAGTCCACCCTTGTAAGGCCCTATGGCACTATTGAATTCTACCCGGTAACCCTTGTTCACATGTACCTTGTTATTGTCATCTACCCACGGAACACGGAACATGATTATCCGCTCCGGCTCGCAAATTCTTTCCAGGATCGCTGCATCCAAATAGGCTGGATTGGATTCAGCAAATTCCCAGATACTCTCCACTACCTCTGTAACAGCTTGATGAAATTCTGGCTGACCAGGATTCTTCCCCTTGATCATCTCCAAAAATGCGTTCATTGTCATAAGACAACCTCCATGTTATTAATTCTGGCTAAGAAATGTAACCCCACTTTTATTGTCAAGCTGCAATATAATCTCGCTCACCCCAGAATATAATTTACGGTTGAAATATTGAACTTATGAAGTTATAAGCCGTCACCATCGCGAAGGTCGATAGACCTTCGCAAGGTAACTTAGATTGATGATGGTCCCTCATCCAAAACCTTGCGAATGGTCGCCAGACCTTTGCAATGGTTGACTTTGACAATAATCTTTATCTCACATAATATGAATAACTTAACAATACCAAAAATTATAAAACCAGGGGATGCCAGATTAGGAATTAGGGATTAGGGATTAGGGATTAGGGATTAGGGATTAGGGATTAGGGGGGAAGAGACGAATTTATTCTCGACGGTACAACTGCGCGTAAACTCCAGATGATAAGGCTATACTGCCAGAATTTATCCACCAGTCAAGTTCACCAATCACCAATCACCAATCACCAGTCCCTAATCCCCAATCCCCAGTCCCAAGTCCCCAAAAAAAACTATGATTTGCGATTTATCTATATTATCATATCTATAATTACATGACACATAATAATATAGGCTACTCAAATAAATTGTTACCATAATGTCACCGGCTATTTGTCTGATTTATAGCGGATTAAGTTGCATTGGTAACATTTTTTAACGTCTTGAGATATGTATACACATTATTTTTATTTTTTTTACCAATTTACTGCACGTGATAACCGAAGCTTAATTTTTACTATTTTATATCTTATAACCAGACACAGTCCGCACCTCGCACCCTTCTCATTCTAACCTCCCCATAACATACATAATAACAACATGCAACACTATAAAAACAAAGAGTTGCACTAAAGTTACACTGTATCTAATTAATAGATTTAGCTTTAACCTCTGTCTGCCACACTTTTTCGTTTTTTAGGCAATATATTTGCTCCTTTTTGATTTTTTGGCTATTTATTCAGCCAATCTGGCATACTCCCGAAATTTGTTTGTTTGTTTGTAATTTCAGAACACCTGACCTCTAAGATATTAGGATGACCCCAATTTTACAACAATCCTTAAATTTGTATCAGGGTAGATTGTTTCTGTATTATTTATTTGT
>CAZRXY010000081.1:0-34408 GCA_964604155.1 uncultured Candidatus Cloacimonadota bacterium | reverse complement strand
ATTGTCAAATTGTCAAATTGTCATACTGTCCTGGCATACTCCCGAAATTAATTTGAAAAGTGGAAATAATGATCAAGTAAACAAATAGTCGTCACCATTTCGAAGGTCATACGACCATCCGCGAGGTAACTTAGATTGTAGATAACCTCCCAATTGAGACCTCGCGGATGTGCGTTAGCTCTCCGGGATGGTCGGACAAGGATAATACAACTTAATTCATTTTTTCCCAATTAATTAGAACTACGATAAATTCAAAAAACAGGGGGATGCCTGGATGTTTTTTTCCTTGACAGTATCAATGAGCAAATCATATGGGTAGGTTGGGCTTGTCACTGTTGATAATGATATAGCAGAGAATTTAGTCCTAATATTTATTATTTTTAGTTTCGTCAAGGAGGTCATAAGTGGATGATAGATTATGGAGTGTCTCTTCCGAGAAAGATTTTTTTTTATGCAGGCATTAACAGGCGGATTTGCAGAAGTTGAAGACCTGTTCTATAAATTTGGTAGTGAGTATTATGCTTACATAAAAAAGAATCAAAGAAATAATGACAGGCAAACCTTGCAAAGTAGAAATTCTTTGATAGGAAATTACACAGAAACCTGGTGTGAAATGAGATTAAGAGAAATTGCAAAAAAGAAAGGAATGTATGCTATTAAACATGTTATCTGTCCCGAGATTGGTCTTTCAAAACATTCTACTGCTGATATTGCAATTTGCATTTCTGATGAAAAAGTTCAGAGAGCGACAAATATCAAGCTGATTATTGAAGTTAAAATGAGTATTGTGAATAATTATAAGTATATATCAAATAGTGAGATTGAATTAATCGGTGATTACAAAACTCATAAAGGTACTCCATCAATTCTCAGGTCAGATTCTATGCTGAAAGCTATTGGGAAAGCCATTAATATTCGTGTTTCTGGAGATGCCTCAACCAATATTCCAATTATAATCATCGGTAATTCCCCTATCACTACTCATTATGTGGACAAAGTAGATTTTTTAAAAACTGCCGGTGTGATCCAGGGATTCTACTCCTTCTATCCTGATCCGTCTAAGGGGCAGTTTGTTAATATTACACCAGGGAAAGGTTTTCAAACAATTAATAAATTTAATATTTTTGAGGATATTTTTGGTGCAATTATCGATACTCCCATGAATTACTTTTCTTCTATGTTATCTCGAGAAAGATTAGGAGAGATAATCACTATTGCCAATGCCGAAGAATCTGAATATCAAAAAGCAGTTAAATTCTTAACACTTATCAAGGTATAGAAGATGAAAGAAGGAACAAAATCGAGTCCCTTTGGTAGTGCAGGAAGATTTAATCATGATTCCTCCGATTTCTATAACTCCAAACTTTATAAAGATAATAGAATCAACATTGCAAAATTGCCGGATCATGAATTTCCTGCCAGTCTGAAAAATTCAATCCTGTTTGGCTCTTCAGAAAATATGAGTGTGATTCCTGATAATTCTGTCCATTTAATGATCACTTCACCACCGTATAATGTTTCTAAAGAATATGATGAGGATTTAAGCTTGATCGAATACTTAAGTTTACTCGAAAAAGTGTTCAAAGAGACTTACCGCGTGCTGGTAAATGGCGGGAGAGTATGCATTAATGTCGCAAATTTAGGGCGAAAGCCTTATATCCCTTTGTCGGATTATGTCTCACAATTGATGATTGGTCTTGGCTTTAATATGCGTGGAGAAATCATCTGGAATAAAGCAGCGAGTGCAAGTCCTTCAACCGCTTGGGGAAGCTGGCAATCTGCCTCAAACCCAACTCTACGGGATATTCATGAATACATTCTTATATTCTCGAAAGGCTCTTATAAAAGAGAAAGAAAAAAAGAAGATAAGGTAGCTAAAAAAGACACAATAAACAAACAGCAATTCATGGAATGGACTAAATCCGTCTGGAATATAAATGCAGTTTCAGCCAAGAAGATCGGTCATCCAGCTCCATTTCCTGAAGAATTACCCAGCAGACTGATCCAGCTTTATTCCTTTGAAACTGATGTAGTACTTGACCCATTTATGGGTAGCGGAACTACAGCATTATCTGCATTAAAAAATAACAGATTTTATATCGGATATGATAATAACGATCAGTACATCGAACTGGCAGAAAAAAGGATTAATTCCTATACCTGCCAGATCAGATTAGATTTGTAATGTGCTCTGTCTTTTATTTCTTGCTATAACTAAATCTATCCTATTTTATGAGCATTGCCTTGCCAGCCAGAGAGCTTTCAGCCAGCTTAAAAAAGTATATTCCTGAAGGTAAAACCTTTTCGGTATGATCCTTACCTTGCCAGACAATACTTCCTCTACCCTCTGAATTTGACTGCACGTTGAGCTCTGCTACCTTTCTGCCACGCAGATCATAGATATACAATTGATTATTCCCGCTGCTGCCTGGCAGGTACCAGCTCAAGACAGTACTGGGATTAAAGGGGTTTGGATAAGCGAAAAATTCAGGTTCTAGGGGTGATATCACAAGATTATCATTTTCCAGAGTGTAGAATATCATAATCTCTGCTTCGTTCACCCACACACCTTCAATAAATTCGTTTTCGTGAATTAAGACCTTCCTGCCCTGATCGTCATAACTGATAATATTGCGAAGGTCGGTCGACCAATAACTTCATAAGTTCAATATTCCAACCTTACAATTAAATTTCAGGGGTATGCCAGCCATTGCGAATAAAAACAAAAAAATAGCCATCTTTTTCATAACAATTCCTCCCTTTGTTAATATTGATTAAAAACATGCGATCCAAAGGAATGAACCTTTTTTTATTTTTGTCAATAAAAAAGATCACCAGAAACCTATTGATATAAATGCCAAATATACATAATCTCCTTTTCTGATGCTTATCTGACCACATTTGTCATTTTATAGAGGAAATATTTCTATAATGATGTTCATTTAGCAGAAAAATTAAATCTTAACAGTCAACCGAGCTGCATTTAACCCCGTTCCTATGAATTAAGCTGTTGAGTCCAATTTGAAAACCAAAAAAGAATCAAAATTTTATCTATTTCTGAGTTTGTTTTCCAGCTCGGTGACCCGGTCTCTTAGTTCTTTTATGCGGAACTCTCTGCCGATAAAGAGTTCATTATATCTTTGCAATTCTTTATTGCTTTCCTCAAGTTTATGAGTCCTTTCCTTCACAAGATTTTCCAAGTCTTCCTGATACTTTTTTAGTTTTTCTTCGGCTATTTTTTGTGAAGTTATGTCTTCAAAAATTGTCGCAAAATATCCTTTTTGTGGTGAATATGCCCTGACAGAAAACCATTTCCCTACGTCATTACTATAATTTTTAAATTTTATTGCTTCACCATTAAGAGCCACTTTACCGTATTTACCTATCCAATCAGCTGGATCATCCTTTGTTCCCGGTAAAATAGCTGTAACTCTTTTTCCTATAATCTCCTGCTTTTTTACACCAACCAATTCTTCAAAAGCAGAATTTACATCGAGAAAGATATAATCAACCGGCTCACCATGTTCATCCAATACAATTTTATGATAGGCAAAACCACTATTCATGTTATCAAAGAGAAATTGAAGCTGTTCCATATTTTCCCGAAGTTTCTCTTGTGCTTTCTTTTTATCTGTGATATCAAGCGAAAAACCCAGAAACCGATTTTCGGAAAGTTTTACTGCAAAAACTTCCCAGAAACGACGCTCCCCGGATTTTTTCACAAAGCCAAATTCACTCGCCATGTATTGGTTTTTTTTTAAATCTTGAAACGCTTTATATGATCTTTCTTTATCTTCATCTGCCATGATAGACGAAATGCCAAGCTCTAAAAGCTCTTCCCGTGTATAACCTGTCATCTGCGTTACTGTTCTATTTACATCAATGTATTTTCCCTTTTCGTCTGCTACCACAATGCCAGCGGGAGCAAAATCTATATAATTACGGAATTTTTTTTCACTTTCTTCTAACCTCCGATGAATCTCCAGCCGCTCGTCAATCTCTGCTCTAAGTGCCGCAGTTTTACGCTTCACCTCTGATCTCATTAATAGATATAAAGTGATAAAAGTAATGATAATTATCGGTATGAGGATATATATAATCATCTTTACTCTTTCCCAGATTGTAACTGTATGAAACATCGTTGGAGTAAACCATTTCTGTTTGATTTTGTTAAATGTGCCATCTGAGATTATTATAGATAAGCCTTCATTGAGCTTTGCCAGCAATTCTTTATCACCTTCCTGCACGGCAAAACAAAAATCCTGCCTGAAGTCTTCCAGAGGTTCTGCAAGTGGTACAATAGATTTGATCTTTAGCTCGTTAATTAATTGCAAGCCCATCACCCGTTGCGATATCACTGCATCATGCTTGCCCTGTGCCAATAATTTAAAGGCTGCCGGGAAGGTGGAAGTGGTTACTATATTCTGCGAAAGCTTAACGCGACGCACAAATTCCTCGGCATTGTCTCCCTCCATTACCAGAATTTCTTTGCCCCTCAGGTCTTCACGAGATTTTATGGAAGTATCTCCGCGGCGGATAAATATAGCTCCATGCAGCGATATATAAGGAAACGTGAAATCAAAGATATGCTCACGCTCAGGTGTCCTGCCCACCATAGGTAAAGCATCAATCTCTCCCTGCGCCAGGTCATTTTTTAATTTGCCCCAAAGATCAATCCTGAATTCGCAATCCAGACCCACTGCTTTCGCGGCAGCGTCCATCAGATCAATAGAAAATCCTGATGCTTCTCCATTATCGTCAACCAGGCAATAAGGCGGATAATCTGGCTCGCTGCCTACAATTATTCGCTGCTTCTCAGATTCCACAACCTCTCCAAACAGGATAAAGGAGTAAACTACCAGGATTATAAATAAAACTTCTCTAATCTTCATTTGCACTCCTTATAACCCACCCGCCCTTAGAGTAATATAACTTACTTGGATATAAAGTCAAATTATATATCAATCAGTATTTTCGCCTCCGGTTTTTAAATTCTGGTGACAGGACATGATATACAGGACGGATCAGGTTTTTCAAAGATGACCAGATTTCAAAGACATAGGCATAAAGATATATCTTCAAAGTATTTTTTCGCTGCAAAGTCCAGGGAATAGCCGGAAGAATGATCTTGTTCTCTTCTGCCCAATCCAGAATTAACAGTATCTTATGAAAATAACCAAGCTTCTTTTTCTGCCAGAATTCCCAGAACTTTGGTTTGGGTCCCAAATGGGCTACATAGGCTTGAGGGTCTTTATCAAGCTGCATATCGTAAAGCGGCGGAACATCATGGGCAAAGGCAAGCATAGCAGATAATGTGAAATCTCCCATCATTTCATAAGCCACATGGTCAAAGGTCGTCTTATGAAAGGGTAATACTTCTTCCATAAAATCTCCCCAATGCTCAATGAAGCCAAGATAATCTCTGTGTACAATAAAATTCCCGGAAAGTACTGTATATTCAAGATTACTTGTCTGATTTTCATTTACGTCTTTCTGCCATTTTTCCAGCATCCTCCTGGGGATGCCCCCCATAGTATCACCGCTTTCATAACGCGTTTTAAATGCCCTGGTGTTTTCTGCAGCAGACCTGATCCTGAGGTATAATCCAGGAGTATCGGGAGTGAGATAAGGCGTGATATCGCCCGTAACTATGCAATCCCCATCTAAAAGAGCAATATAATCCGAATTATCAGATTTCGCCGCCAGAATCGCATCACGCTTGCTGATATTTGCCAATGCCCTTAGCGAAATCCTGTCCGTGGAAGCTGGAAGATGAGAGGCAACCACTTCCACATCATCAAACTGACTCAATAATTCTAAATCAGAATCACTCAAATTAAGACCCAGTATCTTTATCCTTGCTCTCACACCATGATATTTAAGCGATAATACCAGAATAAATACAGCTAAGACGAAATTCTTATCTGTTATCGTCACTATCGTACAGCTTTTTTCCTCTTGCATTGCCACCACCACTATAACCTTATTTCCCCGAATCTATTCTGACAAATATTCCCCACAGTTGTCAATTAAAAAAAATCGGCTTTACCTCAGGTTTTGCAGAATTATTTGTCCTGGAGCAGAAAAATAACAATTCTCCCCATACCCAAGCTGATTGCAGACTCCCAGAATAAATGAATTTCCTTGAGACACAGCCAGTTATATTGATGAATAGCTCTGAGGCACAGCCTTTGTATTATTGAATTGCCACGAGTTTTAACTCGTGTGGCTAATAAACTAATAAGTGGGGTTTAACCCCATATCTATATATTAACGTTCTCCTGGAATGATTCTTATTCAGGGGGATATCTAATCCCCCGAGTTAAAAGCAGGGGGTTATTCAATCGAAATCAAGATAATACCAATAGAATAGATGATAGAACTGTTTCTACTGGTAAAAAATATTCGTTAAGTTATTTTTCTTGACTATATTATCTATGTACGAGGTTTTACGGGGAGGAAGATAGTAATAGAAATACAGGAGAATATTATGAAGAGATTTTTAGTGATAGTGGCTATTTTAGCCACTTTTGGATTGTTGATGGCAAAGCCTGTTATGGAGGAGACTGCTCGTTCAGTAGCGGAATTTCATCTCGAGCTTAATTCATCCCAGAGTCATATAATTGCCGAGATGCGTGAATTACCAGGCTTGGAAGGCAATCCCTTAGCCTATGTATACAGCCTTGATCCTCAAGGTTTCATCATAGTGAGTGTAGATACGGATTTACCTCCGGTAGTGGGTTATTCATTTCTCAATGAATTTTTGATGGAAGATCCTGAGAATCTGGGATATTTATATGTTCAGGATGATCTAAGCAAGCGTATTATGGCAAAAGAGCTTATCGCCCCGGAAATATTATCGGATAATAATCACAACTGGGATTTATATATAAAGCGTGATTTATCTGCGTTTATGAGCAGAGAGCGTACAATTTATCCTCCGTCTGGTCACACCTCAACCGGTGGCTGGGTGGATTTAACCTGGGATCAGGGCCATCCCTGGAATATGTACTGTCCCATGGATACCAGTAATGGTGGCAGAAGCGTAACCGGCTGTGTGGCTACTTCACTGGCAATGATTCTGGCATATCACGAATACATAGGCAGTGCTAATTTTACTAATGCAGATGATTATGCCAGCAGCTATCAAGGTTTTTACTGCCTGATAGATAATTATTCTGAAATCAATGATTTCCCGGATTTTCCCACGTTAAACAACTATCTGGTAGATTTGCAGCAGCATTTTGCCGGCGTTGATGCCATGCCAAATCACGAAATGGCAACTTTGAATTTTGCGGCAGGTGTTTCCGTGAGGATGAAATATTCATCCGAAGCCTCCGGCTCATATGTCTATTATCCGGGACATAATGATGCAAGAGATGCCCTGTTAGGCAAATTCGGTTACGATACGGCTGTGGGGATGGGCGGCAGTCATAATCAGTTTTACAATACTCTGCAGAGCGATATGATGAATGGACGCCCGGCTATGTTTGGCATCCTCGGCGGTTCAGAAGGTCACGCCATTATCTGCGATGGTTATAATAGCGGAGAGAATAATTATCACCTTAATTTTGGTTGGGGCGGCTACAATAACGGCTGGTACAGCCTGCCTAACGGTATGCCTGCGGGATACAATGTGATTGATAATGCCATTGTCAATATAGAAGGCGGCGGCACCTTGTTCGATCTTTTTGCTCTGGTATCAAACAGCAATGGCACCGTTCCTGCTAATGCGGATATAGAATTTAGAGGATCGAGGTTATATTCCGGAAATTTAGATGCCGGCGGTTCTTTTTCCTATGATTTTATGCACGAAGGCACCTATGATGTCACGGTCACCTACGATAATCCGGGTGGCGGATATTTTTATAAGTCTCAAACATTTGATTTGGATGACGATAATGATTTCCTGATGATCACTCTCGATGATTACTCGACAATTACGGGTACGGTGAGCGGAGTGGCATCTCCGTCAGGCACTGTGATAGCCTATTACAATGATGAGGGCAGGATTCTAAGCAGTGGTATCACCGATGGCAGCGGAAATTACAGCATTGATGGCTTAATGCCGGGTAACTATCTGGCAACTGCCTCCTGGGGCAGCACATATTTTGCCATGCAGGAAGTGGAAATCACCGCTACGCAGCAGAACTTTGATTTTGAATTGGTTAATTATTCCGAAACCGGCACTTTGAGCTTTTGCGGCTCTATCGGTGATATATTCCACCTTATCCCAAATACTATGAGCTGTGCCATAAAACTTGCTCCCGAAGATTTAACGGGGTACCAGGGAACAGCTTTTAACAAGGTGCGTTTTGCTTCTCCTATCGAAATGTCTGAGGGACAGCTCTGGGCTCAAGTATGGGCTGGTAATAACTTAGTCTCGGAGATGCCCGCGGGAAGTTTCAGTTATGGAGAGATCGTGGAAGTTACGCTCGATAACCTGGTGCCCGTTGTAGATGAAATGGTCTATTATGTGGGATTCAAGGTTCAATCCACCACTGGTGATCTGGCCTGGTTTGATTCCAGTCCCCGCGTTCCCGGCAAGGGTGCCTGGTTCAGGATCAATAGCTGGACCGAGGTGAATACAAACTATAATCATAACTTTATGATCACGGCAAAAGTGGCTTCGCTCACGGCAGATGGCGAAGAGATGGAGATATCTCCTGCCGCTACCCAGCTTGCCCAGAACTATCCTAATCCCTTTAACCCTTCTACCGATATTGCCTTCACACTGGCAGAGACGGGACAGATCAGTCTTGAAATATATAATATCAAGGGACAAAAAGTGAATACTCTGGCTCAGGGAAATTATAAAAAGGGTGAACACTTAGTAAGCTGGAATGGTACTGATGACAGCGGTAAGCCGGTTTCCAGCGGAATTTATTTCTACAAACTGAAAGACGGCCGCTACACTTCTACTAAGAAGATGATCCTGATGAAATAGTTCATTAATAAAGATACATAACGTGATAAAAAATATTGGGGCAGACCACCATCTGCCCCTTTTATGTGCATGATCAGAATAACATTTCTTTCCGATACTCATCTGGGATTTGATCTCCCGCTGCGAGCCCGAAGCGAAAGGCGCCGTCGAGGTGAAGACTTTTTCCGTAATACCAGAACCGCATTCGAGCAGGCAATTAAGCATGAAAGCGATTATATTATCCACGGCGGAGACCTGTTTTTCCGCAGCAGAGTGCCCGCACCAATTATCGACCGCGTCTATGCTATGCTATATGACTATGCAGATTGCGGGATACCTATCATCATCGTGCCTGGGAATCATGAACGCTCCGTTCTCCCTCAGTCTATTCTCCTGAACCACCCAAATCTCTTCATATTCAGGAAGGCGGAAAGTTTTGAATTCACTACAAGGCATAAAAAAGTGTTGATCTTTGGATACCCCAATCTGCGTCATCATGCGCGAGCAGGATTTTCCTGCCTGCAACCGCAAATCCTGCCAACGCCCGGGGCACTGAATATACTGGTGATGCATCAGGCAATAGACGGCTCAAAAATCGCCGGCTACACTTTCCGTGACCATCCGGACGTAGTGAATATCAGCGAGATAGACACCGGTTATCAACTGGTGCTCTGTGGACATATTCACAGAAGGCAGATACTGATGCGACAGCATACACCAATCATCTACAGCGGTTCTATTGAAAGAACTTCTTTTCAGGAGATGGGTGAACCAAAAGGTTACTACACCATAGATATGCAGCAAAGTAACACGAATTGGAGAGTAAAAAAAATCATTTTTAATCAATTGAATTCCCGCCCCATGACAGAAATATGCCTGGATATGGCGGCAATACAAAACGACTGGGAAACCGAATTAATAGCACAGCTGCAGAACCTCGACCCCAATAGTATCGTGCGGCTGAGAGCAAAGAACAATAGAGAAGATTTTATATTTAGGGCAGAAAGACTACGGGCAATTTTCCCACCGACTATGAATTACTCACTCACGCGATCATTATTCTCCGGAAAGGTCAGGGAAAAATAATCAAACACCTTATCCTCAAGGAAGATTTTTTTAAAGAAATTCTGAAGCCGGGCATTACCAATAATCTCCTGAAACCGGCTATTCTCCATGAGATACAGCAACTTTCTGTCTATCTCATGATACATCAGATTACGTCGATGAGCAATAAAGCTCTTTTTCTCTTTTAACCACCTGCGATAACGCATAGTGGCATTTTTTAATCTGCCGATATCTCGCCTGCGGCTATGATACAATCTGGTAAGATCATTCAGGAGAATATTTATCTCGTCATAGATGGCAAATTTTTTGTGAAATACCTCATGTCCAATCGCACCGGTAAAACCAAATTCTTTGTATAGCGGCAGCAGTGATTGAGAGAATTTTCGGTTATCAGCAGGCGAGCCATAAGGATCTTCATTGCTATATAGTTGCCTGAAAACATCATAAAGCTCTGGAAATTCGCCTTTTATGAAATCAAGAAAATAATCCTTCTGCCGCCCGGGCTTTAGAGTCAAAGATGATATCCAGATAAAATCTACCTTCAGTTCACGAGCCTTAAGCAGCAATTCCCTGATCTGTACTGGATCATCGGAGATTTGCCTGATAAGCGGCATAGCCAGAATTCCAGTGCGAAATCCTGAAGCAATTGCCGCCTTGAGTAATTCCAGTCTGCGGCTGGCGGAACTGGCGTGTGGCTCAATTCTGGCTGCCAGTTTATCATCTGGGATTGTAAATGATACGTAGAGATTTACGCCGCCACGCTCATTCACTTTTTGCCATTTCTGCCAGTCCCGCAGGATAAGATCGCTTTTCGTGTGAAAGATCACAGGAAAATCATAACCTGCCAGAATATCTGCACAATCCGCCATTATCCCATATTTCTTTTCCAGCGGTTGATAGGCATCTGAAATGCCCGATGATATGCAGATAGCACCAAATTCCCGCAAAAGCGGCAATTCCTGTGCCAGCAATTCTGCTGTGTTTGTTCGCACTACAATATCTTTATGCAGTTCTCCCTCAAAGTGATATTTCTCAAATCTGCCATCACAATACTTGCAGTCATGTCCGCAGCCCATATATGGCGAAAAGGAATACTTCCCTGCAAATGCCTCGGGAAACTTGCTTTTTTTCAGCAGTTTTTTTGCTAAAATCTCTTCCGGCATAAGTGAAGAATTGGCAAAAGATTTCTAAACAGGTTCTTGTGCAGTTGGCATAGACTTAATATAAACATCATTCTGCGGGAAGGGGATCTGGATATCATTCTCTTTAAAGAGCTTCCAGATTTCCAGGCGGATTTCACTTTTAATATTATCAATCCCAAATTCCGGGTCTTTGATCCAGAATACTACCCTGAGGTCTATAGAGCTGTTTCCAAAATTGGTGAGCGATCCTCGGGGCTGCCGTGATTTATCGATCCTCTTGGATTTCCGGGCTGCCTCCGTGATAAGCTCCAGAGCTTTAGGAATATCGGTACTGTAGGATACGCCCACATCCACACTTAAACGGATAAGCCGGTTTGTATGGGACCAGTTGATCACTTTCTGAGTAATCAGGTCTTCATTAGGTATGAGATGCTCTTTGCCCTCTATGGTGAGTAGGGTTACATATCGCGTGGAAAGTGACTGGATAACACCGAAGGTGTCATCTATCTCGATCACGTCTCCTGGTCTGATAGATTTATCAAGCAGTAGAATAAATCCGCTGATAAAATTGGAGACAATTTTTTGCAGACCAAAACCTACTCCCACACCAATAGCACCGCCAAGAACTGCCATCGCTGTAAGCTTGATACCCAGAATATTCATAGAAATGATCACGGCAAGAATAATTAATATAATCTTAATAGTTTTTCCCAGCAGTAATTTTATTGAGGCATTCAAATGCTTGTTTCTGGAAATATTCTGGCTCATCAGATTAGCTAATGAATTGGCGATCCAGAGGGCAAGCAGGATGGTGACAGCACTTTTCATAACTATCAAAAGCGAAATATGATTGTCGCCAATACTGAAGCCTATTTTATCTAAAAGGCTTACAGTGTCATTGAGGATATTCAGCAGATTCAATATAGCCATCACCCAGATCGTGGTTTTCAGCAGCGGCAGCCAGAATGCTTCCTTTAATAGCAGCGAGAGCAATTTATTGACTACCCGCACACCAAAATAAGTGGCAAATATATTAAAAGCCAGAGAATTCCAGCCTATCCGCTGCACAGCAATCTGAGCTAAAGAGGCGATAACAAAAAAGAAAAAAGGATAGAGAAAACCGATGATTGCCTCAAAAAGAGACTTGTATCTCGGATCAGCACTCAGATGTCTGCGGATTATTTTCCTTATCACCGAGGTTAGATAATAAGAAGCCAATATGATAATTATCAGAATTCCAAGCTGAATCAGACCTATTTCTGTGAACACCTCCGTTGTTATCAGATGATATATCTTATCATACATCTTCTTTGAATATAATATTACCGCTTCCACTTTCCCCTTTCCTTATCTTTCTTTCCATGCTAAAAAAATCCTTGTCCCGTTATTATGCAAGTTATTTGGTAAATTCCCTTTTCATAACACATCAGCCTCCCGGATATCCAGGCTTTACAATTAGTTCCGCTCTTTTCCCAAAGGCATTTTGAATATAAAGCTTAAAGCCGGTTATTCGCCTTTTTTGTATCATTTCTGCCTGATTATTCCAGTTATCTCGCTCGGTTTGAGACAGCATTTGCCAGCTTTCGCCGATTACTGCCATCATAGCAACAAAATATCTGGTCTGAGGGGGAGGGGGAATAGATTTTACTTGCCTGTTTATGCAATAAGCAGAAAATTAAAATGTGAGACGGGTATAGAGAAAATAATAGCATTAAGGGGGCAAGAATGGGCGTATTTATCAAGAAGCCATTAGAGAAGCGGAGTATATTTGACAAATTGCTAAAGAAGGATTTGCCAGAGAACATGATCATCGAGGTGAACAATTTATTTGCGGGCAAGCCGATACTGGAGGTGACGCCGGATGAGATCAATAAAATCTATATGAGATATGGAGCGGCGGTTCTGGCGCGTCATCAGCGTGGTATGCTGGGCTACTATCATCTTTATCTTCAGCAATGCCTTGAGGATAAAAGGTTGACCGAGCAAGAGATAGCGGAGCTTGCTCATTTAAAGATACTATTAGGATTATCTGATAGAGTGATCAAGCAGAGTCATCAATCAATCGTGAGCAGGTTATATGGAGCAGAGCTGGCGCGGAGTCTGTCAGACGGCTCAATCAGTTATGAGGAGCAGCAGTTTTTACAGGAATTAAGTGATAATCTGTTATTATCACATGAGCGGACAGCAGCCATCATGGAGGATCAGGCAGAGAAGCGTGTCAGCGATCTATTAGAAGATATAATGTCTGACGAGCGGATCACCCCTGAAGAGGAGGCGACATATGAGGATCTGGTTCGCAATCTGGGATTAAATCCAGATATGGAGGAGCAGACGCGTAATAATTTTGAGAGGTACAAGCTATTCTGGCGATTAGAGAACAAGCCACTGCCTCAGATAGAAACGGAATTGGATTTGGAGGCTGGTGAATCTGCCTGCTACACAGCGGAAGTAAAGCTGTATGGCTCCTTTAATAAGGACAGGAATCCGGTTTATAATCCCTTGGAGGACAGGCAGTTGAGAACGCGTGAGGTATTTTGGCGGATCGGTTATCCGGGAGAGATTGGTGAAGAGCAGGAGGACTGGGAGCTTCATGACAGTGGTAAGATGATTTTAACTAACAGGCGAGTGATCTTTCTGGGTGAGCATACAGAAAAGACGATTTTTCTCTCAGAGATCATTGATTTTGTGCCCTATAGCGATGGCATCAGGATAGAGCCGGAGAAGGGTGAATCAATAGTTATGGAGATGGTTCGTAATGCGGACATCATATCCATCTTGTTAAAGCGGTTATTAAGCGAATAGATAGCGAGGAGACAGAATTGCTTTCAGATATAAATCCTACGGCGACGCGAGCCTGGCAAAGGCTGCAGGGGCATCTTTTGCAGATGCGAGATTTTGATATGAGAAGAGCTTTTGAGGAAGACAGCGGGAGAGCGGAGAAATTTTCTCTGCGTTGGGGTTCATTTTTTTTGGATTACTCCAAGAATTTGATCACTCAGGAGACAATGGAGCTCTTGTATTCTCTGGCAGAAGAGTGCGAGCTGGGTTTAGCGATAGAGGCGATGTTTGCGGGAGAGAAGATAAATGCCACGGAAGGCAGGTCTGTGCTGCATACAGCTTTGCGTAATCGCAGCGGCAGGGCAATTTATACTGATGGCATAAATGTGATGCCGCAGATAGAAAACGAATTGCAGAAGATGAAGCAATTATCCGACAGAGTGCGTGCTGGAGAGTGGCGAGGTTTTAGCGGCATGAGCATTACGGATTTGGTAAATATAGGAATAGGCGGCAGCAATCTGGGACCGGAGATGGCTTGTGAAGCCCTGTCATATTATGGGCATCGTGATCTGAAAGTGCATTTTGTTTCTAATATAGACGGCACACATATAACGGAAGCCTTAAAGGGTTTGAAGGCAGAGACGACGCTTTTTATGATCGCCTCCAAAACCTTTACGACTCAGGAGACGATGACAAATGCGAGAACAGCGAGGTCCTGGTTTTTGCAAAATGGCGGAGCCGAGGGGGATATAGCCCGGCATTTTGTGGCAATTTCCAGTAATTCGGAAAAGGTAGAAGAATTTGGTATAGACCTGTCTAACATGTTTGAATTCTGGGACTGGGTAGGTGGCAGGTATTCATTATGGTCGGCTATAGGTTTATCCATAATGTGTTATACGGGTTATGACAATTTTATCAAGCTGCTGGAAGGCGGCTGGAAGATGGATGAGCATTTCAGGACAGCGGATTTTGGGGAAAACCTGCCGGTTATTCTGGCGCTTCTGGGCATCTGGTATAATAATTTTTTTTCGGCTGAGACCCAGGCAATTTTGGCTTATGAGCAATATCTTCATAGATTTGCTGCCTATCTGCAGCAGGCAGATATGGAGAGTAACGGCAAAGACCGGGATCGGAAGGGAGCCAAGGTAAATTATCAAACAGGACCTGTGATATGGGGCGAGCCCGGGACAAATGGGCAGCATGCTTTTTATCAATTAATCCATCAGGGGACTAAGCTGATACCGTGTGATTTTTTAGGGGGGGCAAAAAGCAATAATGAATGCGGAGACCATCATGCCATGCTGATGGCGAATTTTTTTGCTCAAACTGAGGCATTGTTGCGGGGAAAGACAGACAAAGATGAGGCGGGGATATCGGCATACAGGAAGTTTGAGGGGAATAAGCCGAGTAACAGCATCCTCTATAGTAAACTTTCGCCGGAAGTATTGGGGAGTCTGGTGGCTATGTATGAGCATAAAATATTTGTCCAGGGTGTGCTCTGGAATATCTTCAGTTTTGACCAGTGGGGAGTGGAACTGGGCAAGCAACTGGCGGGAGCGGTTCTACCGGAGCTGGCGGGAGAAAAAGCCATCACGAGCCACGATGGATCGACTAATAAATTAATAAATACTTATAAACAGATGCGCAAGGAAATATAAGCGGAGAAAACCAAGCGATGATACTCCGCTGGGCCCCTTATTCACTTGCCTTACCGGTTTTTTTCTGGGTGAGCGGTCTGGCAGCAGGTTTGTATCTGGAGATATCTTTTCCGGTTCTGATTGCTATAATGGCGATCAATCTTGCTTTAGTAGTTTACTGCAGATATAACTTGCCACTGCTTTTAATATTTATCTTTTTTTCCGGGATGTTGCGGTTTGATCTGGATAATCATAAAGGAGCCACTCATCTGGATACGATACTGGCAAACCGCCGCGAGGTGAAAGGAGAATTGGAAGGCAGGATAACCAGGGTGATTTCGGCAGGACATAAAATCAGCAATTATGAATTACAAGTAAACAGTATTGCCGGTGAAAAGGTGAATGGCAGCATCTATCTTCAAGCAGCAGCGGGGCTACAGACGGGCAGCGAGGTGCGAGGGACAATTCAGTTTGAAAAGCCGGAAGGTGCGCGCAACCCGTGGCAGAAAGATAGAAGGCTTTCCTACAGGTTAGGGGGTTTTAGTGGTTTTGGGAGAGCCGTAGATAGCCTGCAAGTGCTTTCTGGTGAGCAGCCGGGCATAAATCACGTGCTTTTGCGGTGGATAGAAAAGCGGCTCAGGAAACGTTGTGGTGATCTGGGAGAATATGCTTTGGCTTTGACTACCGGCAGGACAGGGGGAATAGACTGGACAACCCGCACCGCAATCCGGCGAGCGGGGTTGAGCCATTTATTTGCCGTGAGCGGATTGCATGTGGGCATAATTGCTTTTGTGCTTTACAGCCTTTTGATGCTGGCATTTCCCTATCGTGCCACGCGTATCGTGCTTATCTTTCTGCTGATCGGTTATGGCTTTCTGTGCAACTGGTCTGCCTCAGTAACGAGGGCAGTATTGATGCTGGTGCTCTACACTCTATGTGTGATGAAGGAAAGAGCTGTGAACCTGAATCAGATATTGCTGCTGAGCCTGATTGTGATCACGCTGATCTCACCAGCCCAGACATTTTCAGCCGGCTTGCAGCTTAGTTTTGCCGCCACTTTTATTCTGATAAATCTTTCTCCCCTGCTGGAAAGCAAATTTTTCCGGAAGGGCAGCAGCAGATTAGGTATGGTGATAAAAAGATTTTTACAGAGCATAATTCTCACAATAGCAGTGGTGCTTTTTATTGCACCTCTCAGTCTTGCCCATTTTGGTGAATTTTCTGCCAACGGGATCATAGGTATCTTTCCGGCTGCCCTGCTATTTGGAATTCTATTACCTTTATCCTTTACTATCATCATCCTGCCGTGGGGAGCTGAGGCATTTATCTACAGCTATAGATTTTTAGTACAGCTTTTTTTGCATTGGGTGAATATCGTAGCGGAATTACCATTTTGCTTTCTGTATCCTGATTTCAGGGGGTGGCAGGCGGTTCTAATCTATCTGCTGCTGGGGGCAGCTATATACAATTACGGCAAAAGAGCAAGATTGAGAGCCTTGATTCTGGTGCTGCTTATACCGGGAGTTTTTTTTGTAACTAAGATCAGAGAAAAGAGAACATCTGAGCTTGAGATATACTGCCTTGATTGCGGACAGGGCGATATGAGCTATCTGGAGCTGCCGGGTGGAGAATCTATTCTGATAGACACGGGTCCGGTCTCTTTCAGCCGAGGCGAGGGCATGCGTGGTTTTATTTCCTGGGTTCAAGGGAGGGGTGTAGCTTCACTTGATCAGGTGATAATAACCCATGCTCATAATGATCATTATGGTGGCTTAGAGGCAATATTTGGGGCATTGAGGGTAAAATCTCTGGTAACAGGTGCAGGTTTTATGGCAGATATTGAAGACGCAGGGGTAAAGAGGGCGATATTGGAAGAGAATTTGGAATTAATAACTATATCCGATACTCTGAGCCTGTGGCTGGGAGAAACGAGATTTCAATTTTTGCATCCCGATCGGGAATTTGTGCCTGATAGTGTGAATAATGGTTCATTGGTAGTTCGTGTGAGCTATGGAGAATTTGAGGGATTATTCACGGGTGATATAGAGCGGGTGGCAGAGAGTTGGCTTTGCGAGCGTTATGTCGAGCAATTGTCGAGTGATTTTATCAAAGCCTCCCATCATGGCAGCAATAGCTCTAATACGGAAGAATTTATCGAAGCTGCGGGAGCGGGGATTTGCTTTATACCGGCGGGTAAGAATAATCGTTTCAGGTTCCCGCATCAGGCGGTATTAGAGCGTTACAGTTATCTGGGAGAGCATCTGGTGAATGGAGCAGAAGACGGGGCTTTGATAATCCGGACAGATGGGCAGAAGTGCTCTTATCGGGTAATGCTGCGTGATGGTGAATTTTGCTTAGAGCTAAACAATCAAAGCCGGAATATAAAATACTCCGGCTTATGATTTCTCTCTCTCACTAATAAAAAATCAATTATTCCAGGATTTTAACTTCTATTCTTCTATTTTTTGCTCTACCTTCGAGTGTATCGTTAGAAGCAATCGGATTTTGAGAGCCAAATCCCGTAGCTATCAGTCTGTCATCGGAGATGCCGGCAGAGACAAGGTAGGTTACGACGGCTTCTGCCCTTCTTTGCGACAGGTCAAGATTATTGGTTTCGTTGCCAATATTATCGGTATAGCCGCAGATTTCCAGTTTCATTTTGGGATTAGCGATCATTTGGGCAGCGAGTTTATTTAGTGAAGGGTATGATTCTCTGGAGAGCACAGCTTTACCGGATTCAAAGAAGATATTTTCCAGAATACCGGTTTCCATAGTATCCACAGCCAGGATTTTAATTTCGATACGGCGGTTTTTCTCTCTTCCTTCTGGTGTAGAATTTGGAGCAACGGGCTTAGCTTTGCCATAGCCTTTGGGGCTGAGGTTTGCGGGTGAGACGCCTTTTTTGATAAGATAATCGACCACAGCCTGAGCTCTTTTTTGAGAAAGGGTGAGATTCTGCGCATCATCTCCGACATTATCGGTAAAAGCAGCGATTTCGATTTTAACGGTTGGGTTTTTGATCAATAATCCGGCGAGCATATCCAGGCAGGCCTGGCTGTAGGCATTCACGTTAGCCTGTCCGGATTCGAAACTTACGCATCCTAAAACGCCTTCTTTAATGGCACCGCTTTCCAGAATTCTCAGCTCGATCCGGCGGTTTTTTGCCCGTCCTTCATCCGATTTATTGGTAGCGATCGGGTATTTATAGCCGTAGCCGACTGCGTGAACATTGGCGGCAGAAATGCCTTTAGAGACGAAATATTCTTTGACGGCTTGAGCTCTGCGTAAAGCAAGCTTCATATTGTACTGCTCACCGCCGGCATCATCGGTATGTCCGGCGATCTCAATTTTTGTATCTTCATATTCTCTAAGAACAGAGACTACATTATCGAGAACAGCGTAAGATTCTTTTCTGATCACGGCACTATCATAATCAAAATTAATGCCAAAGCGTGAGAAATCGAGTTTTGTGAGCATAATATTAAAATCTGCGATATCCTGACTGGCGACCTCAAGGTAGCCAATTTCCACGAAATAATCATCGGCATTCACGAGGTATTCATAGGTGGCGTTTTTATCCAGATATACCTCATAGAATCCGTCTGCATCGGTGATCACAGACATCGTGTAATCCTCATCCTCTATGCGTTTCCAATCAAGGCGTGCTGATACAGGCTGAGCAAATTCATCCATCAGATTTCCAGTGATCTGCACAATGGAGACCTCTTCAATTTCCGGCTCAAGATAGGTAGTATCTATGATAGTTTCATAGATAATAACAGGTTCGGGAGCCGGTCTTTGATCATCATCCCAGGGGCGGAAGACAAATGAGAACTGATGCGTATCATCAAAGATACCATCAAATTCTCTGAAATAGGCATAATTAAATTCCACCCAGCGGATTTTGAGCCCGAATCCGGCAGAAATTTTACCATTACGGAGACCGAGTCTGAGCCCGCCTTTGGTATCATTGAGGAAGCTATCTTCTTCGTAGTAGGGCATAATCCAGTTCCAGTATTCGGCTCCGAGGGCAAAAACCGTTTTGTCATAGCCTTTCTCGCCCCGCAGGTCTGTAGCCAGCGTGAGATATTCGTATGGTTTCCAGGCGGCACCGAAATTGTATTGCATAGGCACGGCTTCACCGGCAATTTCGGAGGAATAGAGGTCACGTAGCATGAGAGCGATATTAAGATTATATTTCTTGATCGGATAATTTAAGCCCAGGTCTATAGCAGTACCGGATTCTGTATCTTCATCAATAGTATTAAGGTAGTATTTGAGGGTAATCCCTGCATTTACGCCTTTATAGCAATTAGCATAGCTGAGGGCGAGATTATTTTCGCCGCTATCAAATTTGCCGGTGAAGACATCATTATCATCATAGCCCAGGAGGTCTGAGACGCCGGCACTCATCCAGCTAAAGGCGAGGACACCGAAATCAAATTTCTGTCCGAGCGAGAAGTAGCTGAGCTTACGGTCCATCTCCAGGTCATTGAAAGTGGTGGCAAATTCAAAGGTTTTTAGAAAATTCAGGTTAGCCGGGTTCCAGTAGGCAGAATTAATATTATCATGGCTTGCGGTAACAGCACCGCCCATACCCATAGCTTTGGCATCAGTACCCATTTTAAGAAAAGGAGCAGCGTGATTATAATCAGCCGAGAGCAGAGCAATGGAAGCAAGCATCAGGATAACGAGAATAATGTTTATTGTCTTTTTCATCATGCACCTCCTTTATTCCTTTATCGCCAGTTTAACGATTTTTTCAAGGGCGACGGCGCCATAATCATCTTTAGCGACAACTCGGGCGAAATATACACCTCTTGCCAGCTTTGAGCCTGCTTTTGAGCCGTTCCAGCCATCAGTGTAACCCATCCATTTAATTTCATTAGCACCGCGGGCAGAGAAAGAATTTGAGCAAACCTTCCTGCCTGCGAAATCATAAATATCTATTTTGATATCTGCCAGGGTAGTAACGGAATTAATCACGAAATTAGTGCCTTCATTAGTATTCATGGGATTTGGATAGCAATGGATATCATTACTTCCGAGATAAACAACTGAGACATCGAAGAAAGTCGAGGAGGAATCAGCGGGGTCATAGGCAGTAATTTCGAATTGATTCAGGCCTGTCCAGTTATGAGGACCGGTGAAAATCGCTGTTTTATCTTCCGCATTAAAAGTGAAAGGTATCAATTGAATACTCGAGCCGGTTATATCGGTAACATTCTCGATATTGATCGTAACTTCGGTATCGACATCATTATCGACATCGGTGATATAATTATTGAAATTAACATGAAGCAATTGATCTGTGGCGACTATGAATTGGTCAGTTATATAGATAACTGGAGGATCATTCACCGGATTAATGAAAACGGAGAAAGTATCACGCACCGAATAGAGGAAGCGGTCATAGCAGACTACGGTGACGTCCCAGAATTGCTCAGTATATTTATCCTGAATAGAGATAAGGCTGAGAATGCTCTGATCAATGGTAACGGCAAAATGTGGAGAAGCTGAGCTGACGCTAAATTCGAGCGGACTACCGGGTGTATTATCAAAGAAATGGTTTTGCAGATCGATGCTGACGGTGTCAAAATCTTCCTGGAGAATCTGGTTAGCCAAGGCAAGTTCTACATACGGGAAATCATTATTGACCACACAATCGAATACGACTGGTTTAAATGGCGAGGGTGTGTGGAATTCGAAGTCATCCAAATCGACCACATCCTGTTCATATTCGGTGGAAATATATTTAAATTCGAGATTAATGAGGTTTCCGGCACCAAAAATGGGGTCATCCTGGTCATAGGAAATAAAATTATCTCTCACTTGAAGCCTTGTGGTGTCAATAATAGTATTTTCAAGGTTCCATCCCAGGAATTCGAGGATTGCGGGATCAAAGATGAGATTAAACTCAAAGCCGTAAACTTCCCAGATTTCGAGCAATACGTTTACATTGATTGGCATCATGAATTCATCACCGAATTCCAAGCCATCGATATTTGGGAGAGTGATGACTACATCACCCGGTGATGGGATTTGACCTGCCGGCACGAGTGTGATATTAACGACATCGGAGCTGGAAATGAGTCCGTCGGAGACCGTGAAGAGGACATTTTCCGAGCCCATCCAGAGATCATCTACAATAGTGATAACAAGCCCATCGACGATAATACTATCGATAAGACTATTACCGGCGTAGGTGAGAGTGAGGGGATCGCCGTCAACATCATAGATGTATTCAGAGAAATCAAATGTATCCAACGTGTTTTCGATGGCAATAATACTTGCGGGAAGATTTATAACTGGAGCGTCATTAACGGGCAGCACGACAACCATTACGGAATCTGTATCCGTGAGTCTGGTAACATTATCATCTACCGTGAAATAGAGCATTTCTTCGCCGTACCAGTTAAGGTCACCGAGTATGGTAACAGCGAGTCCATCAATGATAACCATGATATTTTCGTTACCGGAAACAGACAGAGAAAGCTGGTCTCCGTCAACATCAAAAACATATTCATTGAAATCGATGGTTAGTGGAATATCTTCGTAGGCGGTAAACTGTTCAGGCAGGTTTATATCCGGGGGGTCATTAACGGGCAAAATCACCACGCTCATCGCATCGCTGGCGTTATACTCATAGTCAGAAACGGTAAATTCTACGAGGATGGTGCCATTGAAATGTGAAAATGCCTCTAAAACCACCATCATGCCGTCGATATCAATATTCAGATATTCGTTACCCTCGGTAGAGATAACGAGTTCCGAATAATCATTATCCACATCATTGATATATTCTGCGAAATTGAGAGGCAGAGAGCCTCCTTCGCTGATATTGACGCTTGTAGGCAGGTTAATGGTGGGCGGGTCATTAACGGGGTGAACAATAACTAAGACATCATCAGAGTCCTGCAATCGGGTATTAGTTTCATAGACGGTGAAAGTGATAGTTTCCGAGCCAGACCAGTCCTGAGGTGCCGTGAGCAGGACATTAAAGACATCGATCTCGACAATAATATTAGTATTTCCGCTTACAGAAAGGGCGAGGTCATCGATAGAAGTATCCACATCATAAACATATGACAGAAAATCGATTGCGGTGGAGGCATCTTCATTGAAACTGAATTGCTCCGGCAGATTAATGACGGGTGCATCATTTACGGGGTTAACGATAACTTCCACATCGTCCTGGGCGGTAGCGCGGTCTTGTCCGTCATCGACGCTAAAGGTAATAGTTTCTGAGCCATACCAGTCAAGTGGAGCGAAAAAGGTTACCATATTTTCGTCAATAACGACGGTGATATTATCTGCATTAATTGAATAAAGAAAGAGCTCATCGCCATCGACATCGTCAATATACGGAGCAAAGTTAACCTGAAGGGATTCATCTTCATCAAAAGAGAAGGAGTCCGGCAGGTCGATAGTGGGCGGATCATTAACGGGTGTAACAATGAGATCGACGAAATCGGAGGCGGTGCCACCGGCATTATCATCAGCGAGGAAGCCAATATTAATAGTGCCAAAATAATTGAGGTTAGGAGTAAAAGTAACAATAGCACCTTCAATAAGGATAGAGACGTTAGGGTGAGTACCGATAGTGGAAATATCAATATCCTCAATATCATTATCGACATCTGAAATATATAAGCCGAAATTAACAGTGAGCGGGTTATCTTCCGGAGTAGTAAATGAATCCGGTAGGCTTATTACCGGTGGATCGTTTACAGGAGTGACAGTAACAGGTGCAGTATCAGAATCATAAAATTCGCCATCAAAGACGGAAAATTCGATAATTTCTGAGCCGAACCAGTTCAAGCTGGCAGACAGAGTAACATAAAAGCCATTGATCTCGGCATTGATATTATTCCCGCCGGTGGAGATAATTGTAAGGATATCTGAATCAATATCAGAAACGTAACTGGAGAAATCGACGACAAGAGAATTATCTTCAGCGAAAGTGAAACCTTCAGTTGGTAAGATAATCTGTGGCGGGTCATTAACAGGAGCCACATCAATGATAACGGAATCAGAATCTATTAATCTTCCGGTCTGGTCGCTGGCATAGAAAACGACTGTTTCCTGACCGAACCAGTCCGGGGCGCCTGTGATATGGACGAGAAGCGGGTCATCGTCATCATAAGAAATATCAATATTCTGAGTGGGGTCATTGAAAATGATAAGATCATCACCATCTACATCAATAGCATACATACTGAAATCAGAAGTATAGGTGATATCTTCCATGAGGTAGAATGTATCGGGGAGATTTAACTGGGGTGGGTCATTAACGGGTGCGACATTGACCACGAAGCCGTCTGAGACGGAGAGTCCTTCCGGGTCTGAAGCAATAACGATTATACCTGCCTGACCATTCCAGTTGAGCAAAGAAGAGATAGTTAAAATAGAGCCTTCAATCTGAGCGACAACCTGCAATGGATCAAATTGGGCAACATATTGCAGCACATCACCATTCTGGTCATAGAAATAGATATCAAGATCTATTGAGAAATCTTCAAAATCCTCCAACTTATCAAAATTGGGGATACCAGTGAGGAGTTGTGGCGGGTAATTTACTGCGGTAACAGTAACTACAGCAGAATCCATAGCTGTGAGTCCGCCGCTATCAGTAGCGAAAAAGGAGAGGGTTTTTTGTCCTACCCAGTTTTGGAAGGGAGAAATAGTAACAATACCCTGATTGATAGAGATATTAAACGCCTGTTCGCCGGGTTCTGAATAGGAGAAGGTAAGATAATCCGTGATAACGGCATTGAGATTGGGGTCTAAATCATAATCAGCGAATACGAGATTAAGGTTAAAAGAATTATCACTGGAGTCTTGAGGGATTTCCAGATCAGGGAGAGGATTTTGCACGTAAGGCGGGTTATTAATGGGGGTTACATAAACCATCACCGTATCAAGGGCGATAGCTCTGCCTTGATGGTCATTGACGCTGAAGACAAGAGGTTCGGAGCCGTTCCAGTATTGAGTGCTGGAGAAATTGACTGAATATGCACTGATACCGGTGAAAATGTTATCGGGTTCATTAACGAGAACAATAGAGAGGACATCACCATCCACATCATCGATAAAGGGCTCAAAATCGACTAAAAGAGATGAGTTTTCGGGGAACGAGAAACCAGCGGGTGGCAGATTAATAGTGGGAGGGTCATTAACGGGTGTAACCGTGACGGTGAACACCTCCTGCACGATAATTTGGCCGTCATTAGCAGAAATAGTGAAATTTTCGGCGCCGTTCCAGTTAAGCGGAGCGGTGAACGTGGCAATATTATCAATAAGATCGACATTAATATGAGGAGTAGGTTCATTGGCAGTAATATTGATAAGAACGGGATCGCTATCGACATCTGAGATATAACCAGAACCCAGGTTAAAATTCACAACCAGAGATGTATCCTCGAGGAAAGAGAAGCCGCCGACGGGCAAATTGATTACAGGGGGATCATTAACTGGATTAACGATAACGGTAGTTTGATCGGAGTGATAATAATCATAATCTGGTGCATAAATGGTAAACGTAATATCTTCTGTACCGAACCAGTTTGTTACAGCAGAGAAGATCACTTGATTATTGAGAGGATTAATATCCACAAAGATATTCTGGTTGCCTGAGGCGGTTAGATCAAATTGTATATTTGAGGCATTGAAGATGTATTGGTTAAAATCGACATTCAGAGAGAAATCTTCATTAAAGGAGAAATTATCGGGGAGGTAAATAACCGGCATCAGGACATCTTGCGTGACAACAAGATCGACAAAATCGGAGCTGGTGGCTTCACCATCATCCACCGTGAAAGTTACCCTTTCCACGCCCAGCCAATCGCTGGTATTAAAGGTAACAACCAGTCCGTTAGTTTGGATATCGATATTCTGATTTCCGGTGAAGGAGAGTGAAAGGGGGTCTCCATCGATATCAAAGACATAATTAATAAAATTGATATTATAGATCTGGTTTGGGTTAAAGACAAATTCAGGGGGCAGATTTATCTGCGGGGGGTCATTCACGGGTATCACATTAATATCGACGCTATCGGAGACATAGTGCACGCCGTCAAAAACGGTAAAGGTGGCATTTCTTACTCCGAACCAGTTGGGGTCGGGAACAAAGGTGACCATAAGGCTATCGATATTTATGGCAATATTATCAACCGGGTCAGCGGAGAGAGCAAGGTAATCGCCGTCATCGGTGATATACTGGCTAAAATCTACCTGTAGAGGGATGTCTTCGTACATGGAAATAACCTGTGGTAATTCAAAAACCGGAGGTAGGTCTACGGGTAAGACAATTACTTGGGTAGTATCTGAGGCTACCGCTCTGCCCTGATTATCATCGACTGTAAAGACGATAAATTCTGAGCCGTTCCAGCCTGGCACTGCTGAGAAAGTAACCATTAACTGGTTTATATCCACCAGGATATTCTCATTACCGGCAGCAGTTAAAACCAGTTCGTCGTTATCAACATCGAAGACGTATAGTGAGAAATCAACTTCGAGTGTCTCTTCCTGATAAAATGTAAAGGAGTCTTCAAGATCAATCACAGGTGGGTCATTAACGGGGGTGATGATAATATCGACATTGTCTGAAACCTGAAATTCTTGATCAGAGACAGTGAAGGTGATATTTTCTGTACCGAACCAGTTCGGGAGAGGGATAAATTCAACGATAAGCCCATTGATATTTACATTTATATTAATTCCGTTGCCGGTGAGTGTGAGATTATCACTATCCACATCATAAACGTATCCTTCGAGTGCAAAATCAATGGTGAGCGTAGTGTCTTCGGGGAGAGTGAAGCTATCCGGCAGGATGATAACCGGCGGGTCATTGACAGCTATCACGGTGATAATAACGTCATCGGAGTCTTCCAGCCCTTCAGGGTCTTGAACGGTGAAAGTGAGCAGTTCGCTTCCGAACCAGTTAGGTGGAGCGGTGAAATAAAACACAGCGAAGCTGACTTCACTGATAACAAGATCAGTATTGCCTGAAAAAGAGATTTCCAGAATATCGTCATCGACATCATAAATGGAATCTGACAGATCAAGAGTGAGGCTTTCATCTTCGGGGAAGAAGTATTCATCTTCTGGGATATTGATCACAGGGGGATCATTAACGGGCAGCACCACGATTTCCAGGAAGTCGTTATCAGAAAGCAAATATTCATCAGTGACGACAAAATTAAGGACTTCGGAGCCGAACCAATCCTGATCTGGGATCAAGCTCACCAGAAAGCCATTGATAATCACAGTAATATTATCATTATCAGAGACGGTGAGCGTAAGTGAATCGCTATCTATATCCGAGATATAATCGGATAGATCGAGCAGCTCCTGCGTGTCTTCATCCATCACGATCTGATCAAAGGGGATATCAATAGAAGGTGGATCATTTATGGGATTGACTGTAATGATGACGTCTTCAGAATTTGAGGCACCGTGAATATCTGTAGCAGTGAAAGTTACAATTTCTGAGCCGAACCAGTTTTCAGGTGCAGAGAACATAACTACCAATCCGGCGATATCAATAATGATATTCTGGGTAGGAGAAGCGGAGAGATCGATGATGACATCGCCTTCGGGATCGGTGATATAGAGGGAGAAATCTTCGATGAGGCTTTGGTCTTCATCAAAGACAAAACCCTGAGGGGGGAATTGAAAGACGGGTGGGTCATTAACGGGTTCTACCGTAATAGTCACCAGTGTTTCGTCTCCATACAGCTCACCGTCAAAAGCCTGGTAGGTAAAGTGGACTAAGCCAAAGAAATCGGGATCTGGCTGATAGGTAAATGAGCCATCTTCATTAAAGACAAGAATTCCGAGCGGGACATCTTCTATGAGTACCGCAGTGAGAGAGAGACCTTCGGGGTCATAGTCATTTGAGAGAACGCCATCATCTGCAGAGACGGTGAGCAAAGAGTCTTCCATTAGCGAATACTCATTGGGCATAGAAACGGGTGGCAGATTTGCCGGTGCATAAAGCTGATATGGCTCATAGAGAGAGCCGGCCACGGAATTATCAGCAAAGTAGATAAGGTACTCGCCACGGCATTCATAAACTTCATCGGACTGGGCATCATAGATCATGAAACTGATAAGTTCCTGAGCTGAAGATTCTGCATTACTGCGAACCGTGAGATACCACATGGCATAGGGTCCAACTTGATCCCATACAGCAATAGCGCGGCAATCATCTTCACCCTCGGGACCGAATGCTGCCAGCATGTTATCGGGATTATCGTCATTGAACTGCTGCTCATATAACGTAACCTGAGCATAGACCTGCATATTGTATTGATTACCGATCATTGGCGTCCACTGAGGTGGATCGGCAAAGACCAGGCAGGTGAGTACTAAGGCAAGAGCAATTATCAAAATTTTCTGTTTATACATCCCGTACCTCCAAATTTATTATTTTTCTTTTCATTTTCATCCTTTTTATAAAAATTAATTAATAAAGATCTTTTTAAAAATAATTTCAAGAATGCCTGGGCTGCCGCGGGGCAGCCCAGACAAATTGGTGCATGATCAATTATTTGATCATCACCATTTTACGGGTAGCTGAATACTGCGAGGTTTTAATAGAGTAGAAATAAACGCCACTAGCGACTTTATTTCCACGGTCATCTGTACCGTTCCAGATAACAGAGTATGATCCAGCTTCCCTTGGTTCTCTCAGGAGAACCTTGATCTTCTCTCCTCTTAAATTATAGACCGTTAATTCGACATTATCATCTTGGGCTAATGAGAACCTGACAGCAGTTTCCGGATTGAAAGGATTCGGGTAGTTTTGGCTAAGTGCATTCACCGGAACAATCTGGTTATCATCTTCATCAACTGAATAGAAAGCGATCTGGTATGGATCAAATGGATTTCCAGTCTTAGTATCAGGCTGGAAAGTGATAAGATCAAGGCTTGCAGATTCGTTTCCGTATTCATCAATAAGCTTGAAGTAAAGCGGAGTGCCGCTATTATTACCAACGATAGTGAAATACCAGAATCCCTGTTCGAGATACTGGCTATCCTGCCAGATTCCGTGTGCGCGGCAGACATCATTTTCATCAAATACGCCTAAAGCTCTGCCCTCAGCCCATTCAAAGTGATTGCCATTATAATTAGCGGAGAGCATAAGAATCATATTATCTGAGGTGCCGGGCATGATGGTCCATTCTTCCGGTGAATTATCCGGCAGAGCGAGGGCGTGATTATTTTCGCGAGTGACAACCGGGTATAGCGGGTAGACAAGCTCATCGGGGTTATACATAAGGACTTTGTAGCCGATCCCGGGAGCCATAATTTGAAGATCGCCAAACCAGACGCCGTTTCCTACTTCGGGGAAGTATTCAGCAGATTGAGTTTGATTTTTAACGATATGCACATTATCCAGAATGGAATACAGAGCAGAGGTTAAAGAATCCGGGCTGGGTGGGTAGTAGGCAATCCAGTTCCACTGGGCAATCAAATCAATAGGAGTATCAGACATGATGCGGTTTCCGGTAAGAGAAAATCCCGGCACCGGATCGGTGACATTAACGAGGTAGCCACCGCCATCGTGAATCTCCTCCAGGTCACCTGCCCAGTCATCATATTCCGGATAGTAATCGGCAGATTGAGTTTGGTATTTTACGGTATTAACATTATCGCCCAGAGGACCAAAGACATATTCCAGAGAATAATCAACCGGCTGGACATAGAAAGAAATCCAGTTCCACATAATACCGAGGTCCATTGTCTGGGTTATTGTATAAGTGATATTAATCATAAAGGTATCGGAAACGGTGGCTCTATTAATGTTATCATCTGCAGTTACAATCACTTCAGAAACACCATACCAATTGACAATAGAAGAAATATTGAGCATATTACCCTGAATGCCGGCAGAAATTTCTTCATTATTATAATCGACGTAATAGGTTAGGGGGTCACCGTCTACATCGTCAAAATGGGGGCTCAAGTCGATACTAAATGGCGGGAAATTAATCTCCAGGAAGAGATCAGGAAGGGGAAGTATAACAACAGGAGCATCATTAACCGGCAGCACCTCAAAATTGACAGTAGTGGAAGCAGATTCCTGCTGAGGGTCTGTGACAGTGAAAGTGATATTTTCATTACCGTTCCAGTCATCATCCGGCACAGAAACAATGGCGATATGAGTAACGGGATCGATATCAACGAGTAAATCTGTATTACCTGAATATTCCCAAACCAGCACATCATCGGGGTCATCAACATCTGTGACATAGTAATTCAGGTTGATAGGATCAAATTCGCCACCTTCATAGATTTGCTGATCCGGGATAGCAAATTCAAAAAAAGGCGGATCATTAACGGGATTAACCACAACAGTAACAGTGTCATAGACGGTAAACCTTCTCAGGTCATCCGAGAGTGAGAAAACTATAATTTCTGAGCCAAACCAGTTAACATCAGCGGAGAAGGTGACAATCATTCCTGTGATACTGATGATTACGTGCTCTTCTCCGAAAGAAGCAAGGGAGAGGTCTTCGATATCATTATCGACATCATAGACGTAGCCCATATCATCAAAATCAACTATGAGATAAGTATCTTCGTCATAGGTAAACTGATTTGGGAGAGTGAGCACTGGAGGATCGTTTACAGGTTGGATTGTGAGAATAAATGTATCTGAAACAGTGAGTCGGTTATATCCGTCATCAGCGGTAACCGTGATTTCTACGCTGCCATAGAGATCGGGCAGAGAGCTGATAAACAGCAGATTATCCAGAACTTCGAGCTCGACAAGAGCTTCGCTGGCAATTGCCGTATAGAAAAGTTCGTCGCCGTCTATATCGCCAAAATAGAGATCAAGGTTAAGAGAAAAAGTTACAAAGTCTTCTAAGCGATTTTGGTTTGGTATGGGAGCTATAACATGAGGAGGATCATTAACGGGATTAACAATGATCATGAATTCATCGCTGATTGAGGCTCGATTGATGGTATCTGAGGCACTTATAATTACTGTAGTGGAACCGTTCCAGTTTTGAATAGAATTGATCTGCATCATAGAGCCATTAATCGTCAGGGTGATATGTTCGGAATTATACTGAGCGTAGTAATAGAGCTGGTCACCGTCCACATCGTCAAAATTCTGAGAAAGGTCATAGTAGTATGGCTCAAAATCTTCATCAAATTCGAGGTCTGGTAGAGGAGAAACGATATGTGGCGGATCATTAACGGGCAGCACAGTAACCAGGATCGTATCTGTAACTGCGGCTCTGCCCATCAGGTCATCTGCCGTGATATAGGCTTCAAATGAGCCCCACCAGTCTTCAACGGCAGTAACCGTCATCAAATTCTCTTCAATGATCACAATACCATTGGGGTCTGAGACTTCAGCAGAATACACCAGGGCATCGCCATCGACATCATAGAAATGAGCATTAAGGTTAACTGGAGCTGAAACTGTATCTTCATTTATAGTGATATCTTCGAGAGGTGCCAGGATTACGGGTGGATCATTAACCGGTTCAACAAAAACGAAGAAGGTGTCTACTGCAATTGCTCTGTTTTCCAGATCATTTGCCACCACTTCTATTGATGTTGTGCCATACCAGTTCAGTACCGAGTTCAGTTGCAGTATATTCTGAACGATTTCAGCCTGGATTTCGTTACTATTTGCGTAAGCGTAATAAGTGAGATCGTTGTCCGGGTCATAGAAGTGATCATCAAGATCGATGAATTGAGCATCGAAATCTTCCAGAAGATAGAGGTCTGGAAGCGGCAGAATAACTACAGGCGGATCATTCACTGGATTAACTATAAGGTTAAACTGGTCTGTAACAGAATCCTCCAGATCGCTGGCAGTGACAGCGATTGAGGTAATGCCAAACCAATCCTGAATTGAAGAAATCTCCAGCACAGTACCGGTTAACACAACGCTGATATGAGCAGGATCAAAATCAACCTCATAATACAGGACATCATCATCTACATCAGCAAAATACCCGGTGAAATCGATGGTGAAGGTAGCAAAATCCTCAGCTTTGGTGATATCATTGAAATATGTAACTATATAGGGAGGATCGTTAACCGGTTCTACAATAACATCAAAAGTATCGCTAACAGTATAGCGGTTATAGTCATCCTGAGCGGTTACGATAATTGTAGTGGTGCCAAACCAGTCTGTGGCGGGTTCAAAATAGAGGTTTAGATAAATGATATCAACCGAAATTTCCTGGTTATTGAAATTTGCAGAATACTGGAGGACATCGCCATCAACGTCATAGAAATGAGTATCAAGGTCAATCTGATGAACGCCGGAATCTTCCAGGATATATTGATCAGGTATCGGGACAATAACTACAGGTGGATCATTAATGGGAATCACGATTACTTCTGCGAAATCTGTGGAAAATTCTGGCCCATTGACATTGGAAACTGTGAAAGTGATAATTTCGCTGCCATTCCAATCAGGCGGGGCACTGAAAGTAACCATAAGTTCATCAATATCAATTATGATATCTATATTGCCATCAGCTTCCAGAAGCAGGTCAAAATCATCGGGGTTACTGATAAAATTGGCAAAATTACTGATAAGCGATTCATCTTCATTGAAGGTGAAGGAAGGTGGAAGATCAATAGTAAGGCCTTCGGCTTCAGGCAGGACAATGATATCCACATCATCATAGGCGGTGTGATCTTCATCAGATACGCTGAAAGTGACCTGTTCGGTGCCATTCCAGCCTTCTGTATTGGTAAAGGTAACCATCAGACCATCAATGTCGATCAGGACATTGACATTACCGGAAGCAGAAAGGGTGAGAACATCGCTATCGACATCCGTGACATATTGGGCAAAATTCTCCTGCAGCGAGCCACCTGAATAGAACTGGAAAGAATCCGGCAGAATGATGACTGGCGGATCGTTGACCGGTGCTATAAAAATCCAGAAACTGTCTGCTACCGTAATTCTATTGCCATCATCGGCAACTACAGTCACCTGCGTATCACCATTAACATTATCAAGCGAACTGATTGCCAGGATACTGGTGACAATACTCGCTGAGATCATATCTGCATCATACTGAACAGAATACGTTAGCACATCATCGTAATCCGTAAAATGATCATCAAGATTAATCGTGAAAGTATCAAAATCTTCGAGGACATTGAAATCATCAATAGGGACTTCCACAAAAGGCGGGTCATTAACGGGCTGGACAATAACGCTAAACTGAGAGAAAGCAGGCTCATTTCCCATAACACCATCTGAGGCATAAACCGTTACCTGTGACGTGCCGAACCAGTTAAACACAGAGCTTATGGTCATAATATTTTCAATGATAACGATACCGATCTGGCTATCATTGAAATCTGCAGAATATGTAAGAGGATCATCTTCGGGGTCTGCAAAGAATAAACTAAGATCAATATCAAAGGGTTCAAAATCTTCATTCACGTCCTGGTCATCAATTTCAGAAATCAGGTAAGGAGGATCGTTAACCGGGATCACGGTAATATTGAAGGTATCACTGGCAGTGAGCCGGTCAAAATCATCCTGAGCGGTAACAGTAACATCAACTGAGCCATTCCATTGTGGTAATGAAGAAATCGACATAATATTATCTGTGATAGAAATAACGACACTGTTTTGCACAGTTAAAGAAGCAGAGAACAAAAGGGAATCGCTATCAATATCGTCAAAATAATCGAACAGGTCTAAATTGAATGCCGGGAATCCTTCTTCGAGGACAAAATCCGGGATTTCATTATAGACATAAGGTGGATCATTAACAGGGATCACCGTAACATCAAAGGTATCGGATACTTCTTCATAAGAATCGGAAGCTGTCACAGTGATAGATGAATATCCGAACCAGTCTGGAAGAGGCTGGAAATACAGGAAGTCATCGATTATCCAGGCATTCATTTCCGTAGCCACAAAATCTACGGTATAATCAAGATGGTCATTATCATAATCGGCAAAGTAGTAATTAAGGTCTCTTAGAACCGGGTCGGCATCTTCCGCCATTTGAGTATCCGGCAGAGGCACTAGAACCACCGGTGGATGATTAACAGGTGTAACCACGATCTGGAAAGCGTCGTTTACAGAATACTGATCATCGGAAGCAGCCACAGATACCTCTGTAGTTCCGTTCCAATAAGGAACTGATGATATAGTCATTATATTATTCTCAATAGTAATAAGGACATGATCATAATTGAACTGCGAGGAATATTCCAGGATATCGCCATCAACATCAAAGAAATGGAGATCAAGGTCTATCTGAACAGCGGCAAAATTCTCTTCAAGCTCAAGGTCTGGCAGAGGCACTAAGACAACCGGTGAGTCATTGACGGGGATAACGGTAACTGTAACGGTATCATAGACTGTGTATTCCTGGTCAAAAGCGGAGAATATTATTGTTTCCACACCATTCCAGTTCTCTTGATAACTTGAAATTGTCACATTGGCAAATTCATCGATCACCACATTTAGATTAACGTTATCCAGAACGCCGTATTGCAGATCATCACCATCGATATCAAAGAAGACATAATCAAGGTTGATGTGATTATCGATAGTATCTTCGAAAAATTCAAAATCAGCTATAGGATTTTCAACAATAGGAGGATCATTTACCGGTGTTACTGTGACAGAAATAGTATCAGAAGCAATAGCCCGGGCAGTATTATCATTGATAGTGAAAATAATCATTTCCGTCCCGTGCCAGTCTGCACCAGGCGTGAAAGTAACTATTAAGCCGTTAACACCCACCGCAATATTATTATTACCGCTATAGGTGAGAGTAAGCTCGGACAATTCATTATCAACATCATAGATATAGGGAGCAAAATCTTGCTGATAGACAGTATCTTCC
>CAZRXY010000080.1:0-6573 GCA_964604155.1 uncultured Candidatus Cloacimonadota bacterium | reverse complement strand
TGCCCTCTGTGGTAAAAAATTCTTCTACTCGGTTAATAGTAGCCAAATCTCTACCACAGACACATCGCAGCTTAATTTTACAGTTTACATTCAATTCCCTCTGTGCCCTCTGTGCCCTCTGTGGTAAAAAATTCTTCTACTCGGTTAATAGTAGCCATATCTCTACCACAGACACGTCGCAGCTCCCAGCACCATAAAATTTTCGGGGGTATGCCAGAGAATAGAACTAAGCTTGACACTAAAATGGCGGATTTCATTTTGTCCCCGTGTGCTAGGCGGGGAGCTAGCGGTGCCCTGAACTCGCAATCCGCTATAGCGAGGCTGAATTCCTGCCTGAGAATATTGATTCTTGCAGGTAGTTTGAAAAGTGGTGTTGAAGACCAAGCCCGGCGCAATTGCAAGCTGTGAATCAGGTCAGGTCCGGAAGGAAGCAGCCTTAAGCAGAAATTGTAATGTGCCGCCGGTCCACCTGGTCTGAGCTAACTGACAAATCTATCTGTGAGATAGGTATCAATGGCAGGTGCACACACTTTTTATTATAAAGGAGACATCGGTGGCTGGAAATTATAAAATCCCTCGCGGTACTTATGATATATTACCGGAAGACAGTTATAAATGGCAATACCTGCAAAATCAATTTCGCACAGTAGCTCAGTCCTATGGCTATCGCGAGATAGTAACGCCTATTTTTGAGCAATCTTCACTATTTGAACGCAGTGTGGGTGATTCTTCTGATATCGTGCAAAAAGAGATGTATAAATTCAAAGACCGCAAAGGACGTGAATTTGCCCTGCGTCCCGAAGGCACTGCATCAGTAGTCCGCAGTTACGTAGAGAATAATCTTGGTTTGCAGGAAAGCGGCAACAGGCTGTTTTATCTCGGTGCCATGTTTCGCTATGATCGTCCTCAAAAGGGTCGCCACCGCCAGTTCTATCAGTATGGCGTAGAGAATTTCGGCAGCGATCATCCCTATACTGATGCCGAAGTTATTGCCTTAGGTTACTCCTTTTTGCAAAAGCTGGGCTTAGCAGATTTTACGCTTGAGATAAACAGTGTAGGTTCACGCGAATGCTCAATGGATTATGATAAGGCATTAAGCGAGTATTTTATGCCGTATTATGAGAAGCTTTGCCCAGACTGCCGTAGCCGGCTGAAGAAAAATCCTAAACGCCTTTTAGATTGCAAGGTGCAGAATTGCCGCGAGATTGCTGCTCATGCTCCATCTATGCTGGAATACCTTGATGAAGAATGCTCGCAGCATTTTATCGAGGTGCAAAAGTATCTGCAACTTATGGAAATCCCCTTCCGGATAAATCCCCGAATCGTGCGGGGACTGGATTACTATTCCAAGACCGCTTTTGAATTTTTAAATAATAATCTGGGAACCCAAAATGCTCTGTGCGGCGGGGGACGATATGATTATCTGGTGGAAGAAATCGGCGGCAAGGCTGCTGCCGGTATCGGGCTGGCAGGCGGATTTGAAAGATTGCTTCTATCACTGGAAGCAGAAAATCTACCGCTGGGCACTCAACTGAAACCTCAAATTTTCTTTGTTTCTATTGGTGAGGCTGCCGAAAATATCACCGTTCCCATTATCCAGAAACTTAGAGCTTCCGGCATTGCCTGCGGCTATGAGATAGATAAAAAATCCATGAAAGCACAGATGAAAGCCGCTGATAAATCGGGATCAGTTTTCTCTGTCGTTATTGGCGATGATGAAATAGCCAAAGGGACGGTCTCAATAAAAAATATGAAAAACGGAGAACAGAAAATCCTGAATGTTAGCGAACTTCTGAACCACGACTGGTAAATTCCCCCTGAATTCACTCAAAACCCTTTAATACTCGAAGTAACATGTATTCAGCCGGTAATTATACTGTCCATAATGTCCATAAGCTCCACCCCATAACTATCAATTGCTTAGTTCCCAACTAGTTTTAGAAGATTTCTATTAATTTCATTATCTCTGCCGGATGTTTTTTCACTTTTATTATACCTCGCTCGGCGATCATCAAAAATTTGTGTGATTTGTGGAAATAATTGCTGCCATTTAGAGGCATCTATCCCGTTAACCGCCTTATAGGAAGCAAGAAAAGTTTCTGCGATATTGCTAAAATCTTTTTGAGCACTGGCAGCAGCCCAGAACAGCAGATGATGAATTAGATCATATTCAGGATATTGCCAATCCCATTCCGCAAAATCTATCAAATAATATCTGTCATTTTCAACATCGTAGATTATGTTTTGAGGATTGGTATCCATCTGGCAGAGAGATTTACCATTTTTGCTCTCTGCGTTATGCAGATAGGCATATAGACTGGCAATTCTCGCAAAATCAGGTGAAGATGCCTGCCAGATGTTCTCACACTCTATCAGGGCAATATCCAGATAATATAGAGCTGCTTCTTTTCCCGCTCCCAGCAAAGGAGGCATTATCACCAGCTTTCTAAGATACATCGCTCTTTCATGGTCTGCTGCTTTCTTTGTGAAAAAATACTTTCTGAATGCACCTCTCTCAGGCATTAGCCGGTATATGCTTTTCATGGTTTTAATACTATCAGTGTGATACCTTTATTACGCCTGCCCCAGTCACTGTCCTTTTTTAAATAGGGAAATTCAATCGAGATTCTCCTGCCACTTCCGTATAAAGACGAAAATTCTTCACCGCTAACATAATAGCTCACCAAAAGATCATATTTCGCATCATTAAGATAGCCCCTCACCGCAAACCTTATCTCCCCTCCAATTCCAGAGGAACCATAGCCGTGAATCACCTTCAATACCCTCACACCACTCGCTTTCGCTCCATGAAGAGCACTCTTCAACCTGCCTAGCGCCAGCTCTATCGTTGGCTGATCCGTCTTTATATTTACTATCCTGATTTTTTCTTTTACTTCAGGTTTTTTTAATATTCCCTTTAACTGGCTCTCACACCAGGGACAGATACGAGAGCCCGGCTCTATAGCGTTACCGCAAACAGGGCATTTCATTTGTCTTCATTGGAATTATCAAATTCCAGCCTGATCCTGCCCTTTTGGTAGCCCTTGAGATTTCTCAGAAGTGCCTCAAGTGTATCATGAATTATATTCTGAACAAAGGGTACCAGCTTCATTTCCTGATCATTTATATATATCCTGATAGTTCCCAGATTTTCTGCCACGCATTCGCACCTCTTTCGTTCCCCGGCAAGCACTCTGCCCACAAATTCGCGACAGCTCATGCCGCATTTGGAACAGCAAACCGGGTCTGCCTGAGGTAAGATGCTAAAGCATTTTTCTATAACTAAATCTAAGAGATCATCAGGTGAAGTTATGGCACTTATCACAGGTAATTGCCTGTATTGCTGCAGATCATCCGCAATTTTACCGCTGATGGCAATTGCGGTATCATCCACCAGTTCTTCTAATTCTCTTTCATTCTGAGCACATATTATCCGAGGCACTGCCAGCTTGGACATCCCTTCCACAACCAGCCAGTCCGCTGAAAGATGGCTTTTCATCTCATGAATATCCAGTTGTCTCTGCCAGATCAAGCCGGTTTCCGCATTGCCGCGAGCAAATACCGGCTCTGCACCGGCTATAGAATGACGATCACTATTCGAGCCTGATTTCTCTATGGCAAATGTATCCGCATGAATATTCTTGATAGATGATACGCTGTATCCCCGCTTCTTTAACCCACGTATTATCACCTCGCAAACCGTGGTTTTGCCGGTGTGATGATAACCGCATACGGAAACTGCTTTCATCATTTGCCTCGCCTGTATTTATCTGAATTCATTTAATATCCCAACCACATACTGCAGAATGCAGGCACAATCATAAGAATCCAGTTCACCATCCAGATTGGCATCCGCCACCACGATCCTCCAATCCTCCCAGGGAAGTGGAGCATAGGGCGCCGGATCCCAGCCTACCAGATATCGCATTAAAATAGATGAATCAAAGGCATCGATACAGCCGTTATCATCTATATCTCCCTTAAAATGCTCACCCCACCACTCCGGATAAAGAGTGATATCCAGCTCCGTGACACTTTCCGATTCTATTACCACATTCTCATATATCACCTGCTCATATCCTGCACTGCTGAATCTAACTTCATATTCTCCGCTTAGCAGAGGCCTGATAAATCTGCCAAATAAATTTCCGCTGCGATATGGCTCTACTTCGGTGCAACCTGCCTGCTCATCTACCTCAACTACATTTACCTCTGCCACAAGCGGCGTACCCCATGGATCCGTGATATGTCCCGTGAGTACGCGGTTATTCAATCTATTTAAGATTACTCTAAAGGCTGCCATATTATCTTCACAAACAGGAACGGGGTTGGCAGGTATAAATTGATCTGCCAGCTCTATTGTATAACCAAAAACACGCTCTTCGGCATAAGACCAGTCACCCATTGTGCCCTGACAGGTATAGCCAAAATTAACCGCCTGAGCCGGCGTGTAATTTCCTGCCATGTTAAGACGGGGAATAGTCTCTGCCATCGCCTCAGCAAGGTCTCCCATTATCTCATGATCATAAGAGCACACTCCCGGCAGATGACCTAAAGGATATAGCACCCACTCACCCTGGCTGTGATAGGTGATGCCTGCCCAGAACTTACGGTCACGTATCAGGTCTCGCAGATATTGTGCCTCTACCTCGCTCCAGGCTGCAGGACCATTATAGATTGTGGAACTGGTATTGGAAGATGTGCCATTAGGTCCCCACACATAACCAAAATTCCTGTTTAAATCAACCCCGTCCACGCTGCTGTAATCCGGCATGTTATTCTCATTATTATCACGCATATTCTTCCGATGTGCCAAATGCAATTCCTCATATACAAGCTTGTGCCCATCAGGATTGATTAATGGAATAAACCAGATCTGATTATTCTCTACAAAGGAATTTATCTCGGGGTCTGTTCCATATCCTGAAAAAAATTCTTCCATAAATGCCATCACTACTTCCAGGCTGATAGGCTCGCGAGCATGAATAGAACTGGCAAAAAAAATGTTTGGCTCATCTTCCTCTATCCCGGGATTATCAGATACCTTAAGACACCAGATTTCATGCTGAAAATCCTCATAACTTGAGCTGCCGCTTAAATAATAATTATGGCAGGTGGAATGCCCCAAAGAAAAGAGCTCTGTGATTTCCTGATAGGTTACTGCATATTCATATAATTGAGCATAGACCTCATCATAAGAATGATAATTCTCCAGATCACGCATGATCTGAGTTTTGCTTTTTATTACTTCATACTCTATTTCTCTGGTTTCCAGATATTCAAGTATGGCACTATCAGCAAGAATATCCATTTGCCGATGCTCGTAAATTATTCTTTGTCCTTGATCATTTTCAAACAGCCAGTCTCTGAATTGATTATCGATTCCGTCTATCCTGATCAGCAGCTCTTCTGCTGATAATCCTGCGGATACTACTAATAATAATACTCCGCAAAATAATTGTAAAATTTTCCTGTGTTTCATTCCGCCTCCCAGGGGATCACCAGACTGCCCGACGTATTGTTCCTGAGCTTGTCAAGCATCTGGCTATATAAGATATTTACGGAAAAACTATCTGGCAAATCTTTCTTCGCTTGCAATAAAAGTCCATGAGCTAATTCATATCTATCATTGACCAAATAGATGCTTATGAGCTCAAGATAAGGCTCCGGTCTCCTCGGATTTATTGATATCGCCCGCCTAAGAAGCTCTATTGCCTTGTCCGTTTTCCCTATCCCCTCACAGACAATTCCATAACTGCGATAGTAATCAGGATTTTCATAATTAAACGCCTCTCCCAAATGAAATTCCCAATATGCTTTTAATAAATTCTTCTGAGCTAACCACGCCATGCCCATTAAAAAACAAATCTCTCCACTCAATCCCGCTATGCTTTGTGCTGTCCGGCAAGATGAAATCACTTTCTTGTAATCTTTCCTTAGTAGATACATCTCTGCCATTAAAACGTAAGGCACCGCAGTTTTCAAGTTATAACCAATAAGTTTTTCAGCACAGTGTATCGCTTCATCTGCTCTGCCTAATCGCGAATAACTTATTGCCTTGTTGTATAATATCTCCGGCGTTTCATGGTTTAGCTTGTTAAAATAACGTAAGGCAACAGTATAATCATGAATACAGATAAAACTGTTTGCCATTATAAAAGTAAGAGTTTCATCCTCATTATACCCAAGAGCTTCACGGCAGACAGCTATCGCCCCCCGGTACTTCTTATTCCAGTAATACAAGTCCGCCAGCTCCCTCGCCAGCTCTACCGAGCGAGGATTCATATCAAGGCAATCCCGCAATGACTTCTGAGCAAGAAGCCAATTTATCTGCCGATTATGTCTGGCTTTTACTATTACCTTTTTTATCTCTTCCATAGTATTAATATTATTTACTTTCACTTATTGTCAAATTTTTTTTATTGAAAATAGGCATACCCCCGAAATTTATTTGTTAGTTTGGAATATTGAACTTATAAAGTTATTGGTCGTCACCATTGCGAAGTCTTTCGACCATTCACAAGGTTTTGGATAATGGGTCTTCTTCAATCTAAGTGACTTGCGAATGGTCGA
>CAZRXY010000079.1:0-10974 GCA_964604155.1 uncultured Candidatus Cloacimonadota bacterium | reverse complement strand
GTTCTAATTAACTGGGAAATAAAGTATTAGGTTGTATTATCCTTGGTCGACCATCCCGGAGAGCAAACGCACATCCGGGAGGTCTCAATTGGGAGGTATTCAACCATCTAAGTTACCTTGCGAATGGTCTTTAGACCTTCGCAATGGTGACGACTAATTGTTTTCTTGATCATTATTTCCACTTTTCGAATCAATTTCGGGGGTATGCCAGTCAGGTAAATAATTATTGACAGTGAGGGACGCATCTGATCAGTATGCCCCAAGTGAGGAAAAGGCAATGGATATATTTCAAATCAGATGGGATTTACATCAGATCCCGGAACTGGCTTTTAATGAGTTTAAGACTCAGAAGTATTTGATTCAGCTTTTATCAGGCTTTGAGGGACTTAATTTTCATCACTTTGAACCGACAGGTTTTTTGGTGGAATATTCGCCTGCTTCCGGTAAGTATCTGCTCTTCAGAACCGATATGGATGCTCTGGCAATCACAGAATGCACGGGCGCAGAATATTCCTCTATTCATACCGGCAGAATGCATGCCTGCGGGCATGACGTCCACATGACAATACTGGCTGGATTAATCGAAAAAGTCATCAAAGAAAAGCCGCAACGGAATATACTGTTTCTTTTTCAACCGGCAGAAGAGGGACAGGGTGGAGCAGAAAAAGTTTTAGCAGACCCCATCTGGGATAATTATGATATCGAAGCTGCCTATGCTCTACATGTCAGCCCGGAGCTGCCTGCCGGCGTGATTAGCAGCAAAACAGGTAATTTTTTTGCCGCAACAGCCGAATTTGATCTGGAAATCCAAGGAGTTTCTGCTCATATTGCTATGCCGGAAAAAGGAAAAAATGCTCTGCAGGCTGCAATTGAAATCTATTTGGCAGTGCAGCAATTGAAGCATATCGTGAAATCACAGGAAAAATTTATTTGCGATTTTGGCATCCTGAATGCAGGAACCGTCCGAAATGCCATCCCCGCTCATGCCAGTCTGTCCGGCACCATCAGAGCAAAAGATATCACCAGCGTAGCTGTTCTCAAAGACACCTTGCAATCAATAAGCCATGCTATTGCCTCCGCTTGCGATGTGGAGACTAAGATTAAATATCTGGCAGAGTATCAGGAAGTTTACAACTCTGCTCCACTGGTTGATAATCTCAAGCTGGCAGCCGCAAAAAATAATGTGGAATTCAGGCAGGCAGAAACTACCATGGCTGGCGAAGATTTCGGTTTCATCGCCGCCCGTTGGGGAGGGCTTCTTTTCTGGCTCGGTGCTCGTGGTAATTATCCTCATCCACTCCACAGCGATAAATTTCTCCCAGATGAAAATTCCATTAATATCGGAATTAATTTATTTTTTGATATTATATGTCAATAATTGGAACGTATCTTGCTTCTCTATTACCGGAGGATATTATGAAAAATTTTCTATCTGCCCTTATTATTCTGGCTTTGCTGCTTATTTTTATGCTAGGCGGCTGTGACAGCCGCAATCCCACCCAAAGCAGCAACTACAGCATTTCTGTAAGCGCCGATAAAGATACTATCGATATAGGCTCAGACCTTAATTACTGTACTATCAGAGCGTCTCTTACCCTGGATGGCGAAGCAGTTGAAAATGCCCAGGTTAATTTCAGTACAAGCATGGGAGAAATTCTCGGCAGCGGCACCACTAATTCCATTGGGTTCGCCGAAACCATCTTCTGGTACAATGGCTCTGCTACTGGCGTCGCCACTATTCGGGCAAGTTATAGCGGTGCAGATGACACTGTGAAAATTTATATCGTGGACGAATTCCCCTTTATTCTTACTGTATGGTCAGAACCTGATTACATTGTTCTGGGTTCAGGTAATTACAGCACCGATATTTTTGCCTACCTCACAGATAGGGACGGCATGGGCATAGCAAATGCACAGATAGGCTTTGAATCCGATAGCGGATTCATCTCTCCTTCGCAAACGACAAATGATAACGGATATGCACAATCGGTTTACATTTACGCCGGCAGCAACCCGGAAATGATAGAAATCAGAGCTAGTTATCAGGGAGCAATTGCCATAAACAGCATCGAAGTGATAGAACTGGACATTATAAATCTCACTGTCTGGGCTGAACCTGATACAATTTTTGAAGGTACAAGCCAGAACTATTCAGAGATTTATGCCAAATTGACAGATAGTTTTGATAACCCGATTTCAGACGTACAGATTAATTTTTCTGCATCCCTCGGCTCAATCCTGTCTTCTGCTATCACGAATACACTCGGTATTGCAAACACAGCCTTCTGGTATGATGAAAGACCGGATATAACCGCAATTATCACAGCGTCTTACCAGGACATTTCTGCTAATACTTCTGTTACTATCCTCACAAGTCAACCGCAAATCGTCTTCCTCCAGGCAGAACCTCTCGTCATCTATGCTGATAATGATCCAGACACTTATTCAGTGATCACTGCCAGAGTGCTCGATAGTGCCGGAGACCCGCAACCAGGATTGGTAGTTACATTTCAAACCTCAATCGGCTACCTGATCCAGCCTTATGCCGAAACAAATAATTCCGGTTATGCTTCCAGTCAGCTTCATGATAATGGCATCCCAGGCACCGCCACTGTATATGTGTATTGCGAGAATGACCAGTCGCAAATAGATGTTCAAATAGTCCCCCAATAATTTATCAAAGGAATATATATGCTATATCTTATAAATTCAGAATGTAACTCAAATAACCATTGTCAGGAGCAATTATGAAAAATATTATCTTAATGATTATTTATCTGTCTTCGATTATGCTCTTCTTTAGCGGATGTGAAGACAAACCCACAGAAAATAACTACCAATTAATACTTTCCACAGAAGCAGACACTCTGTATTCTGGCACAAATTACGCTTCCTGCCTGGTTAAGGCAGATTTATTGAAAAATGGCAATCCCTGTGAAAACGCCGAAATTGATTTCGCAGCCAGTTTGGGCACTATTGCAGCAAACGCTGTCACAAACGCTGAAGGTTACGCCGAAGTCCTGTTTGAATTTCATGGCTCGGGAAGCGGCTCCGCTACTATTCAGGCCTCTTTTAAAAATGCCGAAGCAGAACTGCTAATCCAGATCGTTGATGGCTTCCCCTTTGATATGCAGATCACCAGCAGCAACGATATGATTCTTATCGGCTCAGAAATTAATTACTGCGATATCACTATTAACCTCTCTCAGGATAATGAACCCATCACCAATGCTATTGTATCTCTTTCCTCAGACCTGGGCTATATCCCCTCGGAGGTTGTAACTAATGAACAGGGCACCGCTCACGCTGTTTTCTTGTATGAAGAGTATGAGGAAGGCACAGCCGTTATTAGTGCCACTTACCAGAATATGCTGGTGCAATTAGAAATTGAGCTCATTATTGATCCCGCTCTGCAACTCTCTCTCTCCTCTTCTTCAAATATTATCTATATCAATTCAAATACTAATTATTGTCTGATCTTTGCAGAATTAACCAGAAATGGTGAACCGCTTGCTGATAAACAGATTAATTTTTCCAGCACTCACGGCAATATTTTTAATTTCGGCTTCACAGACGAAGAAGGAATCGCCGAAGTTACCTTCTGGTATGACGGCACTCTTGCCACAACTGCGACAATCACCGCCAGATATAAAGGATTAGTGGCTACAGTTAACGTGATTTTATCTAATGATTCACCATTCAATCTCGAAGTGTGGGCTGAACCCGATACTATTTACCTGGACTCCGGAAACTATTACTCAAATGTGTTTGCCCGTCTTACAGACATAGATAATATCGGGGTGGCTGATAAAATCATCACTTTTCAGGCTTCACACGGATTTATCACTTCCAGTGCTATGACCAACCAAGACGGCTTGGCTCAGGTTCAATATATATTCTCTGGCGATAACCCTATGAATATCATCATTAATGCGGACTACCAATCATTATCCCCCATGTGCATAATCCATGTTATTGAGCCCGAAATATTGCTTTCCGTTTGGGCAGAACAGGATACTATCTATGAAAATACAAATAATAATTATACCGAAATATATGCCCAACTTGTTTTTTCTTATGGCTCGCCAATTACCGGTGTCCAAATTAATTTTTCTGCCGATATCGGCTCAATTCTCGGTTTTGGTCACACTAATTCACAGGGTATTGCCAATTCCACTTTCTGGTACGATGAAAGACCGGATATGATCGCTACTATCACTGCAAGCTATCAAAGCCTTTCTGCTAATACCACGGTCGCCATCCTCACAAATCAACCACAAATCGTCTTCCTGGAAGCTATCCCACTGGTGATCTACTTAGATGACGACACAACCACATATTCACTCATTAGAACCAGAATTGTAGATAGCTTCGGAGCACCCGCTGGCGATGTAACCGTTACTTTTGAAACAAATCTGGGATATCTGGAATGGGATTCCACTCAATCCGGCTCAGACGGCTATGCCACTACGAGGCTCCATGATGATGGCGTCACAGGCATTGCTACCGTTTTTGTTTACTGCGAAAATGACCAGTCACAAATCGATGTGCAGATTGTTGAAGAGTAATTTTGTGAATTCCCCCATAATGACCATTATTTTGTGCAGTCTTGCTGCCATTTCGTTAATTTTTAGTGCCTGCGATAATCGAAATCTGGAGCCTGAAAACTATCAGATCTCGCTCCATGCCGATCCCGCTACTATATTCCGTGATAATAATATCACTTATTCCACTATTACTGCCATCATCAAAGATGATAATAATTTTGCCGTCGCTGGTGAACAGGTGAGATTTAGAACAAATCTCGGCAGCATAATCGGTGTGGTGACCTCAGATAGCTCCGGCATCGCCAAATCTACCTTCTGGGATAGTAATGATCTGGGGCTTGCTACCATTGAAGCCTTTTGTGGTGAAGCTGCTGCCCAGACACAGGTCAATATCATTGAACCCGTTAGCAATGTGGTAACCTCTATTGCCTTCGATAACGCCCCGCTTAATATCAGCGTCCAGGGTACCGGCGGCAATGAAAGCGTGGTCGTAAATGCCTATCTGCACGACCTGAACGGAAATTTGATCTCTTCAGAGCAAACTGTTTTCTTCTATATGGTAAATAATCCCATGGGTGCCCTGATAAATGGGAAAACTACCTCAGACAGTGTCTCGGCTCAAAACGGTATCGCTTCTGTAATCGTCTCCAGCGGCATTGGCTCGGGCATTGTCAGGTTAAGAGCTTCCACATATAATCAATACGGTATGCTCATTTCCGCAGAAAAATCAAATATAGTTATTCATTCAGGTCCCCCAAACTCAGTCGATTTCTCCAGCAGCGGAGATAATAGCGGACAAGATATGGGCGGTGGATTGTGGAGAGTAGAAGTAAGCGCATTACTCACAGATAGTTATGGCAACCCGGTCGACACCGGCACCGCCGTGTTCTTTTCTCTCCCTGATGATCCAAATTTCGCCTCCGTGATGCCAAATTCTTACGTAGGTAACCAAAATGCAAATGGCGATACCCTCGAAGGCTCCGCCTTCACTTATCTGGTCTATCAAGGCAATAAAACAAATGCTTTTGTTCTTATTCAAGTGGAAACAGGCGAATTCAGTGCCTCAGATTCTCTTAGATTGCCTCTGCAAATGCCCTTTATAGATATCACAGCCACTCCCGCTCATCTCGATTGGAATGAAAGCAATCCCAATGATCCGCCAAATAACCAGGCTGTTTGCGTTCGCGTTATGGTGAGAGACGGTCAAAATAACCTCATCAATAATCAAAGAGTGATCTTCACATCATCTCTGGGCACTCCTCTGGATATGGGAACTGATAATGACAATGATATCTACACTGAACTCACAGGACGGCAGGGAGAATATGGACTGGTGCTGAAAAATATCGAATTCCAGAGATATGAATGCCCCGCTCCCGGACCCTCAGGCCCCGGTATGACTTCATCAACTATCACTGCTACCCTGCTTGGTAATATCGTCGCCGCTAATGCAGTTATTTATCTTTTCAGATACGCAGACTTTAATCCCTGATCTCAAATCCACTTTAAGGCTGCCCCCATATTATCACTTTAATAAATTCATCCTGCTTCGCTGTTTCTGGTTTTCCCAGGTTAATTCATAGATATAGACTCCGCTTGCCACCTCTTGCTCATCATCATTTCTGCTATTCCAGATCAGTGAATGAATTCCCGCCTCCAGTACAGCATTGAGCAGAATTTTCACTTTTCTGCCCTTTACGTCATAAATTGCCAGCTTTGTTTCCCCCTTTGCCGGCAAGGTAAATTCAATTGTCGTCCTTGGATTAAACGGATTGGGATAATTCCGGCTCGTTAGTACCACGGGCGGAATATTCTCTCCTGCCACATCCAGGCTGTCTATCGTAAGGCAATTCTCTATCTTTCTGCCACCTCTGCCCCCATTGATGTATACGCCCACACTGTATGTCCCCGTCTCCAAATATCGATGCGTCGGCTGCAATTCATTGCTGTCTATCTCTTCATCACATTCAAAATCCCAACCAATATCATAGATTTCTTCGTTGCTGTCCGGATAAAAAGTCACCAGATTATATTCCTGCTCCCAGCTAAAATCGCATTCTGTGCCCTGCCATTCATAGCAGCCCATATCGATCCCCGCTCCATAAATCCGGGGATTACCTGCCAAATCCGTCTCACTTAGCTCAAAACTTCCAGGCAAACCGGCTAATGTCCCGCTGTCTATACACGGCGAATCAACCTGAAGCATAAATTCGCTCAACCCCACTCCACAAAATTCAGGTGAATCATTGATTTCAAGATTTCCTTCAAACCATTCCGCCTGCCAGTTACCACCTGATGTTATCATATCTTCAAAACCGCCTTCGACCAGCGAATGGGTCACACCAATATAAGATGGTCCCGAAGATGAATTACCACCAATTTTTAAACTGTGATATTGATTATCAAAAATTATTGAATTATAGATATTCATTTGTGAGCCGCTTAACGCTCCAAGAACACAAGAATAATGATTATTAGTCATATTGCCACTAATCGTTGTATTCACCAGAAAAATATTGTTATAACCCCCTGATCCCGCTATAGCATAAGTGCTCCCTGTTGGATACATCTGATAGGGACTGCGGTTATCTGTGTCTGTTATTAAGACATTTTCAAAATAATAATTCAATGGCTCCTGAAGATTGGCAGAATTCCAGACCCCAATGCCAAAACCACCTTCATACTGCCAGTAATCTTCTACTTCCTGATATCTGGAACCACGTATTTCCAGATTCCTGAATATCGCAGTGCGGATTGAGCTTAATTGAATGGCACTTCCCCTATACGTTGTATTGTATATTTTTATCTCATCAAAACTTATTTCATCATAAGCTCCCACCATTATGGGTAACCCTTGTATATTTTGACATACAATATCTCGGACAGAAGCAGTACCTGTTCTTGATTTACCACAAAAATCGAAATTTGGGAAAAAAAATTCCCCCGAATCGTTACAGACAGTAAAACCTTCCAGATAGTTATTATTATTAAAGACCACTCCAAATACGCCTGACCGCCCCTCTCGATCAAGGATGGTAATTTCAGAACCGCTCCCGATGATATTCATATTTGACTTCGTCGCAGTAACGGGATATTCTTCATTGCTGCTGCCCGAATATATTCCTGGAGACAAATAAATTACTCCCGGATTTTCTTCTGTCCCTTCACACTTCATAGTAGCATACCAGATATTACGCACGGCTGTCTCTGGCGTTGTACCATCATTCGCATTATCCCCCTCCGGAGATACATAAATTACTGCTGCAGTCTCCGCTATATAGCTCTCTTCATAACTCACGTTAAACATGTCCTCTACACTTTGATTTCTGAAATAAAGCGGATTGGGAGGATTGGAAGTGCCTTTACGCATTGGAAAGTAATAATCAAAATCAGGAGTAACTCGATTTAGAATGTCACTACCATAATACCCGTAATTGCCATAAATACTGTTCAGGTTAGTTTCATCAAAAATGACTTCGTCATTACCAAAAGCTAAACCCCCGCCACCTTCAATTGCCACATTAAATCTGATTATATTCCCTGATAAATATAAGGTGCCGGTGGCAACATAAATTCCTCCACCAGTCCTTTCCGAATAATTATTCTCAATCAGGCAATTTGAGATGTTATTGCTCCCACCCCTCAATAATACACCCGCTCCGTGCATTAATCTGTCATCATACTGGTACTGGTGGCAATATCCGTTTACTACACGCAGCCCGTTCATAGAAAAATAACCGGTACCATTGCCGTTGTAAACCGTATGATCTATATGCGTCCCATCAATGGTCGTTTCCTGAATATAACTGCTGTCCTGAGTAGTTACGTATAAACTCCATAAATGTATGTCTTTATTATGGATATAAAGATTTTCATAATATGTCCCCGGATGGATCAGTAGTGTATCTCCATTTTCCACTATCTCTATAGCCGTCTGGATTTCACTGAAATCACCGCTGCCATCTAAAGCTATATCCCAGACTACTGCCGGTAATAATATCGGTACAAGCAGAATAAATATCATATAATATTTTCTCATTATTTCTCCCTGAAACCATCAGGCTGCAAGGAAACGCAGCCTGATGGCATAATATCTCTTACTTGATCATCAACATCTTTTCTCTGATGCTCTGATCTTCATATCTTAATTCATAGAAATACAATCCGGATGCAGCTCTTCTGCCACCGTCGTCTGTTCCATTCCAGATCACTTTGTGCAAACCTGCCGCCTGTTCTGATGATAGCAGGCTTCGCACCCTTTGTCCTCTGATGTTATAGATTGCTATACTCACCATTCCCGAAGCCGGTATGGAATACTCTATGGCTGTCTCGGGATTAAAGGGATCAGGATATTGTCTGGCATGAACGGCAAAATCATCCATTACCGGCATAACCATTCCCTTTTCTCCCAGGCATACTCGTGTTATCATATTTTCTCGCGGATAAAGTCCTTCTTCTCTGTACAAAGCAAATTCTGCATCATACACTCGATAATCAATTTCCGGCTCAGACCGCCCTCCCGTGAATATCCTGAATTCCAAAGGCTCATTACTTCGGTTCAATCCAGTGGTGAAAGCTCTGATAAATACCGGATAACCTCTAAATACACTGGCTCCAATACATTCTTCCCCTTCATATACGGCTATCTCTTCTATAGGATCACTGGTGATTATTGTGTCTATCAAAATCGCTTCATATTCCATTTTCTCTTGATATTGATAATAATCCGTTTCCGGCGGTATATATTCTTCCAGTTCTTCATATCCCATTAATCCATAATAATCCATTACTGTAGGATGTCCCGCTGTTAAAGTAACATCATACATCCTGCCATAATGGCAGGTTGCACTTTTACCCGGGTCTATCGCGATCGTCCAGCTTGAAGATGTGTTTTTCCTCCACATCGTCCAATACTGTGACTGAATATGAGTAGCGCTGCCTATGATACCCTCAAAAGCATCAAATACACTGGCACTGCCATGTACAAAATACGGTATCCAGAAACGGTTCTGCTCGGAATCAAGAGGTATCTCTCTATCCTCAAATACATGAACCCCCTCCAGGTCATACTGCAGTATTCCCATTCCAAGACTGTTCAATTCTAATTTATAGCCCATTGTGTATTCTAAATCAGTGTCACACATATAATTCCAGGAAAGCGTTTGCAAGCTTCCATCCCAGTAACTTAATCCTGTAAAGAAGTTCTCGGTTTCTTCAATCTGATCACTTGCATACAAACCGGGATAATCTACCGGGAAGCATTTCCAGTTCACTCCGTTCTTCATTAGGTATTCTACCTTTGGTCTATATAAATGATAAGGATTACCGAAATCCTGGTAAACATCTTTCTCACCATCCGAATGAAGCACTACAAGCTCTAAATCTAATAGCTCTTCCTCAAGAAGCTTATAGCTTGTACCGGTGTAATTTATATTTGCTCCAATTCCATTTGTTGTCACAGCAAAGGAATATTGATCATACTCAATATTATTGGATACTCGTATTACATCACCATAATATAGCCGATGCTCATAGCCACCTGTGCCTGATATCGCTCCGCTTTTATACAAATAAAGTGCTTCACCATCACTGAATATAAAATTCTTCCAGGCTCCCAAACCTATTCCCGGGGTCTTGTTCATTCTGTATAATGCCTGTCTAAGACCGGATAATATATCACGATTAGCTTCTATATTTTTGATTAACCAAAGAAAATAATATTCAGCATCTGATACGTCTTGAATATCTGTTATAGAAGCGTTGTGAGTATTAATGTGTAAATGATCTATTGCATCAATTAGCCACTCATCCCCACCACCCTCAGTTAATAACTGCTCCAATTCCGTGACTTCAATATCTTCATCAGACATAAAGGTGTAAATACTGCTATCTTTACGTGATTCCCAGACAAAGGGATGAAAGGGTTTATTTATTCCACTCTCATCTGATCGCGAATGTCCCATCATGATATTGGATGATGGCAGAGCTTCGAAATAATCCTCAAGTAACAGGTATGGAAACGGCATGTGATACTTTCTGATAGAAGTGATATTGTCATCTGATTCATCATCAAATAATATCATTGCTCTCCCGCTGTTCTCTGCACAAATATTGAGTGCTCCAATCAACTGAGCACAATAGTGATTTTCTGGTGTTGAATAACTACAATAAAAACCGGACCCCCATAGTTTTGATATTGATGCTGCCATATCGCTAGTATATGCACAGACGGCTATCAGTATAATAATCAGTATAAATGCATACTTCTTCATTTTTCCTCCTTATTTCTGAAGTATATCAGCATATTTTTTTTACCTGACAAATAGCACCGCAGCTAAGTAAACCCGGAATAATACTCTGATAAAACCCTGAAAACCAAGACATATAAATACCATCCATGACCTTTGGACAGGCTCGAAATCTTCGC
>CAZRXY010000078.1:0-3210 GCA_964604155.1 uncultured Candidatus Cloacimonadota bacterium | reverse complement strand
GATCAGCTGCCGCAATCTTCTAATCTATATGAGCGGGGCATTGCAAAGGAAGATTATATCACTCTTTTACTATTCACTGAACCCGGGTGGTTTCCTCTTCCTGGGCACCTCGGAGAGTTTAGGTGAATTTGGTCATCTTTTTACCACATTACATCGAAAGTTAAAGCTATATCAGCGCAGGGAGGATATTCAAAACGCACATCACCTGCTCCCGGGACAGTTTTTACCCTCAACTGCAGTGACAACCGACAAAAAGAAGGATAACATCAGAAAACTATCACTACAAGAAATTATCGAAAAGGCGTTATTGCAACAGCTCAGCCCGGCTGGAGCACTTGTCAACAATTATGGTGATATTCTCTATCTCTACGGCCGAACCGGTCTGTTCCTTGAACCAACCCCGGGAGAAACTCGAATCAGTAATATTCTAAAGATGGCACGCGAAGGATTACGGCATGACCTGACCAAAGCTTTGCATAAAACCACGATAAGTAAAGAGGTAGTGCGCAAGCCGAACCTGAAAATCAAAACCAACGGCAATTTCATTACAGTTAACTTGACTGTTAGTCCAGTGCCTGTGCCCCCCGCCACCGAGCTTGACAAAGGGGCAAGTCTTTCCGCGAAGGCAGAGGAAACATTATATTTAGTTATTTTAGAACAAGCACAACCTTTTGGTACTGAACAGACCCAGAAAGCAGCTACCCCGCATAGTAGCAAAGAGATAAATGACCTTGACACTTCAAAAAAAATCAACCCCCAGAGTGATGCTGATGTGTTGTTAGCTACACTCAAGCAGGAACTACATGCCAAGGAAGAGTACTTGCAGGCAACCAACGAGGAATTGGAAACCACCAATGAAGAACTAAAATCCTCGAACGAGGAGATGCAGTCGATAAACGAGGAGCTGCAATCCGCCAACGAGGAGCTGGAAACCTCTAAGGAAGAACTGCAATCGGTCAATGAGGAATTGGCCACGGTCAACGCTGAGATGCAAACCAAGGCTGATGATCTGTCGCGGGCTAACAATGACATGAACAATCTTCTGGCTGGTACCGGTATCGGTACCATCTTTGTGGATCGCAAACTGCGTATTTTACGATTTACCCCTGCCATCACCCGAATCATCAACCTGATTCAGGGCGATGTGGGGCGGCCTTTGGGACACATAGTCTCTAATCTGGTGAATTACGACCGCATCGTGGAGGATACCCAGGAAGTGCTGAATAGCTTAATTCCCAAAGAGGTGGAGGTTCGTACTCAAGAAGATGTATGGTACAAGATGCGCATTATACCCTATCGCACTCAAGAAAATGTGATTGAGGGTGCTGTGATTAACTTTGTTGATATTACTATGATGAAAAAATCTGAAAATAGATTTCAACTGGCTGCAATCGTGTATGACTCGTATGATGCCATTATCTTAAGGGATTTAAAAGGTGATATTCTGGCCTGGAACCCATCGGCGGTAAGGATGTATGGCTGGGGTGAAACCGAGGCGCTCACTATGAATATCCGTGACTTGATACCGGAGAGTGTCCGCAAGAAAGAGTTGGCAGTCGTGCAGAAATTGAGCAGGTCTAAGATTTTAAAACCCTATCGTACACAACGGGTTCACAAGGATGGCCGGATTGTGGAGGTTTGGATAACTGCCACTGCAGTAAGAAATGAAACTGGAGAGATATATGCCATTACCACCACTGAGTGGGCGATAGCGGATAAAAAAAATAAGAAAAAGGATGATCATTTACCCAAGAGGATAAATTATGACTAAAAAAAAGCTTTCTTTAGAACAACAGGCTAATTTACGCCGGCAGGCAGAACAGATAGTCCAGGGAAAAAACCCGCAGCTGTCAGAAAATCTTGATCTATTATCACCCGAAGAACAACAGCAATTACTCCATGAACTACAGGTGCACCAGGTCGAGCTGGAGATACAGAATGAATCACTGCGTCAGACGCAGGAGAATCTCGAATCCTCTAAGTTACGGTATTTTAATCTTTACGATCTTGCTCCAGTAGGCTATTTTACTTTAAACGAAGAGGGCTTGATTCTGGAAGCAAATCTCACAGCAAGCAATCTACTGGGTGTGACGACAAATACTTTGACCAACAAGCCGTTAACCAACTTTATCTTCCCTGAAGATCAAGACATCTATTATTATCACCGTAAACAGCTTTTTAATAGCAATACACCACAGGTGTGTGAGTTGAGACTGGTAAAAAAAGACCATTCCCTGTTCTGGGTACGGCTGGAGTCAAACAGAGCACAGGATAGTGAGAATGGAGATAACTTAAGCTATACGGTGATTAGTGATATCACCGAGCGCAAATTGGCAGAAGAAAAGCTGGATAAAAACGAAAAAAAATTCGCGACTATTCTGAATATGTCAAGAGAATTCATTCTTCTGACAGATCTAAAAGGAAGAATCCTTACTGCCAATGAGTCGATGGCTCAACATTTGGGAACCAACCCGGAAACACTGCTGCAGGGTTATATTTATGATTTTCTACCACCTGATGTAGTTCAAAAACGAAAATTGCAGTTTAAACAGGTGATCAAAAGCGGCAAACCTCTTTATTTTGAAGATGGAAACTTAGAAAAGATTTTTTTAAATTCACTTTATCCAATTTTTGATTCGACAGAAAAAATTACCGGACTGGCACTTATCGGAATGGATATCAGCGAGCGAAAGCAGATAGATCTTATTCGTTCTGAAAGGATGGTAATGGCAGGTCAGTTAGCAGCAGGAGTTGCACATGAATTTAATAATTTACTGAGTATTATAAACAATAGTGCGGAATATGCAAAGAGTATTATCAGAGATGAAAATGAGTTAAAGAAATACCTGGATCTGATTATTAAGAGCGGGGACAGAGGTGCCCAGGTTGTGAAAAAGCTGCTTACTTTTACCAAAATAATTAAACTTGAAAAAGAGTCGGTTGATTTAAAAAACATAATCGAAGAAGTTATTGAATTGATTAACAAAGATTTAGAGAATTGTTCAATTAAGGTGGTAAGGAATTATTCAGATATCCCAACGACTTTAATAGATGTTGGTCAGATACAACAGGTTTTTTTAAACATGATTATCAATGCAAAAAATGCAATGTCTGAAGGCGGGGAGCTGACCATAACGGTGGAAAAGGAAGGAAAGTATATAAAAATACAGTTCCATAATACTGGCGAGACCATAAACAAAGAAGATTTAG
>CAZRXY010000077.1:0-11211 GCA_964604155.1 uncultured Candidatus Cloacimonadota bacterium | reverse complement strand
ACATTAAAACCGAATTAGAAACACTTTAAAAAACTAAAAAATGATACAAAAAACTAAAACCCCCGCAGGATTAGAGATATACAGCAAAGAGCCCAAATGGGCTTTAATCTGCAACAGCACTCATTATTGGCAATATTTTGCCTTTGTCGGCACAATTCAATTAGAATTGCCCGAAGAAGTGGAGAATTGGGGTGCGGAGAATATACTTATATTTGACAGTGCTTTGGAATGTCAAAGCCATATTAATTCTAACGAATTAGTAGAATTGGAAATTAAGCAAAACGAAATAGAGCTATGAAACAACTACAATTTTTTTTTGAAAACAGACCTGAAATAGCAGGTTATATCACTTTGGGTTCAATCATTCCATCCTTGATTGATAATATTATCCCGATTTGTCAACTACTTGCCCTTATTGTGGGTATGGCAGTCGGCGTTTCTGCTTTTAGACTTAATCGAAAAAAAATAAAAGAAATTGATAATCGTAATAATAAATATGCAAAAAAATAAATTTTCATTTGCAGAAATGACTAGTAACGAAACAGGCAAAACATCTGCCAGTGGTTCGTGTGGTGTAATTGCCATTTTATCAGGTATTGTTGGGTTTTTCGCAGGTATCGTTTTTGCTGCATGCGAAATTAATGGTAGCTCCGAAGTGCTTATTCAGTCGCTGGGCATGATTACCCTCGGCACTTCTTTGCTCGGATTAAGGAAATATAAATCTTCCCAAAACAGCCATCATCCAATCACCAATCACCAATCACCAATCACCAATCCCCAATCACCAATCACCAACCACCAATCACCAATCACCAATCCCCAATCACAAATCACCAATCACCAATCACCAATCCCCAATCCCCAATCACCAATCCCCAATCCCCAATCACCAATCACCAATCCCCAATCCCCAATCACCAATCACCAATCACCAATCACCAATCCCCACTCCCCCCAAACACGAACAATTTTTCTTGACAGGGGGTGGAGCATAATATTTGGATGCCGGTAGAATATAGTGAGAGTGATAAGGCATAAACAGGAGGTAGTAATGCGAAAGGCACTTTTAGTTGTTTTTATGTTGTTTTTAATCAGTTTACTAAGTGGAGTAACTGTCTATGAAATCCAATATACTACAGATCCCTCGGGAGCATCACCACTTGAAGGTGAGATTGTGACAGTGACAGGAATAGTGACAGCCACAAACTGGTATGTCTCGGGAAATTCCAATCGTTTTTTCATATCCGATCCGGAAGGTGGTGAGTGGCGTGGAATTTTTATATTCAATTGGGATTATGCTGTCGAACAGGGAGACGAAGTGGAGGTTACCGGAGAAGTAGTGGAGTATTATGGCTTTACGGAGATTACCAATATTACGGAGATAACGGTGTTATCCACGGGCAATCCGGTGCCGGAGCCGATAGATGTCACTACCGGTGATCTGGCAGAGACAGAGGCATACGAAGGTGTGCTGGTGAGAGTTAATGACGTAGTTGTCACGCAAAATCCTAATAATTATGGCGAAGCCTATATAGATGATGGCAGTGGCGAGTGCCAGACGGATGATGCCATGTACAGCTATGACCCCGCTATTGGAGATGAATATGATTTTATCATTGGCATAGTGGACTATTCTTATGACCAATACGGATTGAATCCCCGCTACGCCAGTGATCTGGCAATTGCCGGAGAACCTGGCTATATTGAAGGCATGGTCAGCCTCGATGGTGGCAGTGGAGAAGTGCAAAATGTGATTGTTTCTGCCGGAGGTTATACCACAAATCCGGACAACAGTGGAGAATATGAATTGCAGCTTCCCCCGGGCACTTACAGCGTAACAGCCTCGCTGGCAGGCTATGCTCCGCAGACTATCACAGAAGTGGAAGTAGAAGAAGAAGAAACCACCTCCGGAATAAATTTCACCTTGATCCCGCAGGAAGAAGTCACGATTTATGATATCCAGTTTACGGAGGACCCTTCCGGCGATTCACCTTATGCCGGGCAGGTAGTCACAGTATCGGGGATAGTTAGCGGAACAGAATTCAATGGCAATAATTTCTTTTTCATCAGTGGTGAAGACGGAGGTGCCTGGAATGGTCTATACGTATATCAATACGATTATGAAGTATCCGAAGGAGACAATGTCACGATTACGGGAACGATCAGCGAATATTTTGGTTTTACTGAACTGACGGATATAACTGAGCTTGTGGTCAATAGCAGCGGGAATGCCGTACCTCCGGCAATTGAGATCACTACAGCCGAATTAGCAGGTATGGAAGCTTATGAAAGTGTGCTGGTGAAAATTAGTGAAGTGGAAGTGACAGCTCTGCCTAATACTTATAACGAATGGTATGTGGATGACGGCAGCGGAGCCTGTCAGATAGATGATGGCTTTGGCGTGATCTATGCAGATTTGTCTCTGGGTTTTGAATTTTTATCGATAAAGGGAATAGTCGATTATAGTTATGATGAATATGGCTTGCACCCTCGCAGATTATCTGATTTTGATTCGGGTACGCAGCCGGAATTCACTCCTATATACGATATCCAATACACGGAAGACCCAACTGGTGATTCTCCCCTGGCAGGTGAGATAGTTACCGTGCAGGGCATTGTTACAGGCAGCGGCTATCTGGGCAACCGGTATTTTATCGCAGATATAGAAGGCGGAGCATATAGCGGTATCTATGTATATGATGATGTTAATGATCCTTACCAGGGCGATATAGTTCAATTCACGGCAGAAGTAGCAGAATATTTTGGCTTCACAGAATTATTGAATGTTACGAATTTTGAAGTGGTGTCCAGCGGTAACCCTTTGCCCGCTCCCGTAGATATCACCACCCTGCAGCTCTCTTCTGAGGAAGCTTACGAAAGCGTTTTAGTGAGAATTCGAGATTTACTGGTCGTGCAGGAACCGGGTGAATTTGGAGAATGGTATGTGAATGACGGCAGCGGAGCCTGCCAGATAGATGACGGTTTCTTTTTACTCAATGAAGTAGAGCCGCCTATAGTGATCGAAAACGATATGGAAATCGTATCTATTACCGGAATAGTAGATTATTCTTATTCTGAGTTCGGACTTAATCCCAGAACTCCGCAGGACATCAATATAGATGGGGCGCCATTTAATGACGAAAATGTGATTGCAATTTATAATCTGGTGGCATATCCCAATCCCTATCACGCTAATAACGCACGCAGCGGCATAAATTTTGGCTTCACTCTTCAAGAAGCAGCCGGTATTAATCTGGCAGTTTACAATATCAAAGGACAAAAGCTGACGGAAATAGCGGAAGGCTATTATGCAGCCGGCAGCTACCGTCTATCATGGGACGGCAGAGATTCTGCCGGTCAAGTGCTCCCCGCCGGGGTATATCTTTACAAGCTATCTGCCGGCAGCAATCAAGAAAGCAATAAAATCCTCTTGATGCGCTAGAATAATAAACAAAAAATAGAATCAGGACACGCTTTTCGAAAAGCGTGTCCTGATTTATTTATTGACTTAATATTGTCATATATTAAAACTTGCGTAAGGAAAACATAGAAACAGGAGGAAAAAATGTCTTTCGGCAAAAAATGTCTTAATTTTTTAACCTTTGGAACTATAGGTTATCTGTCCTATAAAGCATATCGCTATATAACAGGCATAATCAATATTTCAAATGAATTGCCTGTTTACCTTAAGAACGTGATCGGCGAATCACCCTCTATGAATATAAATGTAGTATTCAATCGATTGACCGTAGTGCTTACCTTTTCAGCCGAAACTATTGAGGAACATAAAGATTTAGCTGATATCGCCAGAGAATATATCTCCCGCTATTACCCCATCTTCCGCCAGGATCACGTGGAGATACAGATTGTGCAAAAAGAAGAGGATTAGTAATTTATAAATTTTGATTGAACCTGGCGGTGATTGGTAATCTGGAAATACGGGCATAAAAGACCGAGATCCAATGCGGTAGCAGGACCCTATGGGTATTCTTTCGCATCCCGCCCCCAGATATAAACACAGGAGAATGAATGGCTCGATTGTTTGGCAGAGAGTATCATGAACACTCCAATTCCTGGTATTATAAGAATTCTGTCTATAAATTATCAAAAGAGGAAGTCTCGTATAAGAAATATCTCGATGAACAGAATAATGTGATACTGGAATTTGTGACAGTTCGAGATAAGGCAAAGATTTTTCCCCTGAATCTAAAAATCTGCTATAATCCGGGCAGTCAGCAGATATTATACTGGAAATGCAATGTCTGCAGACAGCCGGTCTGCCGTCATTTTCTATCTGTATTGGATTTTGCTTATCATCAGATGAGCACAGATGATCTTCTTATCCACACGATCCAGACATACAGCAATGATTTATTGGAATACGATGAATACTGGCAGCAGACCGTCCTAAATGCCCGGATAGAGATTTCGGATATCTATAACAGCCAAAACGATAAGATACGGTTCTATTTCAGCAGTTACAGTCCCGTGAAAATCCGCCTGATAGCAATTCTATGTAATGATGGAGAGATTCGCGAAGAAGATCAGGCTTATGTGAATTCTGCCAAACGGCAAATGCAGGCATTGTGTCAGGCAGAAATTGATCTTATCAGCCTGCTGTATTATAAAAAATGTTCTTATTCGCGTAAAGGTATGTTTTTCACTATCTATAAATATAATTTCCGCTATTTCTTTAATCTCTTAAATAACCTCCGCAGGAAGATATACATCAGAGAAACGGGAGAACATCTGGAATTTTTGCAGGATAATTTTTATCTGAATTTCAATATAAAAAAGTATAAAGATGATGAATATATCTGCCGCGTGTCTCCCGGAACTCAGCTTTCTGCTGTTTATGTGGGCAGAACAACCTGGTTTTTTATGAGAAACAAGGTAGCGCGGATGCAGTTACCTTTCAAGGAAGAAGTGGCACAGATACTATTTACCGAAGGCTATAAGCTGAAGCGTGAGGACCTGGTATATTTTTCATCAGTTGTAGCCAGGCAATTAGGCCTTATGAATTGCTATATAGATTTTGATGAATCCATCAAATTACCGCAGGTTTATCACAATGTGCCTCAACTGGTATTTTATCTCCGAGGTGAAGGAGAGGGCATCATCATGCGTGGCGAGCTGAGATATGCTGAGAACGTGATAATACCGATGTCTGTGATCAATCTTCCGGTGCAACTGGCAAGATTTGATCAGGGTGATATAGAAACCTGGTTTTATATCCCCCCTCAGATAAAATACAGTATCGCCAGGTTTTTTGTCAAGCTGCCACCTGCCGATGAAAACAGAATAGAGAGTAATTCGGAGCTGGTTTTCCAAGATCAAAAATCCAAAGATGAATTAAAAAAAGCGGTTTTTGAATACGTAGACCCAGGCTGGGAAGTCAATTTATCCGATGATCTCAAAAAAGAATTCATCTATCGCGTTAACCTGCAACCTGTGATAAAAACTCATAAAGGCAAAGACATCAGATGGTTTGATTATGAGGTGGATTACAATTTTCAAGACCTTTCATTCAGTCACAACGAACTGAAAAAATTCTTCCGCTCACGTCAAAAGTATATGAAACTTGAGGACGGAAGACTCCTGTATTTTCAAAATAAAGCAGCATTTAATGAAATGGAAAATCTGATGAAACAAAGCAGCCGCTCCAGCTCAGAATCCTGGAAACTATCCGTATATAATCTGGCATATATCTATCAATTGCAATCGGTAAATGAAGGCATCAGAATTTTAGGAGACGATTTTCTAAATGATATGGTGGATGACATACTCAAACGCCAGCAAGAGATAGTTTATAAGCCCATTCGCAGCTTACAACCGGTGATGCGGTCTTATCAGAAATCCGGCTACCGCTGGCTAAAGATGCTTAGCCATTATGGGCTGGCTGGCATCCTGGCAGATGATATGGGATTAGGCAAAACTATTCAAGCCCTCTCGATCCTGGCAGATTTGGATAATGATGCCGTTTCTCTGGTAGTCTGCCCCAAAACTCTGCTTTTTAACTGGGCTTTGGAGATCGAAAAATTCTGCCCGTTTTTGAGCTATCTCATTTATGAAGGCACGCAAACAGAGCGGCGGAAGATGTTGCAGAACCTGAATGTGAATATCGTGCTGGCATCATATTCTATAATACCCAGTGATCTGGATATCTTCAGGGAAACGGAATTTGAATACATCATTCTCGATGAAGCTCAGCACATAAAAAACGTCTCAGCTTTAAGGACAAAAGCAATCAAGCAATTACATACAAAAAATAAACTGTGCCTCACAGGTACGCCGATAGAAAATAATACAAGTGAAATCTGGTCACAATTCGATTTTTTAATGCCGGGCTATCTGCCCTCTCAATCTCGGTTCAAGGAAATGTACACAGATGAAAGCGATCAAAGAAGTAAGGAAAAAGTACGTCTAATGATCTCACCCTTTATCCTGCGGCGTAAAAAAAATGAAGTGCTCATTGAATTGCCGGATAAACAGGTGCAAACCGTCTATTGCAAGATGACCCCCTTGCAGGAAAAAATGTATCTGCAAATTCTCGAGAATGTGAAGCAACACTTCCTTGCCGCAAACGCCAAATCCAGAAATTTTATCCATATTCTGGCAGCACTTACCAGATTGAGACAGGTTTGCAATCATCCTTCTCTGATAAATCCAGATATAAAATCTAATCTGGCATATTCAGGCAAACTGGAATTGCTTTCAGAATTGATCAGCGATGCCGTGGATTCCGGACATAAATTGCTCGTATTCTCACAGTTCGTTGGAATGCTGGATCTGCTGAGAAAAATGCTCAAACGAGATAAAACAGCCTTTGAATATATGGACGGCTCCACAAGAGACAGACAGAAGAGAATAGAAAATTTTAATAACAATGCTAAAATCAGAGTTTTTTTGATAAGTTTAAAAACCGGAGGCTACGGTCTCAATCTCACGGCAGCCGATATGGTGATAATCACAGACCCCTGGTGGAACCCGATGGGCGAAGATCAGGCAATAGATAGAGCTCATCGCATAGGACAAACCAGAAAAGTAATGGTTTACCGGACTATCACACGGGGCACTATAGAAGAAAAGATCACCCAGTTACAACATCAAAAAAGGGAAATGTTCAATAACCTCATAGAAAGCGGACAGGACGTCGTGAAAAATATGACCTCAGAAGAACTGAAGCAATTGCTGGAATACACGGCACAGTATCAGGAAGACGAGGAGAAAATTGATGAATGATGCTCCGCATTATTATGTTTTAGATAAAAGTGTGATTCATGAAAAAAAAATCCGAAGATCACGCTTTATCGCCCACCTGCAATATTGCCGGAATATGGAATCTGCCAAAGAATATATCCACGAAATCTCACGCCTCCATAAAACGGCTAACCACAATTGCTGGGCGTATATCATTGGCGATAAGGCAGAAAATGAGCACTCCTCCGATGCAGGCGAGCCCTCCGGCACAGCAGGCAAACCCATGCTCAATGCCCTTAAAAAGTATAATCTCACCAATACCACCGCAGTTGTAACCCGCTATTTTGGCGGAGTCAAGCTGGGAGTGCGGGGATTGATAGATGCTTATGGTCAAATTGTGGAGGAGGCAATTAATGAAATCACCCTGAAAGAACTCGTTATATTGCAAAACTTCAGGATTATTTCTGGTTATGATTTTATAGAAAAATTGAAATATGATCTCAGTGAACTTGACGCAGAAATTACGGCAATCGAATATGCAAAAGAGATCGAATTATGCCTGTCTATCAGCGATGATAAAGCCCCCTACCTGGAAAACTACCTCTCTCAGGAGCAGGCTAAGAATAAAATTACCTATCAATATATTCAGTTATAAAACAACTAATGAAAATTAGTATTGGTATATTATTTAAGATACTTTTGCTAACCGTTTATGTCAGATTTTTGTTTTAATCTTAATTCATGTGGAATATAATTATCTAAATAACAATATATATTCATTGACGTATTAACCCCCGTCAGAGAAATTAGCCCTATGAAAAAAATATATGATTACGAAACAACAATGGTAGATATTAGCTACCGCCGTAAGAAAAAGTCACCCAGAAAGCTGCAGTTATTAAAATCTGCAACCAAACACTTCAGTGAGAAAGGATTTGATGCTACCAGTATCAAGGACATCGTGGATGATGCCGGGTGCTCGATACATGCCGTAAACTACTATTACGGCTCCAAAGCAGCCCTTTGGAGCGAAGTGATATGTTTAATGGCAGACAAGCACTTTAGATTCAGTGAATTGCTTATGCCTAAATTAATGAAAAAAGCAGACCCCCAAACACTGAATGAAGTTATTCACCTGCTTTTCCTTTATGCCTTCAGCGAAAAGAACATCAAATTCGCCTTTATGGTTCCAGGAGTAGTATCACACGATTATGAGCCGGCACTGAATACGCTTTACAAGAAATTTGAAGAAATCGAGAAATTCTTGATTAAATTTCTCTCAAGCAAGGTGAAAGACGAAGATATTTTGCACCAGGTGAGTCACTTAATCTGGAATAATATCTGCGCCATCACAATTTCATACCGCGTTATCAATGGTCCAAAAATTAATTTGGAGAAATTCAGAGAGCAATTGATTCAGTGGGCATATTTCACTACCCAGAGTGCGTGCAGTATTCTGGGCATGGAAAGCCCCATACAGCTCTCGAAAAAAGAACTGGACACAATAATCGAGGAAAGTCTGGCTTGATATCGGGATAGCTCTCTTATCCTAATGCAGAAATTGCCTTTGGCAGGTGAGAAACTTACGGAAAAAAATCAGCAGGTTGAAATTTCAACCTGCTTTTTTTTGTCCAACCAAGGTAATATATTAGATTATGTTATATTTTCATAAATATTGATCGGGAGATAAAATGGATAGCTTGGTGACAAAAACCATAATTTTAAATGAAGGCGATCCTCGAACAAAGAGGGAAGAAATCCGTACCTATTTCCATAAGACCTGGGAAATAGATGAGCAATTATATAAAGCAGTAAAATCTGAAGACTCTTTTTATCTGAGAGCCGATCCTCTGCGGCATCCTCTCATCTTCTATATAGGTCACTCGGCAGCCTTTTATATCAATAAATTAATCCTGGGCAAGGTAATCAACCAGCGGATAAATCCTGAATATGAATCGATGTTTGCCGTGGGCGTTGATGAGATGTCCTGGGATGATCTTAATGATAAGCACTATAACTGGCCCTCGCTTCCAAAAGTAATGTCCTATCGCCGGGAAGTGCGCAAATTGATAGACCGGATCATCTGCGAGCTTGAGCTTAACCTGCCAATAAGCTGGGAAAGCCCCTTCTGGCTGATCATGATGGGAATAGAGCATCAAAGGATACATCTGGAAACTTCCTCAGTCCTCATCAGGCAATTACCCCTGGATAAAGTGCAGGATAACGCACTAAGCATTATCTGCCGCCACGACCCGCCACCACCCGATAATGAATTGATAAGCGTGAAAGGCAGAATAGTAAAAATGGGCAAACCCCTCGATCATCCCCTTTATGGCTGGGATAACGAATACGGCACACATGAATATGAAGTTGATGATTTTAAAGCAGGAAAATATCTGGTGAGCAATCAGGAATTCCTGCAATTCGTAAAAGCCGGTGGCTACAAAGATCGCCAGTGGTGGACGGATGAAGGATGGTCCTGGAAAAATTTTGTCAAGGCAGAGCACCCCAAATTCTGGATATTGCGCGACGACAAATGGTATCTCAGGCTCGTGACTGAAGAAATTTCTCTGCCCTGGAGCTTTCCCGTGGAAATTAACTATCTGGAAGCTAAAGCGTTTTGCCATTGGAAAACAGGAAAAACGGGACAACCCTTTAGATTGCCAACCGAAGATGAATGGCAAATCCTGTATGAAAATGCGGAACTAAAAGACCAGCCCTGGTGGGATAAAGCCTGCGGGAATATCAATCTTGAGCATTATGCTTCTCCCTGCCCGGTTAATGAATTTAGTTTCAGAGAGTTCCATGATATTATCGGCAATGTCTGGCAATGGACAGAAACCCCCTTCAGCGGTTTTAAAGGCTTTAAAATTCATCCCTGTTATGATGATTTTTCCACCCCCACCTTTGATGGCAGGCACAACCTGATCAAGGGTGGTTCCTGGATTTCCACCGGTAATGAGGCCACGCGCCACAGCCGCTACGCTTTTAGACGCCATTTCTTCCAACATGCAGGATTCAGATACGTGGTCTCTGAACAGGCATTACCGGAAACAGGAGATTTTTATGAAGATGACCCGGAAATTATCACTTCCTGCGAACAGGATTATGGAGAAGACTACCTCGGGCTCGGTAATTATCCCTCAAGATTAGTGGATTTGTGCAAACCCTGGATACAAAAACAGGAAAAAGCCCTCATCATTGGCTGCAATGCCGGAAGATCGAGCTTTGAACTGGCTAAATATTTTGAAAGAGTGACCGGGATAGATTTTACTGCCAGGCTCATCAAAGTGGCAGAGAAAATGAAATCCGGAAATAAAATCAGATATCAAGTGCCCATAGAAGGCGAGCTTATGGCTCTAAGAGAAGTCACTCTCGATGAACTAAATCTTTCCGGCTCACCGGAAAAAGTCGAGTTCTGGCAGGCAGATGCTTCCAATCTCGCTGCAAAATTCAAAGATTATGATTTCGTTCTATCTCAAAACGTGTTGGAATATATCTATGACCCTGATAACTTCCTGAAAATCATTCAGAGAAGGATCAATACAGGTGGTATTTTGGTCATAGCCTCAAGCTATGATTGGGATAATGAGATTATAAAAAAAGGTAAACAATTAGGAGGCTACCGTCGAGATGGAGAACCGTACTTCTCTATAAATGCTCTGCATAATATTCTCGATGAAAATTTTACCGAGATCAAAAGCCCCGCCGACCTCCCCTTCATTATCAGACAAAATGCCCGCAACTTCCTCTATAAAATTGCCCAAATATCTTTCTGGCAAAAAAAATCAACCACATTAAAGATAACAGGATAAGAAAATCCCCAGATAAACCCCGTTTAAAGAAAAATATGCACCATCCCCCATCCCCCATCCCCCATCCTCCGAATCTCCGCTCCGTTATACTTGCCCCTCATGCCCGAGCCGTTGCGTGCCCAATCCGTTGCTCGTCTGCTTGTGGTCCTGCCCACGTGGTTGGGTGACTGCGTCATGGCGATGCCGACCCTGCGGG
>CAZRXY010000076.1:0-25032 GCA_964604155.1 uncultured Candidatus Cloacimonadota bacterium | reverse complement strand
GAAACAAGATATGATTGCTTATTTCAGCCCAACGTAGATGAGGTGTATTCTCACCGAAATCGGAGTTGGGCTGAAAATATAGTTGACTTGCGAATGGTCGAAAGACCTTCGCAATGGTGACGACTAATGACTTCATAAGTTCAATATTCCAAACTAACAAATAAATTTCGGGAGTATGCCAGATTTTAAATTTGTACTGATTTGACAGACAAAAGTGGTACACATTTCAATGAGAATCTACAATTTTCGCACCTAATCGGGATTTATCCCATGTTTTATGTAGTAGTCAGGTAGGCTGTGGGTTTTTCTGCGTATTAGAAGGAGGGTAATCTTTTGTTGATAATAATGGCTAATTTCAATATTTTCAGTGCTATAACGAAAATCCGCACTCCTGATATAATTTTAGAGTGCGGATTGCAAATCTTTCTTGTTTTTTAGTTCGGGCAGAAAAACTGATGTGGGTTATACATTAAAATACATAGCCATTTCTATAGGGTTAGGTCTGGTATTCAGTTGGTAAATTTCTTTTTTCTTTTCAATAATCCAGCTCTCGATAAGTTCTTCATTAAAGGCATCTCCGGCGATCAGGTAGTCATGGTCATCTTTAAGAGCTTGCAGCGCTTCTTCAAGATTAGCGGGGACGTCGCGCAATTTTGCCTGCATTTCGGCAGACCAGTTGAACACATTATCATCAAAGGGACCGAAGCCGTTTTCAATAGTAGGCATAATTTTGTTTTTAATTCCGTCTAAACCTGCCATAATAAGGGCGCTGGTAGCAAGATAGGGATTGCATGAGGCATCTCCGGTTCTGAATTCTATTCTTTTGCTTTTTTCACAATTGGCATATTTGGGAATTCTGATAGCAGCGGAGCGGTTAGCCAGGCCAAAGAAGAGCTTCGTGGGAGCTTCAAATCCGGGTAATAATCTTTTGTAAGAATTTGTGCTGGCATTGGTAAAAGCAGTGAGTGATCTGCCATGTGTGAGGATACCGCCAATAAACCAGAGAGCTTCGTCTGAAAGATCAGCATAATTACCTTTTTTATAGAAGATATTTTTGCCTTTTTTTCGGAGTTGAATATGAAAGTGCATACCGTTTCCTGCTTCGTTATATAGCGGTTTTGGCATAAGCGTAGCCACGAGATCGTTTTCCAGAGCCACCTGTCTGATAATATCCTTGATATAAAGCATACTGTTCGTAACGGTTTTAAAGTCAATCAGTTCGGTTTCTATTTCCTGCTGCGCTGCCAGACCCACTTCGTGGTGATGGTATCTCACGGGACAATTAATGCTTTCTATGAGATTTACCATTTCCTGGCGAACATCTGCATATTTGTCAAATGGCGTATCGATATGATACCCTTTTCGTAGATCAGAGGCAGTTCCATCGCTGTCATCATATTCATAAGGAAGATTCCGCTTATGTTCTGCGGAGGTAAATTCAAATCCGGCTACATAATCTTCATTATGATAATAAGCCTCATCAAAAAGATAGAATTCAAATTCAGGTATCCAGAATGATTCATCAGCGATATCAGTAGATTTCAGGTATTCGTGGGTGCGTTTTGCCACACTTCGAGGGTCTTTTTTAACTCCTATGCGTGTTTCTGCATCGCAGATATAAGCCAGTATCCGCATTTGTTTGTGTTCACTAAAGGGATCAATAATAGCTGATTCCAGGTCCGGCAGAAGTATCATATCGCCTGATTCCACAGATTTCAGTCCTGGAATACTGGAGCCGTCAAAGGGTATTCCTTCTTTCATAATGGCTTCCAGATTACGGGCGGGAAAAGTGATATGATAGCCATACCCCTTCAGATCGGTGTACTTAAGGTCTATCGAAATGATTTTTTCCTGCTTGATCAATTGGATAACGTCTTTTAGTTCCATAACATTGTCTCCTGTATTTTTTTTTAGATATTAAGTAATAAGCCCATAAAGAATTGAATTGGCACCATTATCACAGTTCTTATGAGACCGAGTTTTAAAAGATAATCAGCAGCAAAAAGGATCATCAGTATCATAGCACCCTGGCGTTCTTTGGCAGCATATAGATAATATTGTCTATCGGTCATAAAACCGCCTATGATCTTGGAGCCATCCAAAGGTGGCAGCGGTATGAGATTAAAAATACCGAGTGCGAGATTAATCATCACGGCGTAATATAAGATAAGAAAGAGCAGATTATAGGAGCCGCTGATAATCTGTTCCTGGGGAAGAATGGAAATCAGCAGATTAAAGAGCATAGAGAGAATGATAGCCATCACGAAATTTGAGGCAGGACCCGCCGCCGCGGTGAGAGCCGTATCGCGTTTATAGTTTTTAAAATTATAGGGATTGATCGGAACTGGTTTTGCCCAGCCAATATGTACGATAAAGAGCATGAGCAAGCCGATAGGATCGATATGTGAAATAGGATTAAGGCTTAGTCTGCCGGCTCGTTTTGCCGTATCATCTCCCAGATAATAAGCAACCATGCCATGACTGTATTCATGGATAGTGAGCGTGAAAAGCAGGATGGGAATCTGATACAGCAGGCTCAGTAAATTATTCATATATCCTCGTTTTGCAGAATAACCTTAAGGAATCTGCGTTTTCCGGCTTTGATAACGGCTGAATTATCCAGAATATAATCGAAGTCACTAATTTTGGTATTATCGATGGAGACTGCCTTTTGCTTAATGAGTCTTTTTGCCTCGCTATTGCTTTCGCATAAGCCGGCAAGTGTGAGAATTTCGGTAAGTTTTGCCGGAGAATTTAAGACGTATTGCGGCATGTCGTCTGGAATTTTTTTCTGGCTGAAGATCAGGTTAAACTGGTTTTCTGCCTCCATTGCGGTTGCTTCGCCATGATATAATTTTACTACTTCACGGGCAAGTCTCTGCTTGATAATTTTGGGATTAGTACTATTATCACTAAGCTCTTTTTCTATTGCTGCCACTTCATCCGGTTTCACTCTGGTAGCATAATTAAAGTAATTGATAATCAGATTATCGGGAATGGACATCACTTTGCCATATTTATCCTGAGGCGAGTCATAGATTGCAATATAATTTCCCAGTGATTTACTCATCTTGTTTATACCGTCTGTGCCCATGAGAATTGGCGATAAAATGGCAACCTGCTGCTGTTGACCATGGTAACGCTGCATATCTCTGCCACAGAGAATATTAAATTTCTGCTCAGTAGCTCCCAGCTCGATATCAGAGTGAATAGCCACTGAATCATAGCTTTGCAGTATGGGATACATGATCTCATGCATACCAAGTGTTAATCCTTCTTCGTACCTTTTGCGGAAAGTGTCATGTGCCATGAACTGGGCGAGTGTCCATTTTCCCATCAATTTAAGAACATCCGACATAGTCATATCACCGAACCATTCTGTTTGCCAGCGGACTTCTGTTCTTTCTTTATCAAGAACAAAAAAGAGCTGATCCATAAATTTTTCAGCATTTTTTTTCACCTCTGCAGCAGTGAGTGGTGGGCGAGATTCGTCTCTGCCGGTGGGGTCACCTATCTGAGCAGTAAAATCACCGATAATGATCACACCCGTGTGACCCATATCCTGAAATTCTCTCATTTTTCTAACAGGCACAAGATGCCCTATATGCACGTCTGCACCCGTGGGGTCTATGCCATATTTTATCCGCAACGGTTTTCCACTTTTTGCAGAGTATTCCAGCTTGCGCAACAAGTCATCTTCTGGGATGATCTCTTGAGCCCCCTGCCGAATAATTTTCATTTCCTCGACAAATTTCATTATCTATCCTTTCAATTTTCTTCGGAGTGCCAAAATCAATCTCGATAATTAGTTGTCAATATTAGTTCGCAAATGAAAATCTACAGCAGGTTAAGATAATCCTGAAGCGGGTGGTCAAATATATTTAATCTAAAAGCCTGTGAAATCACTTCTGAGACCGTTCTATAGAATAGAGCAGGAGTGTTATTGACAATATAATAGAACCTGTTTTCATATTTATAAATCGGGTCATCGAGGTTTGTATATCTGGTACCGCTAAAGGTTATGCCGGCTTGTCCCGCAGCATCAATGATGAGACAGCCCGGCTTGAGCTCCTGCTGCTGCTCAGCGGTGAGTACCGGCTGCGATTGATCATCCAGCTTTATTCCCGAGACTACAATATCCCAAAGCTCGAGCGAATTAAGGAAATCTTTGATTGATCTGCGGTGAAACAATCTAACTTTTGCCCCGAGCTGTGCGGCAAATTTAAAAGCTCCCTGAGAAACATTACCGGAACCAAGAACTGCGATTTTGGTTTGTGGTGAAATCATGATGCCAAGTGAAAGAGCTGCGTGATAAAGAGCTGCATAACCGGCTATAACAGAATTTTCCCAAGTGAAATATTCCTGCACCCACTTTACAGAGATTACCTTATCTCTATGGTAAAGCTGAGTTTTTATATCTGCATCCAGAATATACAAGTCTTTTTCCCGGAAAATGGTTTCATAGAAATGCCTGCCAACCGTTTGAGGCTGCTGCCAGCCAATAAAAACCTGCCGCTCTCTAACGTACTGATAATCCTCAGGCTCTATTGGTTTCAAACAAAATATTCCCTCGCATATTCTGAAGATTTCCTCTCGACTCCGTATCCGGGCTCCTCGATTAAGATATTCCGCATCTTCCAGACAAAGAGTCTCTCCAAATCCCTTCTCAAAATATAATTCATCAATCATACCACCCAGATCCTGCGGCAAAAGTACCACCCGTTTCTCTCCAGGTGACAGAGGCTTTATAAATCCTATTTTCATGACCTTTCTCCCTGAGTGGAAATTACCAATCACGTTTTTTTTGTCAAATCAATCTCTTTGATAGCATATCAACGAAATTTATTTGTTAGTTTAGAATATTAAACTTATGAAGTTATTGGTCGTCACCATTACGAAGGTCAGGCGTCCATTCGCAAGGTTTTGGATGAGAAACCTTCTTCAATCTAAGTCACTTAACTCTATATTTATCAATGAATAGCCCCGAGCTTCAGCTCGGGGATCATCGCCTCACCTCACCCTCCCCCTGCCTGGTGTTTTTGAGCTTAGAATAAGAAAAATTTCGGGGGTATACTATTATTTATGTAACTATTAACTTGACAGAGGAGAGCTATATATAATTTTTTAAAAAAAAGTGAAATTTTTGATCAGGTGGAAGTAATGATAAAAAAATTATTGAGTTTATTTTCAAATGATATTGCCATAGATTTAGGTACAGCGAATACCTTAGTATATAAGAAGAATGTGGGTATTGTGATAGATGAGCCCTCTGTAGTAGCGGTAAGCACAGATAACAGGCGTATTATAGCTATGGGTGAAGCGGCAAAAGCAATGCTGGGCAAGAATCCGGACGAGGTGAGAGTGATCAAGCCGCTTAAGGATGGTGTGATAGCAGATTTTCAAGTAACTGAATTGATGCTGCGGGATTTGATATTGCGAGCCCAGCGCAAGAAATTTCTGCTCAAACCCCGAGTGCTGGTATGTGTGCCTTCGGGGATCACAGAAGTAGAAAAACGTGCGGTTCGAGATAGTTCACTTCATGCCGGCGCACGGGAAGTCTATCTGGTATCAGAACCAGTAGCAGCAGCAATAGGAGCAGATTTACCAATAGATAAACCACAGGGGAATCTGGTGATGGATATTGGAGGAGGCACTACAGAAATAGCCGTGATTTCGCTATCACATATCGTGGTGCACAGTTCAATCCGCGTTGGCGGAGATAAGATGGATGTGGCAATAGTGAATTATCTCAGAAAGAAACAGAATATATATGTGGGTATCCAGACGGCAGAGAGAGTTAAAATGGAACTGGGTTCTGCCTGTCCCCTTGAAAAGGAATTGACCATGGAGGTGCGAGGCAGGCATATAGTCACGGGTTATCCCGTAACGATCAGGATCAGTTCCGCAGATATAAGGGAAGCTTTGAATGAGACTGTTACTCTGATGATAGATGCCGTGAAACGCTTATTTGAGAAGACGGCTCCGGAATTGGCAGCCGATATAGCTCAGCGGGGTATCATCTTAACAGGCGGTGGTGCCAAATTGAGGGGTCTTGATCAGAAAATCCGCGAAGCAGTAGATTTACCGGTACACGTGATGCCAGAATCCCTGACCTGCGTAGTGAAGGGTAGTGGACGAATACTGGATAATCTCGATGAATACCGGGAAGTATTGATTAAGAAAATAGAAAATTGACGAAGTATTATCATTTAATAATTTTTTCGGTTTTAGCATTATTTTTTTTGCTGGGAAGCAAGGATTTTCGTTATCGAAAAGCTGACTTTCTAAGTAAAACAATCTACCATCCCTTCATTTTTTCAGTTAAATTGATAGAATCTCATCTGAATTTGAAAGGAGAAAATTTGCAACTGCATAATAAAGTAGCCCGGCAGCAGATAGAGCTTAATAACCTCAGGCAGGAGCTTAATTATTATCAAAGACAAGCTATGGATTTCACAGCTCCGGTCTATGATTATATTACGGCAGAAGTGGTAAGCAGCAATGGTAATTATGGGCAGCGTTTTTATATCCTCGATCAGGGAAGTAATGCGGGATTGAAGCCCAATATGCCCGTTTTGGGAACTGAGGGAATTATCGGCAAGATAGTAACGGTAGGTCATAATTACTCACTATTGATGCCATTTTCCCACACAAATTTTAAATTAGGAGTTATGCTGCAAAAAAATTTTGTGCATGGCTTGCTGGAAGCAGACCTGGAAGGGGTGGTATCTATGAATATGCTGAGGGTGGGCAGTGCAGTGAGCCTGGGAGATACACTGGTATCCTCTCATTTTTCCACTACCTTTCCTCCATTTTATCCGGTAGGTACCGTGAAACGAATAAGGATAGCCCCGGATAAAATAAACTTGCAGGCAGAAATTGAACCTTTTAGTGACCTGCAATCAATGACTACTGTGATAGTTTTATTGTATGAAAGCAAGCATGATTATCAAAAGGAACTGGGTTTAGAAGATGAAATCAGAAATTAAGGAATATAACGGCAGGCAATACGAGAGGATTCCGGTAAAAACACGGATACTAAAACCCGGTGATGATATGCTGGAGATAATCCGTGAATATGCCATAGACCAATTGAAAAAGGGTGATATAATCACAATCTCAGAAAGCCCTCTGGCTATCACGCAAGGCAGAGCTTTGCCATTATCCGAGATCAAAATTGGATTCTGGGCAAAAATACTGTGGCGATTTGTTTCCAAAGTACCCTATGGAATCGGACTTCGTGCCCCGGCAAGTATGCAGTGTGCTATTGATGAATGTGGGTTGCCCAGGATACTGATTGCTGCAGCGGCAGGGGGATTAGGCAGGTTGATGGGCAGACGAGGCAAAGGTGATTTTTACCGGATAGCAGGCAAGCAGGCAGCATTGATAGATGCTGCAAATACATCGCCGGTGCCACCTTATGAGCAATGCGTGATCAAAGGCCCTCTTCATCCTGAGAAAGAGGCTCAGCGGCTCAAAAATGCCCTCGGTGTAGAAATAGCCGTGATGGATATTAATGATATCGGCGGAAGCTGGATGATCGGCAGCTCTACCGGCGTGGATAAATCCATGATGGAAGCCGTGATGAAAGATAACCCACAGGGTCAGGGTGATGAACTCACCCCCCTGTGTCTAGTGCGGCAGATAGATGCTTCGTAGTATTATCTTTTGCTTTCTGGTTCTGTATTTTCAGATTTTTAAAGCAGGAGATTTAAGCATCTGGGGAATTACTCCAAATTTTCTTATCCCTCTTTCTGCCTATCTGGGAGCTTATCAGAAAGAGAAATGGGCTTTACCCCTGGTCTTCGTTATTGGAATGGCTTATGATCTGGTGATACCGGAAACTCTGGGCTTGGGCACATTATTATTGCTGTTTATCTGCTGGATAACGATAATTTTAAAGAAAACCATCATGGAACCTAAATTAGTAACTGTGGCGGTTCTTTCACTGATATACAATTTCTTTTATTACCTGATATTTGGCTTGTTTTATTCGCTGCAGACGGAAAATTTTAGTTTTTTAGTATCAGTATTTCTGTTATCACTGATAATAAATTCTCTTTATTCAGTTATTATGTTTTACTTACTGCTTTTACTATCGCATATTAAAATTGTGCTGGACTGATGTACAGAAAATATGTATCTCCCTGGATAGCAAATCTTATCCTATTTTTATTATTTATCATACTCTCCTATACCCTTTTCAGGATGCAGGTGATCAATGGCGAGACCTTTCGGGCTGTTTCTGAGAATAACTATGTTCGCATAGTGAAGCTAAATCCTCTACGGGGCGATATTTATGATCGCAAATTCAGACCCATCGCCACAAATACTACTTCAGACAACCTGTATTTTACGATGTCCCGAATGAAAGACAGCAAGAAGATTTCCAGCTTTATCAGCCACAATTTTGATATAGATTCCCTCTCATTTCAAAAAATTATCCGTGAAAACCGATTCCGAAAATATCATGATATCTCGCTTGTTAAAGGCGTCGAATATGAAAAACTAATCCGGATTTCGGAGCAGATGAGCGATTATCCCTCATTAAAATTTAAATCTGAATATATCCGTCACTACAGCTACCCGAATCATTTTTCGGGGCACACGGGACCAATCAGCGAGAAGGAATTCGAGATATATAAGAATAGAGGCTACTCACTGAATAGCGACATAGGCAAAAACGGTATAGAAAGACAATATGAAGATCTGCTGCAAGGTAAACCGGGATTTCAATTGATCCAGGTGGATGCCACCGGTAAAAGCCTGGAATTTCTTAAGCACAATCTCTATAAGGCTCCGGTTAATGGCAAAGACCTGATTTTATCGATAGATAATGATCTGCAGAATTATCTTAGCCTTATATTTCCCCAAACCGAGCGGGGCGCTGTCGTGGTGATGGATGTTCTCACCGGCGGAGTTCTTGCTTACTTATCCAAGCCGGAATTTGACCAGAATATATACAGCAGCGTGATCAGTAAACCCGTGTGGGATAGCCTGATGAATGATCCAGCCAAACCTATGCTGGACAGGGTTTCCACCGGAACCTATCCACCCGGCTCTATTTTCAAGATGATCACTGCCTCGCTGGCACTGGAGAAGGGATTGATCAAGCCAGATACAAAAATGGCGGAATGCATCGGCGGTATGCAGGTAGGAAACAGGTTCTTCAAGTGCTGGTATGAAGCCGGTCATGGCAGGCTAAGCATCTCTGATGCTATAAAATATTCCTGTGATGTGTTCTTTTATGATGTCTCGCTTTTAATAGGTCTGGAGGATATGAAGAAATTTACCGAAGATAATTTTTTAACTTTGAAGACCGGCATAGACCTGCCCAATGAAAGGCGGGGCTTTTTCCCCGATGAAAAATGGTATCGCGATAATTATGGCAGATATACCGGTATCATCGGACCCAAAGTCAATCTTTCTATCGGGCAGGGAGAATTATTGATCACTCCCCTGGAATTCTGTGCTTATTATTGTGCTTTGGCAAATGATGGTCTTTGGCTGCAACCACATCTTCTGGAAGAAATAATGGACGAGAATAGAACCACAGTAGGCGGATACGAGCGTAAACAATTGCCAATTTCGCAAGAAACCGTGGCAATCTTACAGAAAGCTTTGGATAGGACGGTAAATGAACGCTGGGGCACGGGGGCTGCTGCCAAAGTGGAGGGCGTGAAAGTCTGCGGCAAAACAGGCTCAGCCGAAAACCACATGGGGGATGTCACCCATGCCTGGTTCGCCGGATATGCTGCCTGGGAAGAACCGGAAATAGCTTTCGTTGTTTTTGTGGAAAACGGGGGCGGCGGCGGTTCTGTGGCGGCTCCATTAGCAGCAAAACTCGTAGAATTTTATGACAGACTGCGAACCGGTGATCCTCAGAAATATCACCAGCTATTAAGCGGAAATTGAGGGAGATAATTATGAATAAAGACGCCTGGCAACGAAGACGAAGAGCTGGAGCTCTTCGCTCCCAAGATGAGATAATATGAATAAAGACGCCTGGCAACCCCGATATGACGTAGTCTTGATCATCCTGATGATAATGCTGATGATATTTGGAGTTGTAATGATCTATTCTGCATCAACTACAAAAATTGGCGATATCATCGAAAGAGAAAATTTTTATCTGAAGCAAATCATCTGGGTGATTTGCTCATTATTTGCATTTTTCATAGTGTTGCAGATTCCTCTGGCTATCTGGGAAGCTCTCATTGTTCCCGCCTATTTATTTAATATGCTGTTATTGATTCTGGTTCTTTTTTTGCCAGCTATTAAGGGCTCACATAGATGGATAAATCTGGGATTTGCTGGATTTCAACCTTCGGAACTGGCAAAATTGCTAACCGTAATGATTTTGGCAAAATTTCTCAATGAAGCACATCTCACTAATTTGCAAATCCTTCGCCGTGCCTTTTGCGTTTCAATTCTTCCATTTATTTTGATTCTTATAGAGCCGGATTTGGGTACAGCTATCACTCTGGCAGCCTGCGTATTAGCTGTGCTGGCATTTAGTGACCTGCCCTTTTGGATTATCATAGCAATTATCAGTCCCTTCATTAGTATCACATTTTCATTCAACCCCTGGATTTTTGCCCTGTGGATTATTATATTATCTGCCTATCTCTTCCGCCAGAAATTAAGTATTCTCATCACCGGAATCACCATTGTGCTAAACAGTACCATATTTTTTTTATTACCCATTGTCTGGAACAGCCTGAAAACATACCAGCAAAACAGGATCATCACATTTATCAACCCCCTGCATGATCCCTTTGGAGCAGGATACCAGATTATTCAAGCAAAAATCGCCATAGGCTCCGGCGGATGGCTCGGAAAAGGTTTTTTATTAGGCTCTCAAAAAAACCTCCAGTTCCTGCCGGAACACCATACCGATTTTATTTTTTCCGTTATTGGCGAAGAATTAGGATTTTTTGGTTGCATTTTTTTTCTGATTATTTATTTTTTGCTTTTGTACAGGTTAGTGGAAAATGTCAGGAAGATGAAGCGTAAATTTATTTTTTATGCCAGCATCGGCATAGTGGCTAATCTGATTATAATGATGTTCGTGAATGTGGGTATGAATTTAGGCATCGTGCCGGCAACGGGTATTCCCCTGCCCTTCATTGCCTATGGTGGTACTAACCTGCTGTTTAACACTATAGCAGTGGGTCTTATTATGAAATTTGTTTCACAGAAAAGCATTTATGAGTAAACTGTGGGAGGTGGTTCTGAAAACCTTGCGAAGCTGGTTATTTTGGGTTTTGATCGTCTTTGCTTTATGCAGTTGCGGCACCAGAATCCATCTCTACACACGAGATGATTTCCTACAGAAGGTGAATCTTATCGAAAATTCCGGCTTTGAGATTATCGATGAACTGGGTTCTGAGCTTCCCAATGGCTGGGTTCTTATTGATCATCATCCAAACCAGGTGCTTATCGATAGCCAGGTCTCTCACAGTGGAGAAAGAAGTCTTAAAATCAAAAAACCCCTCGCCTCTATTAACCTTACATCAGATTCTTTTAAGGTGGACCCCACCTGCAGTTACTATTCCCGCTGCTATATCAGGGCAAATAAAAATACTCAAAAACCTGTCGTCCTGTTTTTTATTACTTTTGATGAAGGCAGTAAACGCATCAATAGATTTGCCAAACGAGTATACCCCTCACAGGATTGGACTTTAGTAGAAATCACTACGGATAATCTTGATCTCAATTCCGCCTTTGGCAGAGTTGTGCTCTCTATACCTCAGGAATCCGATTTAGATTTCTGGATAGATGACGTGGAAAGCTACACAATTTGCGGTGATGATACCACTCTGCTATCTGATCCGCCCTCAGAATAATAATCTCAACCAAAGCCGCGAAATGATCTCAGCAAGTATCAATATCAGGATCAGGAGTTTTGCCGAATAAGAGATCCTGTCAAAAAGCCCGCGGTTATCCGGCTCATAACGCATTTCCACTAAATGCTCTCCCGGAGGAACAACAATTCCCCTTAGAATATAGTCCACTGCATGGATAGCGGTTCGCACACTGTCTGTATATGCTTTCCAATAACCCTGATCATCATAAATCTCACTTACCACCAGAAAACCTGTGGAATCATTTACCGTTTTTAGTCTTATCTGCTCTGAACTGATATCCACCACCTCTACATTGGCATTAGCAGCTTTCTTGAAAATGCCTTCTTCACCAAAACCTGCTAAATATTCTTCAACAAAGACTTTTTCCCCCGGCTCAAATTCCGGTTTATTCAATTGATTAAGAATTTCATCTTTCTCAAGCATCTGCCAGTCTTCAGCAAACCAGGCATAGGGCAAAGTGGCAGAAAGTAGATACAGAGTGAGTCGGTCATAGTAGCTATACTTTTCATATACCAATCTGTCTGAGGGTATTTTGACCCGTGAGACTATATATTTCACATTAAGAAGCTGCAATAAATGCCAGTTGAAATTTAAATTCTTATCTATCTCCGCTTTGAGGCAGTTATCTATGGCTGCCCTGTAGCGAGCGAGAGCGTAATTATCATTTCCGCCTATTGTCTGAAAATTAATTGCCCATCTGTTTTTGGTAAATTCCTTTCCCACCGGATAAATCCTGAATTGCGTGGAATCTGCCTGCATATAGCTTTCTATCGGATTTCCCTGTTCATGAGAAACTGACCTCCTGTGCTGCTCAGATATACCCGGTACATAATTTATAATTACATATCCATCCAGAATAAAAAGTAGTAAAATTCCAAAAGATAGAGCTATTCGCTTCTTATCCAGCCTTATGATAAAAAAAAGAAGTGAAATAACTATAGTAAATATAAATAAACGCCAGGGGTCACTGTTAACCAATGGGTCAAGGATGTTCTGATTCCTCGCTCTTAGAAGCGGAAAATAGGAAGCAATCACGAGTGCGGTAGCCAGCAGATATGAGATAGATACCTTCAGAAAATAATTGGCAATCCGATACCTGCCGCTGCTTTTATCAATTATATCTATGAAGCAATAAAGCATATATATCAATGTAAAAAGAAAAAAATAGATTATTAATTCAGTTTCAAAAAGCAGAAATGTGCCTGATATCAGCAAGGCTAAGATTCCTATTTCCGCATAACTGCCCTTGTGTTTCAGCCTATGCAGCAAAAAGCCTATCCACGGCAGAAAGATATAAGCCAGTCTCCAGCCATAAACCCAGATTGGCAAAAATGAAAGAAAAGGCAGCGATAAGCTGTAGATAAGTGCCCCCGCAAGGCAATCTATGAGCTTAAAACCAGCCGTCTTGAGCAATTGAAATAGACCTGAAAAAGCTAAAATTACCAGAAAACCATAAAAAAGCTGAGGACTGCCAGGATTATTGGGAACTTGAAAATTATGCCAGAACACCACATCATATTGAGGCATCCCACTCAATAAATTTCTGTTCCAGACCACGAGATTGTTATCTTCTATACCACCACTGTGACCAGAGATATATTCGGATTTTATCGCTGCCTGAGGATCTATTCCAAAAAAGGGGACAAAGATGATCAGGCAGAAAACTACAACCATCAATACTGCCGGTGCTGCAATAGCAGTGTACCTGAAAATTAACCTTCTATCAGGCAAAATATAATCCTGCCATTTTTCTTACCTCCGTATCCCGATCTTCCTCTTCTCATAATATAGAGCCCTTCCATTCTGTCAAAATAATTTGTTGTGACTATCCCTATATACCCTGAGATTGTTCAATTTTTGCAACTGTCTTCCGTGATAGATGTCAATTTATATAGAAAAATGCTTTACATTGCCGGAGGCAGATAAAATGTTAGCAGCAGGAATTCTTGAGAATTACTGGAGGAAATATGAAGCGGCTTATAATGATGCTGATCATTTGCGGGCAAATAATCTTAGCTGGTGCAAATTTTGAATTTGCCCAGGAATTATATAAAGATGGGTTGTATGAAGAGGCAATCCAGGAATACCAGAAAGTGATAGATACCAATCCCACCAGCCTCGAAGCGGAAAAATCCTTGTTTCAAATAGGCGAAAGCTATCGCCTCAAACAACGCTGGGCTCTGGCAGAAGAAGCCTATTCCCGATTATTGAGAGCATATCCCGGCAGTAATGAGCCAGATAAATATCAATTTTATTTAGGTCTAATGCTATACAATCAGCAAAAATATCAAGCAGCAGGCACTGCACTCAAATCGCTGCTGGATAATTATCCTAATTCCCGTTACAGTCGCGAAGCACTGGTTATCTATCTGCAATGCTATTTCTTCCAGGATGATTTTCTAAATACGATTTTGCAGGGAGAGCGGTTGATAAGCAATTATAGTGACAGCCCAAACCTGCCCGATCTTTTGCTCTTAATTGCCAGAGCAAGTTTTGCGGATAATAATCCGGAAAAAGGTAAGAACCTGCTTGCCCGGATTAGCAGCGAATTTCCTCAATCCGAGGCACGCTGGCAAATGCTTGATCTTCAGATGAAATTGCTGGAAAAAGAAAAAGGCTCCTCTGCTGTTATCACTGAACTGGAAAAAATTGCCCGGACAAACGTGCCCCGAACCTATGAAAAGGAGCTGCGGCAAAAACTGGTTAATCTCTACAGAAATACGGGAAATCACCGGCTCGCCATGCAGGAACTTGAGCTGATGGTAGAAAAATTTGATAACGCTGATGACCTGGATAAGATCATCCTTCTCTATACTTCCACGGCACTGGAACTTGGTCAATACAGTAAAGTGGCAAACAGCCGCAAACAGTTTGACAAGGTCTTTCGGCAAAGCGAGCTCAAAGCAGAATATGAACTTGAAATTGCCAGAGCTCACTACTATCTTGGTAATTATGAAGCTGCAGAGCAGATTATCGAAGATATTTTGAGAGAAAAACCCCAGGAAAAGCTCTATACTTCCGGCAGATTCTTATCAGGGAAAATTGCCGAAGCACAGGGCCGCTTTCGTGAGGCTATCCGCTTGTGGCAGGAAATATTGCCCTATAAACCTGATAATGCCGCACGTATTCTGATTAACATCGGAGATATCTATAGTCAAAAATTCTCCAGCTATAATACAGCATTAAATTACTACCGCCAGGTTCTCACCAGTTATTCAAATCCGGCATTACAGCAGGAAGTTGTCTATAAATCCTCTTTATGCTACGAATCTCTGGGTAATGAAGAAGAAGCATTAATGCAATTGGAAAGTATAGACCTGAGTGAAGTGGCAGACAGCAAATTGCAAGAAAGGATTTCCAAAAAAAGAGAATACATCAAACGCTATCAATTACAGGATTTTGAAAAGGGATTCCATAACCTGCTTTCTTCTTTATATGCCTATCTGGATGATAACAATCGGGAAGTATTGCAGCAGCATTTGGCAGAAATCCTTGCCGGTGAACTTAAGGAATTTGAAAGTGCCGCAAAGCTCTTGCAGGCAGTAAGCCCCGAAACTGCCTATCAAAAAGCTCTGCTTTTATTGAAATTAAGTGAAAAATATGATTTTGAGCAACGCTTTAAAGATCGTGATGAAGTGTTATTACAAGTTAATTCGCTTATTTACAACTATCAGGAAGGCCTGCCCCGTCCAAGAAGTGAAGAGCTTAAGATAAAAAAGCTCCTCGTAGCAAGCGGAAAAACACCCGGTCTCGTCTCTATGCTGCAAAATTATATTGATGAATTCCCCGCTAGTGAAGCTGCCAACGAATTTCTGCTGCATCTGATAGAAGAGTATAAAACTGCCCAAGACACCCTCCAACTGGTGAAAGCCTGGCAGGTTTTGAAAAATGATAAACGCATCGATGATAATCTATATTTTATGGAAAAGATAAATCTGGCGGAATATTACTATGATATCGGGGACCTACCTTCCGCTTATGATCTTTATCAGCTTGCTGCCGCCCGAATCACTATCACTCAGCCAGAAGCTTGGTATCATTATGCCCGGGTGGAACATAGCCTGGAAAACTCTGCCGAATCCCTTTCAAGACTGCAATTTCTGGTTGATAATGTCTCCAGCTTTGATGCCTGGCATGATGCCTTGGGATTCCTTATAGTATCGTTCAGGCAAAATGGTGATACTGCCGAAGCAATCCGCTATTCGCAGTATATGCCACAGGAACAGAGAAATAAGGATTTCTATCTGGCTCTTGCTGATGATTATATGAATATTGATGACTTGGAGAATGCCAAACTCAGCCTTATGTATATCGAAGATAAGGACGATCCCACGCTGCTCAAGCTGGCTGATCTGCAATACAGAACCGGTGATCTTGGCATGGCATTATACAGCTATTCACTGCTTGCAGATAAAGGTATAAAAAATCCTGCTGTCTTTTTGAGGATTGGTGATATCCATTATAACCGCGAAGAATACCAAAATGCTATTAACCGGTATAAAAACTATCTGGAAAATGCCTCCCAGGATGATGAGGGCTATCTCAAGGTCGTCAGCCGTTATATTAGCTCTCATTATTTAATAAAAAATCGCCCAAAGGCAGAAGAACTCAAAAAAACTTATAAAAATGTCATCACAGAGACTGCTGAGCAAGATATTTCTCTGGCAGAAGCTATCTATTACACGGATATTGATGTCAAAAAAGCTGAAAAGATTTTCAATAAACTGCTCAAGGAAAATCCGGCTGCCGATACGATGATAAAAACCTATTTCTGGCGGGGATTGCTCTATCTTAAGCAGCAAAATCTCTCTAAGGCAAAGGAAGATTTTAATACTGTGGCAAATGCCACTAATGAAAATCTGGCAAATCAGGCAAAATTCAAGCTGGGTTTGATTAATTTCTCCGAGGAAAATTTCCAGGAATCACTTAAAAATTATTACTATGTGATCGAAAATGATGATGACGGCAAGCTGGCTCTGGAAGCTGCCCAAAATTTTGCCCACGTTTGCAAAACTATAGAAGAATGGGATAAGGCGATTGCCGCTTATGAAATTATTCTCCAAAAATGGGGGGATGGCAGCTTGAAAGGGCATACTATTTTTGATATTGCTTTCTGCTACTATCGCGATAAGAATTACCTAAAAGCTGTGGAAATCTTCAGGCAGGCGGTTAATTTGATTGCTGAACCCGAATTGCAGGCAGAAGCTCAATACTGGATAGGGATGTCTTTTTTCGGGCTTGATGATTTTGAACAGGCAGTCACTGAATTGCTGAAGGTTAGCTACTCTTACGATACATATACTCAATGGGCTGCCTCAGCAGAATTGCAGGCCGGAGAGGCATACCAGAGAATCAGAAGCGATGCCAAAGCACGACGTATCTATGAACGCATCATAGAAAAATATGGCGCCGCCAGCCAGTGGGGTGAGCTTGCCCGTCAGCGGCTTAATACGATGTAAGCAGCCTAAACAGAGATTTGATATGGGAAAGAAAAGCAGATTAAAAAAAGAACGCCGGTTGAGTGAAAAAAAACAGATTTCCACTCATGTCTCCACCTTAAACGGCAAAATTATCATCTATCTTGCACTGCTGATCCTGCTGACTGGATCTATCTTCTGGCAAAGCCTGCATTATGATTTTGTTAATCTGGATGATAATGCCCATGTTTATGAAAATCCCAATATACTTGACCTTAAGTGGGAGAATATTTCCGCTATGATCACAGGCTCTCGCATGGGTAACTGGATCCCGCTCACAGAAATTTCTTTTGCCCTGGACTATTACTTCTGGGGTATGGATGCCTTTGGCTTTCGCCTCACAAATCTGATACTGCACCTTTTTAATATTCTGCTGGTCTTCTGGCTGATCACGCTGCTCACAGGTAATTCTGCCATCTCGCTTTTCTCCGCCTTCATCTTTGCACTCCATCCCATGCACGTGGAATCCGTCGCCTGGATAACGGAACGAAAAGATGTTCTTTATGCCATGCTCTATCTGGCTGCTCTGATCGCCTGGATTTTCTATCGTAATAAAGCTGATAAAAAATTCTTTCTTATCTCGCTTGTTGCCTTTCTTCTGGCACTTACCGCCAAATCAATGGCTGTTACATTGCCCCTTTTGATGATCCTGTATGATATCTATTATCACCATAGACAACTAAAATCTGTTATCCTCGATAAACTCCCCTTTTTTGTGATGGCAATCGGAGTGATAGCTGTCACCTGGCTTTCCACCTATTCCAGCACTACTACGCATGCAAAATTAAATATCCCGGAAAGACTCCTGATGGCAAATTATGCCTTCTGGTTCTACCCGTATAAGCTGCTCTTTCCTTTCAGACTCAGCGCCATTTATCCCTATCCGCAGGACATTAATCAAGCCCTGCCCACATTGTTCTATTTGTTGCCGCTTCTCACCATTGCCCTGGTGTGGCTGCTGGCTTCACTGAAAAATAAAGCAAAAGCTATAACCTTCTGGTTCTGGTTCTATCTGCTCACGATTATTCCTGTTTTGCATCTTATACCCCTCGCCGGCAGCAGTATCACCTGTGACCGCTTCACCTATATCCCCTCTATTGGCTTATATATGATCCTCATCCTTATTCTTTGTAAAGCTTATAAAACCACTAATCTTCAGGAACTTTTTTGTGAACGCCGCCCCGCCGGAGCTGCTTTAGTTATCCTGCTGGTTTTATCCGCTTTTTATTCTTTCCTAAGCCAGCGGAGACTGCCTGTCTGGGAAAATGGCGTCACCCTGCATTCTGATATCATCGCCAAATATCCACAGATAGAATTGCCCTTCATTAATCGCGGCAAAGCTTATGGAAACAGAGGTGAGCACGGTAAGGCAATTGCCGATTTCACTTCCGCTCTTTCAGTCTCTCTGGAAAGCGCTGATGCCTATAATAATCGGGGTAATGAATACGGCGAGTTAGAAGAATATGCCAAAGGTATTGCCGATATCACCAAAGCTATCGAGCTGCGACCCCACTTTGTGGAAGCCTACAGCAATCGTGCCCACCTTTATATGTCTGCCGGTTTGCTGCAGGAAGCAGAAAATGATTTTGATACTGCCCTTAAAATGGACCCAAATTATGCCGGAGGCTGGTATAACCGCGGTAATCTCTTCCGCCGCTCCGGTGATTACACCAGGGCAATTGCAGACTACAACCAGGCTATTAATCTTGATCCCGATCATGCTGAAGCTTATAATAATAGAGGTACTGCGCATTCTATGAATGGAAATTTAACGGATGCTTTGCAGGATTTTTCTTCTGCTCTCAGCCTGCAGCCGGATAACGTGAGCTTTTTGAATAATCGCGGTAACGCCTACAAAGATGCCGGATTCCCTCAAAAAGCACTCGCAGATTTTAATCTGGCTATTAAGATCAATCCCGCCTATACTAATGCCTATCACAATCGTGCCGTGGTTTATCACTCCCTGGGAATGCTCGATGAAGCTCGCCGTGATATAAACCAGGTAAAAAAAATGGGCGGCTACATCAATCCCGCCTTCCAAAACATTCTGCTTGAGCAATCAACAGATTAAAAAAAATATCACTCTGAAAAAGGAAACAAAATGGAATACCAAAAAAATAACAAATACTTTGCCCAGGTGGCTGGCAGTCTCGAAAATATCGCAGCTCTCGAACTCGATGAACTCGGTGCTACTGAGATAAATTCCACCTACCGCGGCGTGAGCTTTTCCGCAAATTACCCCGCTCTTTACCACATCCTCTATCATACTCGAACCTGCACCCGCATCCTTGCCCCTCTCATCAGCTTCAAGTGCCATAGCGAAAAATATCTCCATACCACCGCTATGCAGGTCGAGTGGGAAAGCATGTTCAACCTCGATAAATCCTTCGGCATCACCTGTAATGTGGCAAACAGCTCTATCCAGAATTCTCTCTTTGCCTCGCAAAGACTAAAGGACGGAATTTGCGATAGATTCCGTGAAAAATACGGCAATCGTCCCGATTATGACCAAAAAAACCCCGATATCAGATTTAATCTGCATGTTAATGAAAACTGGGCAAATATCAGCCTCGATCTCGGAGGCGATGCCCTGCATAAAAGAGGTTATCGATTGGTCTCTAATGCCGCTCCTCTGCAGGAAACTCTCGCTGCTGCCATTATCAGGATCACTCAATGGAACGGCGAAATGCCCATATATGATCCCTTTTGCGGCTCCGGTACCATTCTGCAGGAAGCTCTTATGCACTATTGCCGCATCCCGGCTGGCTTCCTCCGAAAAAAATGGGGACTCTTCTTTCTGCCTGATTTTGATCTTCCACTCTGGCAAAATATGAAAAACTCCTCCGATGATAATATCAGAACCTTGCCACCCGATCTAATTAAAGGCAGCGATATCAGCCCCAGAAACGTCTCTATCGCACGTAAAAATCTCAATGTGTTTGAACAGGGCGAAGCCGTCAAAATTATCACCTCCGATTTTAGAAATCTTGCAGAACTAAATAACTGCACCATTGCCTGCAATCCCCCATTCGGCGTGAGAATATCAAATGAAGAAAATGAAAAACTGCTGAATGACTTTGGCGATTTCCTGAAAAAAAATTCCCGCGGCAGCAAAGCTTTCATTCTGGTGGGTAGTAAAGAAATTGCCAGCGCCCTGAGACTCCGTACAAAAATGAATAAATTGCTGAAAAACGGCAATATTGATAGCAGACTGCTGAGAATAGACCTCTATTGATATAAGCATTACACCCACCCCTCACCCACCTTAGATGTCCCCCCGGATTCCCCCAAGATTCCTCCAAGATTCCCCCCGGATCATTGTCTCCAATTTCAGCGATTTACAACAAAGAACTATCCCACATTTTTTCGTGGGATAGTTCTTTGTTGTAATTCGCTGATTGTCATTTGATACGGATATAGGGATTACAGGTAGGTGATCAGAATGCTTATAACTTTGTATATGAACCAGATAGCTGTTATGAGTGAGAAGGTGCGGGTGAGAGCACCAAAGGTGAAATAGGAGATGGAGGATTACAAAATAAATCAGGTTAATGAGACTTTTTTGAGCCGCAGGGAATTGCCCACTACGTTTATAGAACTCAGTGCCATGGCGATTTCTGCAATAGCAGGATGTAAAAGTCCAGTAACTGCCAGTGGAATAGCAATAAGATTATAGAAAAAAGCCCAGAACAGGTTTTGCTTAATTTTTTTATAGGTTGCCCGAGAGAGGATTACAGCTTTGACTACGCCGTTAAGGCTGCCGGATACCAGCGTGATATCGGCAGATTCTATGGCAATATCTGTGCCTGTGCCGATTGCAATGCCAATATTTGCCTGTTTAAGGGCGGGGGCATCATTAATGCCATCGCCTACCATAGCCACAATATTGTTTTCATCCTGTAGTTTTTTTATAATCTCGATTTTGTCCTGCGGCAGGAGATTGGCATAAACCTGGTCGATCCCCACTTTTTCGGCAATAGTTTTAGCCGAAAGGGCATTATCACCGGTAAGCATTACGGTTTTTATGCCAAGATTGTGCAGCTTATCTATAGCTGCTGCGGAATCTTCTTTAATGGCATCAGAAATGCCCATAATCCCCAGAACTTCCCTGTTTTGAGCAGCCAGGATCACCGTATAGCCCTTAGAATGATATTGCTCAATCTCAGCTTGATAGCTGCTGTAATCCAGCTCCAGCTCATCAAAATATTTTTTGCTGCCCACCGTCACTTCCGTGTCTTCGATATGGGCTGTGATACCTTTTCCGGTTTGTGCTTTGAATTTATCGGTTTTTGTCAGAATGATATTCTTACTTCTGGCTTTTGCCAGTATTGCTGCTGCGAGAGGGTGCTCGCTGAGGTTTTCCACAGAACCTGCGAGCCTGAGAAACGAATCTTCCTCAAGATGGGTTTTATAATCTATCAGAGCAGGTTTGCCTTGCGTGATCGTGCCGGTCTTATCAAAAACAACTACCGCAATTTTCTGGGCGGTTTGGATAGCTTCGCCATTACGAATAAGTATGCCGTTCAGAGCACCTTTTCCCATCCCTACCATAAGTGCCGTGGGGGTAGCAAGACCCAGGGCACAGGGGCAGGCGATCACCAGCGTGGCAATAGCAGCAAAAAGTGCCATCGATATATAGCCACGTTCAAGATTTATCCAGGGAATATAGCTGTCAAAATTTGCCAGTAATGTTTTCCCGGTCTCGGGCATAAAGTACCAGAACAAAAATGTGAGAAAAGAGATAGTGAGAATAGCTGGGACAAAATAGGAGGTGACTTTATCGGCAAAAGCCTGAATCGGTATTTTTGAACCTTGAGCTTCCGAAACCATTTGCACGATCTGCGAGAGAAAGGTTTCGCTGCCCACCTTTTGGATGCGAATCTTTAGAGCACCCTGCTTATTGATGGTGGCTCCTATCACTTTGTCACCCGGTTTTTTATCGATTGGCAAAGGTTCTCCGGTAGCTATGGATTCATCAATGGTGGATTCTCCTTCCATGATCTCTCCATCAACGGGGATTTTTTCGCCAGGCTTCACTAATACAATGTCGCCAACTTTTAATAATTCTACAGCAATCTCCGATATCGTGCCGTCACTTTTCACCAGGTGCGCACTTTTTGCACCTAATTCCAGCAGCTTCTTTATCGCCTGCGAGGCTTTTCCAGTTGCCGCTTCTTTAAGATAATTGCCTATGAAATTTATAGACATTATCATGGCACCCACGACGGTGAAATTTTCTATATCCATCCCCGCTAAAATCAATATTCCCGTGGAAAAAGCAGCAATTGTGCCAATTCCAATCAGTGAATCCATATTATAAGACATGCTCTTTACGGCATAAAATGTGGATTTTATCACAGGGAAACCGATGATAAAAATTACGATGAAAGAAAGAACAAGATCAAGATAAAAAGAGAAGCCCAGGCCGTGAACATGCCCGCTGCCAAGCATACCGACCAGCATCTTTACAGTGAGCGGCAGAGTGATTGCCCAGGCAATAATAAGCCTGTTTCGCTCGCTCCGCAGATGCTCTTCTTCCTTGCCTGCCTCCTGAGGCAGTTTTGTCTCAAAACCGGCATTCTTTACTACACGCTGCAATCTGGCAAAATCTATTTCGGTAGTAACCTCCAGATTAGCTTTACGCGCAGCAAAGCTTACACTGGCAGTTTTTACAAAGTCTTCTTTAAGCAGTGCCTTTTCTAAACGTGTAGCACAGGAAACGCAGGACATCCCGCTGATCTCTAAGGTTAATTTTCTTGTCATTCTAATCTTCTCGGTCCAGATTTACCAATCTGTATTCCAGATTACCCATTCCCAGCTCATTAGCATATATAATCTGGTTTTTTCCACTAACCGCATTCACATCATAAAACGTATCCTCATGCCCATAAGCTCTATTTATCAGGTCAAGGCTGGCTTTTTCGATAGCAACTATATCTGTGGAAGCCAAGATACCAATATCATCCATAAATGGCGGCTGAGCACTGCCATCACAATCGCAATCCTTAGAGATATTTATCAAAAAATTTATAAAGACCATGGGATAATTTTCGGAAATACCTTTTGCGTATTCCACCAGTCTTTCATTAAAGACGTTTTTATCTGTACTGCCCCAGGGAACATTCATCGCCGAGGTGGGACAGGTGCCAATGCACTTGCCGCAGCCTATGCACTTTTCCAGGTCAATAACCAGCGGATCAAGTGAAATGGCATCTACGGGACACTGGCTGACGCATAACCCGCAGGAAATGCAGCGGGAAGGACGATAGACGGGAATAGTGGAAGCATGCATAGCCATCTTTCCCGGAATGGAAGCCAGACCCATGGCAATATTTTTGATCGCTCCGCCAAAACCAGCTAAACCATGCCCCTTAAAGTGAGTTACTATAACAAAATAATCATAGTTTTTCATATTTTTACCCACGCTGATCGATTGAAAATGTCTGCCGGAAAAGGGGATTTCCATATCACCATCGGCATTGAGGATATCAATGGGCGCATAACTAAAGCCATGGTCTATTGCCAGCTTGATATGCGAATCCGTTACACGCCTGGGACTGCGGTAAAGTACATTGGTCTCCACAAAGCCGGCATCAAGTTTTTGCACCAGTGGCTTCAGAAGAGAGGGATTTATAAAATTTGTATTGCCCTCTTCACCAAAATGCACCTTTACGCCAATCCTGCCGGTAACGTTTACAGATATCCTGTCATAAAGCATCAATACACCCGAGGGAGAAATATCGCTGGTGAAAAATACCTGAGATGTATCTGCCTCACCTGCAATCAGGCAGGTGCACGATATTGTCATAATTGCCAAAACCAGCATAATTACTGCCATTTTACTACTCCATATATCATTGCGTTCATCCACGTATAAATCTAAAGCAAGTAAGTAAGGTGTCAATTGTTTTCATATTTATACTGGCATACCCCTGAAATTTTTTTGTTAGTTCGGAATATTGAACTTATGAAGTTATTGGACGTCACCATTGCGAAGGTCTTTCGACCATTCGCAAGGTAACTTAGATTGGAGAAGGTCTCTCATCCAAAACCAGGAGGAGCAGGCTATCGCCTGAATGTAAAATTGAAAATGTAAAATGTAAAATTTATGTAATGTGCGGGTAAGAGTTGAAACCCTTGGACTTGGAAACAAAACACGTTATCCTCGCCCTGTCGATGGCATTTTAAACTGGTACAGTTTTGGCAGTCAAGACCGGCAGAGTTTATAAAAATAAGTCATCAAGCTGATTGATTTGGATTGGATGATAAATTGCCAAAAAATCAAAATAGTGCAAATATCTATCAAAAAAAAGAAAAAGTGTGGCAAACACAGGTTAAAGCCATATATGTTAATAATATACGGTGTCACTTTAGTGCCACTCTTTGTATCTTTTGTTTAACATTTTGTTTTTGTGTAGTTTAGGTATAACATTTTGAAAGAATGGACAGGATGGACAGGATGGACATGATGACGCCTGAATGTAGAATGAAGAAGGTGATGCGTGATGATAAGCAAGAAGTGAAAAGTGAGACTGGACACAGGAGATGAGGAGAAGTCTGAAAATCGAAGGTTAGAAGGTTAGACGGTTCGAAGGTTTGAAGGTTAGAGGGTTAGAGGGTTAGAAGGTTAGAGGGTTAGAGGGGAAGAAGGGGGGAAGCTTGAAAATCGAAGGTTTGAAGGTTCG
>CAZRXY010000075.1:0-26623 GCA_964604155.1 uncultured Candidatus Cloacimonadota bacterium | reverse complement strand
CTCCTCTTCCCCTCTTCCCCTCTTCTCCTCTTCCCCTCTTCTCCTCTTCCCCTCTTCCCCTCTTCCCCTCTTCTCCTCTTCTCATCATCGTTCACTATTCCCGTGATCTTTAGCCATGCACAAAAGAAAATCCGGGGGGATGCCAGTATCTGGAAACTCCCACTTGACAAACAACCTCTGGCAAAAATATCTGCTTTAGAGGTTAGATAATGAATAAGAAAAAATTACTTATCATCACAACAGGCGGAACAATCGCCATGAAATATGATGAAGAATTTGGCATCGTTCCTAATGACGAGCTCGATGAGTATCTGTTGAATTTTCCACAGATCAGAAATGTGGCAGATATAACTGTGATGGAATTCACTAATCTTCCATCACCCTATATTGATCCGCCATTGATGTTTAGATTATCAAAACTTGTCGAAGAAAAGATCATAGAATATGATGGAATAATCATCACGCACGGCACAGATACTCTGGAAGAGACTGCCTATTTCCTTGATCTGGTGGTTTCCACTCGCAAGCCGGTAGTATTTACCGCTGCTATGCGTTCCGGGAGTGATCTTGGTCTGGACGGTCCGCGTAATATAGTGGGGGCTGTGCGGGTGGCAAGTGCAGATGAAGCGCGTGGCAGAGGTGTATTGGTGGTGATGAATGATGAAATAGACAGTGCCAGAGATGTAGTGAAAACAGACACGGGAAAGACAAATTCCTTTGTGAGTCTCTCTTATGGTCCTCTGGGAATTATAGACCCTGATAAAGTAATCTTCTTCCGTGATTCGGTTATCAAAGAAAAGATCCCCACAGATAAGATTGATACAAATATAGACCTTATTAGATGCACCAGTGGCATGGACGATCGGTTTCTGCGTTGTTCTATGGCAAACAAAGCCAGAGCTATGGTTTTGGAGGCATTCGGCAGAGGAAATGTGCCTCCCGCCCTTATCCCAGCCATCAAATCTGCAATCGAAAAAGACCTGATTATTGTCGTGGTTTCACGGTCATATACCGGACGCGTTTTGCCGGAATATGGCTATGAAGGCGGGGGCAAAAACCTGATGAAAATGGGAGTGATACTGGGTGGTGACCTGCGGGGGCATAAGATGCGGATTAAGCTCATGGTGCTTTTTGGCAAATACAACAGCCCTTCGTTGGTAAGAAAATACCTGTCACACCCAAATTTCTAAGCATTCGAAGGCAGAATATTAATACTATCGTTTTATTCTACAGGCTCATATTCCCAATAGTTATCGTAATTTCTAATTACCTCGATATTATATTTTATGAGCAATATAGAGATTAAAAATTTCATTTCCACCTGCTTCTTAAACCAGCCCTCATCGCCCCAGTGATAATGATAGGTAATAGACATATCTTTCACAGCTTTTGCGGGTGGCTTAAAAGACATTTCGTTCTGCAGCGGAGCCCCTGATTCTTCGTGCAGCCACACAGTTCCCCAGCCTGGTATTCCGTCGCCGGCAAATTCGCCATCTTCTTTGGTGTAAGAATAATCAAAGCCCACGCAGTTCTGCCCTTCGATCACACGCGATTTTCCATTTAATTTCACCTTAAGGTCTCGACCTTTGAAATTATGAAACAACGAACTGTTATCGGGCTTCATATCTTCTTTCATAAGTTCTGCTACTTTTTCGTCATCTATAGACAATTCCTCGCCATCACGATGTGCTGTAATCAGGAAGGCAGCAACCTCCGCCTGCACTTGTGCAAATTCTACAGAGACAGTCTCCTGGGATTTTAATTTGCCTTTGCCGCTTTTCTGATATGTGATCTGCTCCAGATTACCGGGTACCAGCAGCCAGTTATTTTCCGCTATCTCCCTTGCCTTTTCCCAGAGGGGATGATTGCTATCATCCCCCCACAAAGAGCAAAGCGTTACGATTACTATTATTAATATGGCACTACGTTTCATTATGCTACTCTTCAAATCTCCAGTAATCTTTAAATACCATATTATTTTTCATTCGTGCCTTATGCCCCATGGCGTTAACCGCCGTCACAGATTCCATCGTTTTTATCGTAAAATCACCATTCTTACAGTTATAGGTAATTTTATTAATGATTTCTTCAACCATTTCCACTGGCGGAGCCATGATATGTTCATTATAAACCGGGGCACCAGATTCCAAATCAATCCAGACCGTACCCTTCACGGGTATCTTTTTACCATCATCTGTGGGTTGCTGGCAGGTAAAATCGTATACAGCACACTGTTTTTTAAGCTTCTTCTCGTTTATATCTCTCCGCTTCACTTCCAGTTCCCAATCTTCGTTGTTATAAAAAAGTGAACTATCATCCGGTTTCATATCCTGCTTGAGAATTTCCTGCACCATCTGATCATGCTCGGGGATCAATTCACCACTCCTTGTGCCACCCTCATAATATCCTATTATTTGACCATCTTCCAGCTCATAGCTGAATAATAGAGATGCTCTCATCATCTCGGAATTAGTATCATCCAAAGCAGAAACGCTAATTTCTACTTCTCCAGCAACCCAATTAGAGTTATCCCTTGCTAGAGCCGAAGCTTTCTGCCACAAGGAATCGTTTTGATCGTCTGCCCCTAGAATAAATATTACTGCAACTACTATCATCATCACTGCAATTTTTTTCATCTTTTTACTCCTCTTTATAATTCAGTACTTATTGTCATGCGGTTTTTGGCGGTTTTTTCATTAGAACCACTGATATTAATCTTAGTTTCATTATCCCAGAAATTCTTATCTGTCAGCACATAATTGCCATCTATTGCTGCTTTGGAGGGCAATCGTTTTGTGAAAACCGTAAGTTTATGTTTTCCGCCGGTTAATCTATGTTTCTTACGGTATAATGGTCTTTCTACTTGTTTGCCATCGACGTAGGCATTGCCATACACAGCTATTTCCACCAAGTCGTTCATCTCAGCCTCTGTCTGGTTGCCTTCACCATCATCATAAAACTTGGCAGTTTCAAATTCCAGGTCTATGCGGTATCGTCTTTTGTCTTCCTGCTCACATTCTGCTTTGGTCATCTTGTTACTGTATAATGTAATCTTTTTAAACCAGTCATCCACCAGATATTCAATACTATCAGGCACAATCGGCTCTATGTATTCTAAAAATTCCAGAGAGTTTGTATAGGGTGGTTCCTGATAGGCTGTAGCGAGCAGATATTTTTCCAACGCCTCATTAAGAGCTTGTTCACCACAATAGTCTCTTAGTGCATACATAGTGATAGCCCCTTTATTATAGTGCAGATACTGCTGATTTTCCACGAGATACAGAGGCAGCTCTTCTCTGGATTCCGTGCCGCGTCCGATGAGATATGAGCTTAATTCATGTTTTAGAAATTTTCCAATCTGGTTAACGCCATATTCCTTTTCCATCACCATCAATGCACTGTATTGTGCCAGTGCTTCACTCATCAGTACGCAACCCTGGACGTTTGCACCGATCACCTGATGAGCCCACCATTGATGCCCCAGTTCATGAGCAGTTATAAAGAAGGGATAATCTATATCATCCTTATCATCATTCACATCAGCTACAAAGCCCACGCTTTCGGAATAAGGAATTGTATTGGCAAAACTTTGAGCATAACCGGAATATCGAGGAAATTCAAGTATCCTTACATGTCTATCGGGATAAGCACCAAAATTTGTGGTAAAGTAATCCAGCCCGGATTTCAAAGCTTTAAGCATTCTTCTCACATTATAGGGGTGCTTTTTATCATAATATACTGTGAGTTTTACTGCATCACCATTTTCATTTTCCCAGACATCATGCTGCTCTTCATAACACGCACTCACATAGCAAAAGAAATTTATTACAGGATGGTCCATCTGATAATGATAAAATTTTCGCTCGCCTTCCACCCATTCCCGCATAACATAACCAGGAGTGATTGCCGTCTGGTCTGCCGATGTTGACAGCACTGCTTCATAATTGACCCAATCTGCATCGCGGCTGATGTAATTATTCATTCTCGCTTTTTCGTCATCTACTTTTGCCATCCGTAATTTCTCAGGTAAGCCGTATTTTTTACGCTTTTCTTCACTCATTAATTCATACTGATCATTATAGCCAAGATGCGGGAAAAATTCCATGCTTGTGAAAAAGGTGCCATTCTCTACCACTCTCATCTGTGGATGATAGCCCTTGCGACCTATCCGACATTGATATTCCACTATAATTTCATCGCCGGGCATTAATGACTCTTCCAGCTTATAAGTATAAAATCCATTATCGATATCTGTTACATTTGCTCTATTTTCCTTATCAAGAGAAAAATAATCAAATTCCAAATCAGTATTTAAAAGCACTACAAGAGAATCTATTGCCTCTTCCGTCTTATTCATCGCGATCATTCTGCCTCTTATCTCCGCTCTACTTTCTGAGGGATAAATATCGGTCTCAATATACACATCAGTATATCGAGGCTGGGCTATTCCATCATAGTGTTTATATCGTTTTTCATATTCTACCTGCTCTTTCTCTTGTGTCTTTGCCCGTTTAAAACTTGCCAATACATTCTCATTGTAATAAATATATCCAGCCATACTGAAAAAACCAATCAATAATATTGCCACAAGGTAGCGATCTGCCTTTGCGAATCTTTGCTTAAATATCTGCCAGCGCTGCTTAAAGCTGCTTTCACTGCCTCGAGGATAAAATTTTGTACTCAATAACAAAAAAATCGCTGCCAGAAAAGCCCAGTAAATTCTGAATGCAGCCCATTTCTCCAAAAATGTGCCATAGCCATTCATATCTGAATACATCCAGCTACCACCTTTGCCATAGTGAAACAAAGGGTGCTCTAACCCCAGCAACCTCATATACTGGATAACAAAATATACACCAATAGAAATCGCATGACCAGCATACTTATTATTTACCAGGATATGGATAAAGAATATCAAAGCAGCCAGTATTATGATGTTAATCATTCCCAGACCTGCATTCGCTGCATACAGTCCCGGATTTATATCACCATGGCTTTTCATTATCTGATATACAATACCTACCACACTCGCCATAATCATCAGACCAAATTGCACCAGGATCATTGCAGAAAACTTAGAGAAAAAGCTCACCCAATCAGGAATTGGCACACTGTCCAGCATGCCATCCAGCTTGTGTTCTCGAGCTTTCCACAAAGTCTCACCCGCATAGATGAGTAGAATTATCAATGAGATCAATTGAAAATTTCCCTGTATTACTTCCACCACATTATACGTGATTGGCAAAACCTGCGTCTCATAAAGCTTGCCACTTTGAAAAACAGATACTATCAGCAATATTATCCCGGCAAATACAATAGTGATAAAATTTGCACTGCTCACTATCTCCTTAAATTCCAGACGGATCAGGCTGAAGCATTGCCTCACATTTTGACGCAGGCTAAAATCCCTTGCCACCACAGGCAAAGCTCTGCTTGTTAATAAGACTTCATCTCCCTTGATCCGCTTAATTTTACCATTAGTTTCTGTCTGACTGAATTTGAATCTTAGCACAGTTAGCAGAAGCAACAAACCTCCCACACCAAGCCAGATCAATCGGTTCCATAGCAATACTCCCCTGAATGGCGGCAGCATGGTATTACGCTCGAGCACAGAAAAATTTTCAGTTACCATTTCCAATGTATTCATCCCCATCGGGTCAAGCAATGCTGCTAACTCTCTGGTCGCCAGACTGTTAAATAAGGCAGTTACAGCAAAATATCCCACAAATATCACAATTCCACCAATATATACCGGCAACATCTTACGTGTGGCTATCGCCAAGGCAAAGAAAATTGCCCCGGAGAATAACACATTGGGTAATATGTTCACTAAATAGGGATAGATATAATACATCAAGTTCAGAGGTCCAAACAATCCTTTATCAAGCCAGGGGCAAAATCTTCCCAGAAACATTCCCAATCCTATGCCACCCAGTATAAAAGTCAATATCATACCATTGGCAAAGAATCGCCCTAATAGATAGGCAGATTTCTTAACGGGCTTAGTAAAAAATAATGGATATGTGCGATATTCAAAATCCCGATAAATACTGAAACCCATCATCGAGGCCACGATAAATATGCCGAAAAGTCCAAACATCGTGATAAGCAACTGATTGACAAATGGCGAATCAAGATTTACCTTCTCTGAAGTTATCATTATCCGGGCACCCGTGAATGCACCGGCAAGAGTATTGATTATCAGTAAACCCAAACCCACAAATATTATAAAGTATATCCAGGTTGATAACTTACTCATACGGTATTTCAGCTCAAATCTAAATACGTCACTGAACATTATTCCCCCTGCTCTATCTCTTCAGAAGCTATCGTTGTAAAATATACATCTTCAAGATTAGCTTCTTTGGCAGAAAAATCTTCGCCAGGCGAAATGTCCGAATATACATTTATCTGCTGACGCCCCGATTGCAGCCGAGTGGAAGTTACACGATAGTTTTCCATATATCTTTCCAGGTCCTCTTTGTCTATCAGCTTTTTCCACATTTTGCCGCGTATCGCTGCAATTGCATCCAGGGGATTACCCTGCATCAATACTTCACCCTTGTGAATTATCGCCATCTCCTGGCATAATTCACTCACATCCTCAACAATATGCGTAGAAAGTATCACTATCTTATTCTCACCAATCTCAGATAATAAATTGTGGAAATGATTACGCTCCTTGGGGTCAAGCCCTGCCGTGGGTTCATCTACTATTATCAATTCCGGATCACCAAGCAATGCCTGAGCAATGCCAAATCTCTGCCGCATTCCACCGGAATAACCCCCCAACTTCTTCCTGCGGTGCTCATATAAATTTACCCGCTCAAATAAATAACTCAATGCCTCCCTTCGCTCTTTCCGCCTCGATATCCCCTTTAATGATGCAAAATGATCCAGCATATCCCAGGCACTCACCTTTGGATAAAAACCAAATTCCTGAGGTAAATATCCAAGACGCTGGCGAATTTCTTCTTTCTGCCGTACAACATCGAATTCGCCAAAGGTTATTGTTCCCGAATCCGGCTCCTGTAACGTCGCTATTATCCGCATTAAAGTCGATTTACCCGCTCCATTTGGTCCCAATAATCCAAACATTCCTGCCCCTATCTCCAGATTTACATCGCACAATGCCCTCACTTCTCCACCGTAAGTCTTGCTTAAGTTCTCAATCCTCAAACTCACTGTCATCCTAACCTCCATTTATAATCATCTATTTTTCTTTCTTAATAACTTCGTCCCCCTACCTGCTGTCCTAATCTACTAAGACACCATAACACGTCAAGATTTTTTTTATTTTATGGCAAAATATGTTGTTCAGTGCCGGTAAACATCTCTCGAATACCAGCTCTTACTATTTTATCATCAGCATCTTATGAATATATTTGGTGTTTGTTTCCGCCAAAATCAATCTGGCAAAATAAATGCCCGAGCTCACTGCCTTTCCCCACTCATCGGTGCCATTCCACACAACGCTATAGATACCCTCAAATGAACTGGCTGGATCAACGACCAGCGATTTTACTTTTCTACCTTTAACATCATATATAACTATGCAGGCTGTGTGGGAATCTATATCAGTCATAAATTCAATAGTGGTGGAAGGATTGAATGGATTGGGGTAATTATTTATAAAGCAGCATAGCTTTAAATTGGATTCATCGTTGTTATTAACAAGATAGATAAATTGCTCTGTGATCATCTCAGATTCGCCCTGTTCATAAACGGCAGAAACCCCTACGGTATATACAGTTCCGTTTTCAAGCCCATAGAGTTCATAGGAAAGATCATTGATCATAGCCAATAGCTCATTATCCAGATACACATTATAGCCAATAAGTACTGTCCCGGGATAGTAAATTGGGGGCAAGAAGTTAATAATTCCGGTAAAAGGGTCAATTTCCAATCCCTGAGGAGGATTAAGCACCATAACCCAATCTAAAACAAAATCAATCCCGGCAGTGGTTTCACCAGCTACTACGACTACATCTTCAATAATCTGAGAAGTATAGTATTCCAGGCTGGCAGTAACTTCATAGATACCCTCTTCGAGGATAACAGAATATTCTCCAAGACTGTCCGGCTGCACAATTGTGCCATCAATAGAAATTTCCACTTCCTGCAGGTTTCCTGCTCCCTCCTGCAAAGTAACAGTCCCGGCAATCATACCATCCTGACTGCCACCCGTTGTCGTATATAGCGTAACGCCATAAAAGCCGCTGGCTCTTCCATTGGTTTCATCTACAAAATGGATACCTGTAAGCTCAGAAAATATATTAGTATCCTGCATCTCCCAACTAATCCCGCCATCTTCTGTTTTAGCAATAAATCCATTATCGCCTGAAACCCAGCCTGTAGCTGCATCAATAAAATGCACATCATGCAGTAATCCTGCTCCGGGGATATAGCTTTCCGCCCAGGTGTTTCCTCCGTCACTGCTCGATAGAATTATGCCGCCGTCTCCAACGGCAAACCCATGGTCTGCATCAGGGAATTGGATTGCTGTAAGGGCATTATTTGTCCAGTGAATAGTCTCCCAGCTATCACCCCCATTTGTAGTTCGGGCGATCGCTCCCTCGCCCTGCCATGAAGTATTGGCAGTGAACCAGATATCCGCTGCAAGGCATACAATATCTCTGGCCATGCCTTCATGCATGTTTCCCGGTGAAGGCTCCAGATAATAAGTGCAGCTTTCCATTGTCTGCCAGCCATTAGTCGTGAAGGTTACCAGCGGTGCCATTATTGTGTTTTGCCCGGCGACAAGGGCTATGTTTTCATTAAACATATCTGCCCCATAAAAGGTGATCCACCAGCCATCCTGTACAACATTCCAGGTTTGTCCACCATTTGTTGTATGGATTATTGCCCCACCATTGCCCGTAGCCGTTCCATTATTTTCGTCACAAAATGATACACCCCATAAGGTTTCCGTTACTCCGGAAATTTGCTGGCTCCAGGTCTCACCTGCATCTGCAGTATAGATTAATAATCCATTATCACCAACCATCCAGCTTTCTGAAGAATTAGCAGAACTCACACTATAAAAATTCTCACCGAATCCTGTAGCCTGCTCCATCCAGCCACGTTCTCGCACTTCCGCAAACATCAAACAACTAAGCACAAAAACTAATATCATCATTCTCTTTCTAAATATTTTCATCTTTCCTCCTGTTTATTGCTTTCTCATTATTCCTCTTTTCAAAAAATATCTTCGCTGCAATTAACAATACTGAATATCAAGATCACGCTAACAATTGTCAAATAAAAAACCGTCTCTTTCTGAAATATTTGGAATATTGCTCAACCTGATATGCAGATTATCCACCAAAATCGTCCTGCATACTTCGGCTTTATTGCAGGCGTAATAGTTCCTGTGTCTCCTAAGTAAAGATAGTTTTTTTACCTATTCATAGTGGATTCTCTCAGAATACCTGTGTCTTACCCCAGGTTCATAAAGGATTTAGTTTTTCGCGAGCTCTTTTTCAAGAGCTTTAACTTTTTCTCTAAGTTCCTTTATACGGAATTCGCGTCCTACAAAGAGTCTGTTGTATCTTTGCAGTTCTTTATTTTTTATTTCAAGGTCAGCGGTTCTTTCTTGAACGATTTCCTCCAGGTGGAAACGGTATTTATTGAGCTTTTGTTCGTAGTTCTTGCGGTCTGTGATATCTGTGAGGAAGGCAAAAGTGGCATACCATTTATGATTATCATCGTAAAGTTTTGTGGCTTTCACAAAGCAGGGCAGAGATTCGTCATTAATTTTTATCAGTTCTATTTCGAAACTGTGGTGGTGGTGGTGTTCACCATTTGTGAAGTATATTTTTTTAAATTTTTCGCAATTAGATTTGTCCATAAATTCCAGAGGTGTCTGTCCCAGAAGATCATCGCGTGAGGTTTGCATCATCTGGGCAAAAGAATCATTTATTTCGATGATATTTAACTGGGCATCCAGCATCCAGAATCCTTCTGAGGTAGTGTTTATAAGCTGACGGTATTTGTGCTCACTTTGGCTCAAAGCTTCTTCTATAGCTTTTCTTCTGGCAATCATTGTATTGGCAGCTTTGGCGATACTTATAAATTCTGGATAGTTCAATTGTTCCAGGTTTATGGTTTCATAATTATCGGCAGCCCTGATGAAAGATTCCGTAAGAGAATTGATATTGTTTTTTATTTTTGCCGATACTTTTTTTATGATCATATAGCTGATAAGGATATATAAAAGGAGGAGCAGGATATATTCATTTATCTGCCGGAAAAGTTTTTTCTGAAGATCATATCTGGCATCTTCAATAATTTTGTTCACATCATCAAGATATACGCCGGTGCCGAGAATCCAGTTCCACTCCGGCAGGGCTATAGTATAGGTGATTTTGGGAGAAAGCTTTGTTTCATTGAGTTTATTCCAATAATATTCCAGGAATACACCTTCTGGCTTGTCAATCGCCTTAAGTTGTCCTTGAATTATTTTTACACCGTTGGGGTCCGTTAGACCAAGGACGGATTCAGTGCCTTTGGTGATAACTCCGTTAGAGAAAAGCGGGTCACCATTATAGGTGCTGCCATAAAAGTATCCTTCTCTATTATAACGGAGATTCACCAGCACATTGAGCACCATATCCTGCAATTGGGCACTTGCCAATTTCTGAGAACCAGATAACTGCTCATTATAATAGATCATCTGCCGCACATAGAAGGCGATTTTTTCTACTTGATTCTTTATATATGTTTTTTGCTCCTCCATAGAAGAGGCATGGATCATTTTTGCTTCCTGCCTGTAAATATGAAGAGAACGATAGATCGTGATTATACTGATCGATAGAATCAATAAAAATACACTTACAATCATTATCACAAAAATTGTGCGAATAAGACTTAGTTTATGATTATTATTTTGCATTTATTCCCTCCCGCTATACACCTCATATTATCACCCGTTTTTTGCACTAATACATCGCAGGCTTTCATCGAGACAAAATTGACACCGATAGCCTCCGTTAAAATTATCCCAGCAGCTTCTAATTCAGCTTGTGCCGCTACTTGACACCTCAAATCCTGAGACTCTTTCATTTTTGCCAATTTACCCACACCCCTTTGAGCTCAAGATACGCAAAACTAAAATATTAGTCAAAGTATTTTTTTTTAAAATCTCGCCCCCCCCCCGAAAATTTTACAGTGCATGGCTCTTAATTCATCCTGCAGGGATAGGGGATAATTATGAATTATGAATGATGGAGGGGCTGAGACCCAGTGGAAAGTGAGAAGTACGATAAAGATTGTTGTCAAAGTCAACCAATGTGAAGGTCTGGAGACCATTCGAAAGGTTTTGGATGAGGCCCCTTCTTCAATCTAAGTTACCTTGCGAATGGTCTTTAGACCTTCGCAATGGTGACGACCAATAACTTCACAAGTTCAATATTCCAAACTTACAAATAAATTTCGTTGGTATGCCTGCAGTATGATTGACAGAATAAGGATAATTTGGGATAAAGGCAAAAAAATCAGGAGGAATAATGGGAAATCAGGAATATGTACTTAAGCCGATAGGCAAGGTGATGGTGGGAAAAGATGGTTACTATATCAAGATCGATATTGAATTTCTTCCGGCATTACAGGAGCTTGAAGGATTTAGTCACATCAACGTATTATGGTGGTTTGATAAAAATGATAATGCGGCAGGAAGAAGCCATTTATCATGTAAGACTCCTTACAAAAACGCCCCGGACAAGATAGGGGTATTTGCCACAAGATCTCCCTTCAGACCAAATCCTATCGGATTAACGGCGGTTCAGATTCTGGGAATAGACCATGAGGAAGGCATAATCAGGATAGCTTATATAGATGCCGACGATGGCACGCCTGTACTTGATATAAAGCCATATCATCCCAGTTGTGACCGGGTGCGAGATTTCAGTGTACCTCAATGGTGTACTTTGTGGCCCCAGTGGTACGAGGATTCTGCCAGTTTTGACTGGGATTCTTTATTTAATTTTTAAGGTTATTGCAGTTTGCTTCGTTTGAAAAGTATTTGATTATCTGGAAAGTTTGTATTTGAGGAACCAATCAGTTATACGTGAGATGGTTTCCTGGGAATCGCGGCAGAAAACGGTTGTAGCAGGGATAGTTTGAACGAAATATTTTCCATACCGCTCGTGTTTTCGGGCGATTCTGTTATCGAGCACAATAATCACGCCGGTATCTTTCTTTGAGCGGATCAATCTGCCATATCCCTGGCGGTATTTGAGCAATGCCTCCGGCAGGGTGTAATATTCAAAGGGTCTCTGATGATTTCGGAGCAATTTTTTAGTATAGGCTTCCACAACCGGATCACCGGGAGAAGGAAAGGGCAATTTATAAATAATGATCTGAGAGAGTGCCTCGCCGGGCACATCCACTCCTTCCCAGAACGAGCTTGTCCCCAAAAGCACGCCTTTGCCATCATCCTGAAACTGTTTCAGCAAAGAAGTTCTGGAGCTGGAACGTGACTGGATCATAAGATTCACGTCCTGAGGCAGAATTTCTGCCAGTCTTTTATAGGCTTTATCCATATCTTCATAAGAGGTAAAGAGCACCAGTGTGCCTCCGGGAACTCTCTGACAGGCTTGCGAGATAAATTCGATTGATTGCGGGAAAAAATATGCATCGGAATACAAGGGCAAGTAGGCTGTATTGAGCACAAGAGATTGCTTATTATAATCAAAGGGAGAATCCACGATTTCCAGCCTGATTTTTTTATTATTATCGGTTAGGCTCAACCCCATGCGACGCTCATAATACTTAAAAATCCCTCTGATTGCCAATGTGGCAGAAGTGAAGATTATCGTTTCTTTTTTGTCATAGAAATATTCCGTCATCTGTTTTTGGATATCCAGAGGCACCACATTAAGCACGCCGGCGGGATATTCTCTATCTGAGATATTGAGGAGAGAAAACCAATAGGCGTTGGCATCATAATCCGGCTGCAGAAATGCTTCAACTTGCTGGTGAAATTCCGTTATCCTTTCTTTCACGCGTTCTGTCATTTCCAGATACTGATCATAATTTCTCAATCTACTGCTATCTATGCCTCTAAGATTAGATTCCAGATATTTCACGGATTTCTGGATTGCTGCAAAGCAATTCAGCAGATTTTCTGTCTGGCTGATAAAGCTGAAATCAGGCTCTCTATAGAGTCTGGTATCTTTGTATTCAGCAGGTTCTTTGAAATAGCTGAGCTTGCCGTATTTTGTGCAGAGTCTCACCATTTCGCCCATCTCCCAAAAATACGGCTCAAACATCTTGCGTGATTCATCAATTATATTCACTAATGTATCTATGATCCTAGTGATTGCCTCTTTCGTGAGAGCATCCAGATTGCTGGAATGAATATCTTTTTTCAGGGCTATCAGTTCGCCGCTCTGGTAGTCTTTTCTTATCTGAAAAAGATGAAGAAAGAAATTATGAATATCTGGCCAGCTTAGGCTGAACCCCAGTTCGGTGTGGGCAGTATTAGGCAAATTATGAGCTTCGTCGATGATCAGTACGGGATATTCTCCGAGTGCCGAATTATCCATAACAGCATCTGCTAAGAGGAGATGATGATTAATGATCACCAGGTTCGCTTTCTCAGCCAGCATTCTTTTCTTCATAAAGTGGCAGGAGCCAGCAAGAGGGCATCTTCTGCCACGGCAAAAATGGCGGTCTGCAACAACTTTTTTCCAAGTGGAACTCATTCTGCCGGTATCAAAGGCATTATTTTCCACAATATCACCGGTTTTTGTGAATTCTTTCCAGACTATAAGCCGCATAAGATGATGAATTTCCCAGGTAGCAGCAGTCTTGCTCCAGTTTTGCATCACTTCCTGCCATTTCTTTTCACAAATATAATTGCTGCGACCCTTAAGGAGCACAGCTTCAAAAGAAACCGGCAGGCATTTTGTGAGGAGTGGCAGGTCTTTTGTGAATAATTGTTCCTGGAGATTTTTTGTATTAGTGGAAATGACCACTCTACACTCGCTTTTGAGGCTGAATTGAACAGCGGGAATAAGGTACGCCAGAGATTTTCCTACTCCGGTACCCGCTTCCACCAAGAGGTGTTTCTTATCCTGAAAAGCATCTTGTACTGTTTCCGCCATTCGCAATTGTCCTGCTCTATATTCATAATCACGAAACACGCCGGCAAGTGTGCCATTCTGATCAAAAATGGCTCTCAGGGGAAGTTCTTCATCTTTTTCAACCCGATTTTTGATATATGTAAGATCAGTGAGTGAATACTGAGGCGATTGCTTTTCCAGAAGAGCACTTTTTTGCTGTTCTTCCACTATCTTTCCGAGGATGGATGACAAATCCGAATATTCCTGAGATAGCTCAGCCATCTCCAGCAAGAGATGATTTGTTTTCACATTTATATTCTCAAAGATAAATTCGATGATTTCAAGTAGCAGCCTGCCTGTAACTTCTGCGTCATTTATCGCCCTGTGAGCCCCGGCAAGTTGGAGATCAAAATACTCTACCAGAGTTATAAGCTTATAATTCGCCGCATCAGGCAAATAAATCTGGGAAAGTATCATAGTGTCATAGGTGATATTCTTTAAAGGAGGTTTGCCTGATTTGCGGAGCTTTGTATTTATGAATTCAATATCGAACCTTGTGTTATGGCAAACTAAGGGGATATCCTTGATAAATTTGATAAGCTGCTGCAATGCCGGCTCTAATTGGATGCCAGAAGACAGCATCTCGTCGGTGATATTGGTTAATTTTTTTATGAAAGCAGGAATCTTACTGCGTGGTTTTACAAAGGTAGTGTATTTATCTACGATTTCACCATTTTCAAATTGCAGGGCAGCTATCTCTATGATCTCATCCTGCTCCGCATCAAGTCCGGTGGTTTCAATATCCAAAGCAATAAATTTTAGTCCCCGACTGAAATTTGCCAGGGCAATACTATTGCTCTTCTTCTGCTTCTTCTGCTTCTTCTGCATCCTGCTTACTTACGCGATAACGCTGGATTTTCTTGATAAGACCCTGCCGGCTCATCCCCAGCACTTTTGCCGCCTGAGTCTGATTACCACCAGTCTCCTCCAAAGCTTGAAGGATAACATCACGCTCAAGCCTTTCCACCTGGGCTTTCAAAGAGTTATCTTCCAGCAGCGTGAGAGTGTCTTCATTTTCCTGATAGTGGAAAACTTCCGGTGAGAGATCATAGGAATTGATCAGCGAATCTTCTTCCGCAAGTGTAACTGCCCGTTCGATCTCATTTTCCAGTTGTCTGATATTGCCTGGCCAGTTATAGCGTATCAGATAACGCAAGGCTTCTTCTGAAATACCATTGATATGTTTGCCTATCTTTTTGCAGTATTTATCGAGAAAATGAACGCTGAGAAGAGGGATATCACTTCTCCTTTCTCGCAATGAAGGCACGTGCAGACGGATAACATTCAGACGATAATAAAGGTCCTGCCGAAATTTTCCAGCATCCACCTTTTCTTTGAGACTCACATTAGTAGCGCATACTACGCGAACATCAAGCTTATCCGTAACGGTGGAACCCACTTTTTTGATCTCACCCTCCTGAAGGAAACGTAATAATTTTGCCTGTGTAGATAAACTGATATCGGCGATTTCGTCCAGGAAAAAGGTGCCTCCATTGGCAATCTCAAACAATCCCTTTTTATCATAAGTAGCACCCGTAAATGAGCCCTTCACATGCCCGAATAATTCGCTTTCCAGTAATGTCTCCGTTAGTGCCCCACAATACTGAGCCACGAACTTCTTATTTCTGCGGTTACTGCTGAAGTGGATAGCACGGGCTATTAGTTCTTTGCCTGTACCGCTATCACCCTCCAGCAGGACAGTAGTGGGGGTATCTTTTATTTTATCTATCATGCGGAATATTTTTTTTATGCTTTCACTTTTCCCAATGATTTCCGGAAATTCGCTGATCTGCGCCAGCTCTTCTCTAATAGTGGCGTGCGATCTTTGCAGATTGGCTATCGAAATATTTTCTACTATCACCACGATCTGGTTACATAGAGCAGATACCAGATTAACTATTTTTTCGCTGAAATAGCGTGTCTCATAACAGGTAAATAGCAGTATCACGCCCTTTCTTTCGTTACGAATCGTCAGAGGATAGGAAATAATATTATTAAAACTGGGAGCAAAATGAGGCTGTTTGTGATTCATCCCTTCATTGAGATCATAAGTGCCCTGTATCACTTCCAAAAGAGCATCATTATCTTTATCATTGGGAGTGTTTCCACTGTAATAGAGATAATCCCAGTTCTTTTCCACCCTGCTATTGTAATAAAATGCCAAAATCCCACCATCGGCATCGGCAAATTCCACAATATTATTGATAGCAATTTGCAAAACGGTCTCTATGTTGTGGATATCATTAAGCTTCTGCGTGATCTCATAAAATTGATTAAGCAAAGATTCCTGCTGCTTGGATTCCTGCATCTGGTTCTTGAACTTACCGCGTATTTCTTGAATGAGGATGTCATTTTCTTCCAGAAATCTGATAGCAGAAAACTTCTTCACGATCTGCTTATTCTCGTGCAGAATTTGCAAAGCCTGCTCCCAATCACCCTTATCTGCTATCAATTTCGCATATTCATAATTCGCTTTTGTCAATTCAAAATTCTTATTCGTCTTTCTAAAGTATTCTATTGCTTTACCCAATTCCTGCCTGGCAAGATCAGGCTCACTTAAATGAAGATATGCCAGACGATAATAGCATTGACCCAAACGAAATTCATCATTAAGCTCCTCCGCCAGATTCATCGCATATTCCACATAGTACTGAGCACTTTCCATATTACTGGTTTGAATAAAGTAAAGCGCATGACCCAGAGCTCCTTCTATAATCTTATCTTTTTGATTAATAGATTTAAAGAATTCATAACTTTGCACCAGGTAGCTATAGGCTTCTGAAAATTTATTCATCAACGTGAGTGCCTGACCAAGATTGCCATAAAGATCTGCCTTCTGGAAATCATCGTTAAATTTTGGCAATAACTCGCGCGCCCGTGAATAGAAATCAATTGCCAGTTCCAGTTCACCGCGACGCATATATAATTCACCTATATTATTATAACTCTGGCATAAACCCTCAAAAAAATTGTTCTCCCTGGATTTTTTTATGGCATCTTTATAGTAGTTTATTGCCTTTGTCCAATCGCCCCAGCGAAAATAGCAGACTCCCAGATTATCAAGAGAGGCTATCTCCAGACGATAATAGTTTAATTTATAAGAAACCTGTAACGCTTCCTGAAATGAATTCGCTGCTAATTGATATTTGCCGTTATCCATGTGATTCACTCCAATATTTATCAATATATTAGCAACTGTATAGCGGTCATTGAGCAACAATTGGATTTCATAGGCTTTTTGCAAATAGTAGAGCGATTTCAGGTAATCTCCCTTTTCATCAAAAAGATAACCAAGATTATTATATACAAAAGATATGCCATTAAGACTATAATTATCCTCATCCAGTCGCAGACTCTCAAGATAGAGGTTCTCTGTTTCTTTCCAGTCACCTTGCGACATTGCCAAAACTCCCAGATTGTTATACGCCGCCGCAGTTCCCTTGCTGTCTTCTGATGTCTTAAATAATTTCAGGGCATCTTCAAACATTGCCTGTGCCTTCACATAATCATTGCTGTAGTAATAGATTAAACCTTTTAATTTTCTGGTCTCTGCCCGCATCTGCATATTCAATTTGTGGTCATCTATCCGGGAAGTTATCAGATATGCCTCTTCTTCAGCGATGAGAGCCTCTTCAAAATCTTCCTGCTGCATATATAGTTTTGCCTTTAATAATACTATTTTCCACCGCCAATAATCGTCGATCTCTTCCGGCGAATATTTTTTGATGACCTCCAAAGCAAACGCATAATTACCATTACTACTCATGCAATCTGCTAATTCATATATAATATTGTATATTGGAAGGCGTAATGATTGCGCCAGCTTAAGCGATTCTCGCAAAATCTCTATTGCTTCATCAAAATCCCTGTTCTCCTTTTTTAATTCACTTAGCTTATTTAAAATTTCCACTTTCTCCACATTGTCACTATGACCCTTGAGTAATTGATTGTAATATTTCAAGAGGTTATTGTGGTCACAAATAATATGAAGATATTTGAAGCATAGTTCCTGCTCACTTCTTTCCTTTTTTTCAAAATTATAGCATATATCATACTCACTAAGATTCTGGACAGCCATTATCAAACGCTGCTGCTCCTGCTCCGACAGATTATCAAAATAATCTCGAACCGGCTCCACCTTGCGGACATAAAAATTGTCGTTTAATTGCAGGATCATATGCTCGGTTGATAATGTCTTAATAGCTTTCGCGGTTTTACGACTCAGTAACGTATTCAGGTGATTGCGGCTCGCATGAGTATCCAGTAAATAGATATACATCAATAAATCCCGCTCTTCTGAATTTAATTTTTTAAAACTCTCCTGATAGATTATGTTCATGTCTATCTTGCGATCTATCAGTTCATCCACCTTGAGCTTGTTTACATCAATATCAAAATAATGCTCCAGTATATATTGAAGTGTATAATAATTCTGAGCAGATACCCCTTCTATCACTTCTGCTTCCGCTATGAACTCGCTGCTCTCATCTGCCGAAAGATGCGATAGAATCCCCGCTATATCCTCCTGGGTGGGAACTGCCATATCTATGTTAAAGGCATCGGGATAACAAGATGCCTGAGAAAATATTACATACCTGGCACCCTTACCGGGAAGATAATTCAAGATAAATTGGATAAATTCTCGCGTGTATTCATCAAGATAGGTAGATTCATAGATCACTATTATCTCTGTTTCTAATGCAAGCTCCTCTATCTGACGTGAAAAATAATAATAAAAATCGTAACGATTGCGGATTCCATAGTGCTCTGCACGCTTGAGTATTGCTATATATTCATCTTTACCCATTCCGGTTAGCAGATGAATGAAATCATAAAAATGATTTCCACCAAGTACCCGCGGAATCATGATCTTAAAATTTATCTGCCGCTGCTGGAATACCTGATTGAGTTTCTCAAATACAAATGACTTGCCCGTGCCGGACTCGCCGGTTATCTCTACAACCGAATTACCCGATTGCAGCATATTGAGCACCTGCTCAACTAATTGTGAATCCCTCGTGATGTATTCTGATAATATATTCCCCACTACAGAATTCATACAACCCTCATTATCTCTAATTCTTGTGCCCATTGACAATTCATGGTTTATTCTGTCAACTTTATTCTCCTACTGTAAAATTTATGGACTGCTCTCTTTTGTGACAAAGACCTTTCCCCTGTCTATTTTAGATTACCATCACCTCATTGCGTAAACTCAATGTTTTAGATTGCAGCCTATGTTTACAACTCACTCAAAGCAATCTTCCGAATTGCTTAATTATCAGGTATAAGAGAAATTCATTGTACATCTTCAGCAAAAAAAAATGTCTCTTAACTCACAGCACCAGTGAACGAGAAACCGCCCCTCCCCAATAAAACTGCGAAAAATTGCGTGAAAAATGGACTGACAAAAGTTTCAATCAACAACTTGTCTTCTACATAAATCCAGGGATAAATCCCGATTAGGTGTAGGGGGGCATCGCCAACCCCGAGCTAAAAGCACTGGGCTACTCATTCAACATAAAATTTTCGATGAGAAACCTGGTACACTTTTCAGTGATTGGTGACAATTAATGAAATCTAATAAAAATAGATGCGGATTTACGTCCAAAATACAGGTTTCTATCCGAGCCCATTATGTCCATTATGTCCATAGTGTCCATATAGTCCATAAAATTATATCTGACACATAAATAAATTCCAAGGGTATGCCAGAAAAAAAATCCTTTAATACTTGACAAGTTAGTTATATTTGAAAAACTGAATCATCAGTGTAAGCTAAAGTAGCATTTTTAAATAAAAGAGGATTTATGTATTACTCAAAGATTCTAATGGACTTGTCCAGGCAGGAGAAAAATCCTGTCAACAAGATGTATCTTAGTGAAATTTCACTAAAGTGGAAGAGCTTTCAGCAGCTCACTGAGGGCACTTCTGCCACAAATCAGGAGCTTGCAGAAGCTCTCTCGCAGTTTCTGGCATCTCTTCATAACCGCAAGTTTATTTTCAATAAGATGCGCAATACAGGTTTTGCTGCTGATTCACCGGTTTTTTCGCCGAATTATCTCTATGATCTAATTGCTGCTCTAATGAAGCGGCAGCCAATCCTCATGGAAACGGGGATCAAATGGGATTTCCAATCATTTGATTATAATTTATTGCTGACCGGAAAAAGCCCAACTGAAATTGTTGCCTCTCCCGATATCCGCAGTAATAAAACGCCACCAGCTTTGTCTCTCACCTTGTGCCTGGATTATCAGTACCGCATTTTGGGCAAGCGGAATTTCACAAAAAACACCTTTGTCATCCCATTCCTGCTTTTCTTTGCCTGGAAAAATCCGGATTACGATGATATCTTTAAACTTGAGCACTTTGCCCTGCAAGCAAAATCAAGCTGTCCTACTGCCCAGACATTGATCATCTGTGAATCTCTAAAAGCCTGCCCAGACTGCCATTTTGATAATTTCCCTTTCAAAATATTCAGCCTGCAAACTGAGATTAATGATCCGGATAATCAAGTCTCTCTCGAGATTGTAAATAAATTGGAAGAAGCTATAAATCTTAACCTGTTTTCCAATTTTGATGCTCATCTCATCCAGGACAAGATTACGCCCAAAAAACCTGTCTCCACCCAGCCTCGCAAGTCTAAATACCAGCGAAAAGCAAGATATAGAAAAAAATAGACCTTCTCGGAGTTTTTATGGATAATAATACTATCGCCAGCTCTATGACGATAAAGCTGGACAATGTTCTGCCTGAAGCAGGCACCTTTGAACCCGGTATAAGACGCGCCCCAGACCGCAGTCTTTCTCTCAATAAATTTGAAATTAAATTAGCCCTAAAAAATGCTCTACGCTATATCCCGGAAGAGCTGCACTCCGTCGCAGCACCGGAATTTTTGCAGGAACTTAATTCCATGGGCAGAATTTATGGCTATAGATGGAGACCCAAAGGCAGAATTAATGGCAAACCGGTTGATCAGTATAAAGGTATACTCGCCGCCAGAGCTCTTCAGGTGAATATTGATAATAACCTTGATTTTGATGTGGCTCTTTATCCTTATGAACTGGTTACCTATGGGGAAACCGGTCAGGTGTGCCAGAACTGGATGCAGTATCAATTGATAAAAAAATATCTGCAAGTGATTAAGGAAGACCAGACACTGGTAGTCTCCTCAGGACATCCTGTAGGAATTTTCCCCTCTTCCAAAGAAGCACCATTAGTTATTTCCACAAATGGTCTTCTGGTAGGATCTTGGGATAATCCTGCCGAATTTAAAAAACTTGCTGCCATGGGTTGCACCAATTATGGTCAGATGACTGCCGGCGGCTGGATGTATATCGGTCCCCAGGGTATTGTGCATGGCACCTATATCACTCTGCTCAATGCAGGTAGAAAATATCTGGGTATTCCCGATGATAAGGATATTTCCGGCATCTACTTTGTCTCTTCCGGCTTAGGAGGCATGAGCGGAGCTCAAGCAAAAGCTGTGGAAATTGCCGGAGGAATTGGAGTGATCGCCGAAGTAGATGAAAGCCGCATAAAAACACGCCACTCTCAGGGCTGGGTTAATCTGGTTTCTTCTGATCTAAACCAGATAGTCCTATGGATGCAGGAATACCGCAAAGCCGGAAAGGCAGTTTCCATTGCCTACCACGGTAATGTAGTCGACCTCCTGGAATTTCTTGATAATCAGAATGTTATACCAGAACTTATTTCCGACCAAACTTCATGTCATGCCGTGTATGAAGGAGGTTACACTCCCGCCAGCATTAGCTTTAATGAAGGGAGAATACTGATCAAGAAAAACCCTGAGAAATTTGAAGAACTCGTGGATACTTCGCTCTTGCGTCATTATGCCGTAATAAAAAATCTCACTTCCAAAGGCTCATATTTCTGGGATTATGGTAATAGCTTTATGGCATCTATCTTCGATGCCGGAGCAAAAGATATCGCCGCCAATGGAATTGATACATCACAAGGCTTCATCTGGCCCTCTTATGTAGAGGATATTATGGGTCCACTTTGCTTCGATAAAGGCTTTGGCCCCTTCCGCTGGGTCTGTCTTTCCGGAAAAAATGAAGACCTGCACCTCACAGATCAGGCTGCTATGCACTGCATTGATCCATCGCTTAGCTCTTTGCACCGTGATAATCATCACTGGATCGCTTCTGCTGAAGAAAATAAACTGGTTGTTGGCACAAAGTGCCGCATCCTTTATGCCGATGAAGAAGGCAGAATGAATATTGCCTTGAAATTTAACGAAATGGTGCGTAGCAATTTGATTGGTCCTGTCTTGCTGGGACGTGATCATCACGATGTTTCCGGCACAGATTCACCCTTCCGTGAAACCGCAAATATCTATGACGGCAGCCGCACTACGGCAGATATGAGCGTGCAGTGCTGGGGTGGTAATATCGCCCGCGGTATGACGCTCGTTACGCTGCATAATGGCGGCGGCGTGGGCATTGGACGCGCTTCAAATGGAGGGTTTGGCTTATTGCTGGACGGCTCCGCTCACGCTGATAAAGTGATTAAAAATGCTCTCAGTTGGGACGTGATGGGCGGGGTAGCCCGAAGAAGCTGGGCTCGAAATGATCCCGCTCTGCAAACTGCCTCCCAGTGGAATAAAAAGCACGCTGGAAATGGACAGATAACTCTGCCGTTTCTCACCGATGATCAGCTCATCGATGATATCTTAAATATGGATGATTGATCTACTTCACTCTCCAGCATATCATAATTAAAACTAAATAAAATCCCCGGCTGTTTACGGGGATTTTTTATAGAACGATACGACACGCCAGGCAATATCTCCAGGAGGAATTACATTTATAGTTGACTGGTATTGTGATGGCATAATTATTTGCCTATCAAAAGATATAAGGAGAATGCTATGTATCCAGGTGGCAAGAAAGGTATGAATGACCTGATGAAGCAGGCAAAGAAGATGCAGGAACAGATGCTGAAAGCCCAGGAAGATCTGGCAAAGCAGGAAGTGGAAGCAAGTGCCGGCGGCGGGATGGTTACTGTGAAAATGAATGGTCACAATGAACTGGTTCAGATAAAAATTGACCCAGAAGTAATCGACCCTGCTGATGTGGAAATGCTGGAAGACCTTATTCTGGCAGCCGTCAACGAAGCTCACCAAAAAATTTCCAAAAGCTCTGAAGAAGAAATGTCAAAATTTATTCCAGGCAATATGAAGATTCCAGGATTGTTTTAGACCATGCTGTCCGAAACCTTTACAAGCTTAAAGGATAACCTCAAGAAACTGCCCGGTATTGGAGAAAAAACCGCCACCCGGCTGGCTATGTACTTATTGAGTATGCCTCGTGAAAATGCTCAGGCTATTGGCGAATCCATTATTCTGGCGGTGAATTCATTCTCAAATTGCCCTATTTGTAATCTGCTGACTGATGAACCAGTTTGCGAATTTTGCCGCGACGATCTGCGTAACCAGCAAGTGCTGTGCGTGGTAGAACACACTCAAGATGCCTATTCCATCGAGAATACTCATGAATTTAAGGGCAGATACTTCGTCCTGGGCAATCTCCTCTCTCCTATAGACGGCATTGGTCCCGATGATATCAATTTTCCTCTTCTAAAACAATTTCTCGCCGATTATCCCGTGGAAGAAGTTATTCTGGCACTCAGCACTTCCGTAGAAGGCGAAACTACGATCAGTTTTCTGGTTAGTCAATTGCACGACCTGGTGAATAGCATCACACGTTTATCCACTGGTTTGCCTTTTGGAGGCGATATGGAATATGCCACTTCAAGGACACTGCAAACCGCTCTGCAACGCCGTTATTCTGCCGGTAAATAATTATGTTCTCAGGAATAATTGAGGAAATCGGCAAGCTGCAAAGTTATCTCGATCACCGCGGCAAACGCTATCTTGATATTAACTGCTCAAAGATAAATAATCAGATTAAAATCGGCGACAGCATCGCCTGCAATGGAGCCTGCCTTACTGTTATAGATTTTAATAAAGATAATATTAAGCTGGAAGCAATGCATGAGACGATCGATAAAACCACTATCCGCTACTGGCAGATTAATGAGGAAATCAATCTCGAAAGAGCACTTTCTGCTAATGCCCGCCTGGACGGTCATTTTGTCCAGGGTCATGTGGATTGCATCAGCAGAATAGAAACTCAGGAATACAAAGGCGACACCCTGTATCTCTGGTTTGAATTGCCAAAAAAATTCCAGAACTTCGTGACCTGGCAGGGCTCAATTGCCATCAATGGTGTTAGCCTCACAATCGCAAAACTCGAAAATTTTCGTTTTGCCGTCGCTCTTATCTCGCATACTGCTAATGAAACTAATCTTCTCAGAATAGAAAATTATGCTAATATCGAATTTGACATTATAGGAAAATATGTGATCCGCTATCTAAATAATCAAAACAATAAAAAGATATCTCAGGAATGGCTGCGTGAAAAAGGCTTTTAGCTTACTACTACTGATTTTGCTGCTCACCAGTTGCGGAAATAAAGAAGCTGCCACCGGAGGTCCCGAAGATTCTGAAAAACCCACTATCATAACCGTGTACCCACCAGAATTTACCGATATCACAGGCAAGCAATTGGAAATCACTTTCTCAAAACCTATGGACCTGGCAAGTCTTGCCACCGGTCTGCAAATTTTCCCCAAAATTGATTCCAAACGCTATCGCTGGGACGGCAACACTTTGATCATTGATATCAGCGAAACTTTAATGGATGACACTAATTACCTTTTCACTTTCTCCGATAAAATCAGGTGCTTTCGTAATAACCCCCTGGATAAACAATATAACTTCACCTGGGCAAAAGGAAATTTTACCGATCACAGAATTTCCGGCAGCTTTACGTTTGAAAATATCGAGGATAGCTCAAGCGAAGTGAGAGTGAGCCTTTTTACCGCAGATTCTACTCTGATCTCTACCAGACGATTCTCGGAAAATTATTCCTTTGACAGCCTTGATAATCGCAAACACTTCCTGAGAGCATTTATTGATAAAAATAAAAATAACCGACTGGATGTCGAAAGTGAACCCTTCGCTGAAGCTCTTGTCGAAGCACAACCACTCGCTAATATTGACTTTTTTCTGGTTTACGAAGACTCTAATCCACCTGCCCTCAAAAGTGTGATACCTGTCTTTATCGACGAAATTGATCTGGTTTTTGATGAAAATATTGTCAGCCTGGATACTGTCCACCTGCTCACAGATTCTCTAAGCTTCGCCCTGAGAATAAAACGCTGGCGACAAAAAAATGATCAAGTGAAAATCTTTACCGCTGAGATGGATACTGTAGATTACAAAATCCTGGTCTTTGGCGCTAAAGATAAAAAAGGTAATAAAACACTCATTGACTCACTCGTCTTCAGTGGCATCACAAAAAAAGATACTTCTGCACCAAAAGTCATTAAAATTGAACCACGAGACGGCGCCTCCGTTAACAGCCTGAAACCCGAAATTAAAATCACTTTCAGTAAAGTCCTATTCCGCGAAGATGCCAAAGCCTGGCTGACCGAAACTGAAACCGGACTGCAATACCCTCTCAAAGCCGTGAGCGGTGATCATGAAGTATTCACCTTCCAAACCTTTACAAACCTGAAAAATTTTAATTCTTACCGTATTGAACTGGAGGCAAAAGACCCCCGTGGCAACCAACTCTCCGGTTACGAAAGCTCCATATTCATCCCAATTGTAAACACAAACTAGTGTCATGTCATGCTTGACATGACGTAAGGATAATTTATAATCGTCTCATAATAAAGTGAGGTGATTATGATAATGTATTAAGTTACATTAATAGAAGAAGAAAGAAAAGAGCTTAATACTAAAGTTAATAAGGGAACACACCCCGCCACTCGCGTCAAGAACGCACTGATACTGCTGAATTGCGATAATTCGCATGGCTCTAAGAAGTTTACAAATGAAATAATCAGTAAAATAGTGCGAATGAGTATGAAAACCATAGATAGAGTAAAGGAAAAATTCGTTGAGGAGGGATTTGAAGCTGTCCTATATCCAGGTAAGACAAAGAGAATATTCATAAAGAAATTTGATGGTGACCTTGAAGCATATTTAATTGCATTATGTTGTTGTGAGCCACCAGAAAGCTATGCCAGATGGGCTTTTCGCTTGTTGGCTGATAAAATAGTAGAGCTTAAATTTGGCATCCCCCTGTTTTTTAAATTTATCGAAGTTCTAATTAACTGGGAAATAAAGTATTAGGTTGTATTATCCCTGGTCGACCATCCCAAAGAGCTAACGCACATCCAGGAGGTCTCAATTGGGAGGTTATCAACAATCTAAGTTACCTTGCGAATAGTCGAAAGACCTTCGCAATGGTGACGACTAATTGTTTTCTTGATCATTATTTCCACTTTTTGAATTAATTTCGGGGGTATGCCAGTTTCTTTACCCTGGGAACGGAAAGCTCCAGCTTTTCATCTTCTCACTTGCGAATGGTCGAATGACCTTCGCAATGGTGACGACTAAT